>CAZTTB010000146.1:0-4571 GCA_964616005.1 uncultured bacterium | reverse complement strand
GGTAGTACTCGGCCATCGCCAGGCCCGTGTAGATGCTGGCCTCGCGCGCGGCCACGGGCATGTTCGAGGTGTTGGCGATCAGGATGGTCCGCTCCAGCAGGGGCCGGCCGGAGGCTGGATCGAGCAGGCTGGGGAACTCGGTGAGCACCTGGGCGATCTCGTTGCCGCGTTCACCGCACCCCACGTAGACGATCACCTGGGCGTCGCACCATTTGGCGAGGCTGTGCTGCAGGATGGTCTTGCCGGCGCCGAACGGTCCGGGCAGGGCCACAGCGCCGCCGCGCGCGACGGGGTAGAAGGTGTCGAGCACGCGCTGCCCCGTCACCAGGGGCCGGTGGGACTCGAGCCTCCTCCGCGCCGGACGTGCCACCCTGACGGGCCAGCGTTGCACCAGCGTCAGCTCGTGTACCTCGCCGTCGGCGTCGCTGCGGAGCCGGGCCATCGGCTGGTCGCGCGCCACCTGGCCGTCGTCCGCGATCCACTCGAGCCGGCCCTCGAGTCCGGGCGGAACGAGCACCCGATGCTCGATCAGTGGCGTCTCCTGCACGACGCCCACCACGGAGCCGGGGTGGAGGTCGGCGCCCTCGACGGCGCGCGCCACGAACGGCCACGTCCGATCCGGGAGGGGTTCGGCGTGGGCTCCGCGCTCGATACCTGGGCCGCTCTCCAGCAACTTCTCCAGCGGACGTTGAAGGCCGTCGTAGACCTGGCCCAGCAGGCCCGGTCCCAGGGCCACTTCGAGCGGGTGCCCGTCGGACCGCACGGGTTCGCCGGGCCGTACGCCGTCCGTCTCTTCGTAGACCTGCACCGTCGCGAGATCGTGTTCCCGCGCGATGACCTCGCCCGCCAGCCCGAGGGTGCCGACCCAGACCTGCTCCAGCAGCCCGACCGGCGCCGTCAGCCGCGCCTTCACGACCGGCCCGCTGATCCAGGTCACGGTACCGACCTGCTTCACGGCGTCACCGCTCCGCCTGAGCTTCGACGTCGTTTCCCAGGAGTCGCGCGGTAGCGGCCTCACGCAGCTCCTCGCGGGCGATCTGGAGTCGGGTGTCGAAGCTGGAATCGACGCGCAGCCGGCCGGCGCCGGCCACGAGGCCGCCCATCATCGCAACGGGAGCGGCCGCGCGCTGATAGCGCACACCGTCCTCGGTGCTCCAGGCCTCGAGCCGATCGGGCGTGAGGAGGTCGTGGCCGCGCACCTCGGAGGCGAGCTCCACCTCGGCCGCGCGGAGGTTCCGGGCGGCCAGCGCCGCGAGTCGGCGGAGCGTGGCGAGGTACCGGCGGGGGTCGTCGGGGAGCACCGCGAGGCGCGCCGTGGCGGCGCTCCAGACGGCATCGAGCAGCGCCTCGCGTTGCTCCAGCGCGACCCGCTTCGAGCGCATCTCCCCGAGCGCCAGCACGTGCGCACGAACCTCGGAGGCTTCCGACCTCGTGCGCTCGCGATGATCGTGGAGGATGGCGGCGACGGCCTGCCTTGCCTCGTCCAGCGCTTCGGCGGAGCGTCGGTCGGCCGAAGCCTCCTGCTCGAGCGCATGCTGCTCCACCCGCCGATGAGCCTCCGCGACCAGCGCTTCCAGGTCCCCGCGCACGTCCAACATGCCGACCCTCACTCCCTCAACTTGAAGCCGAGCGCGCGTTCGACCCTCAGGTGCAGGGTCTGCGCCGAGTCGGCTCCGATGGCGCTGGGGATCTCGACCACCAGCGGACTCGCGGACTCCTGGGCGACCGCCTCCACGGTGTCGCGCAGGTCTTCGACCCAGGCCTCGTCCACCAGCACCAGTGCGGTCTCGCGATCGGCCAGGGCCCGTGCCAGTGCGACGCGGGCCTGCGCGGCGTCGGCTACGACGACCCCGTCGATGCCGAGCAGCCCCAGACCGAGGACGACGTCGGCGCCCCCGATGACCGTGAGCCCACGCGCGCCGGCCATTGCGCTCACCCCGTCCCGAGGATGATGAACGAGATGATCAACCCGTAGATGACGATGCCCTCGGCCAGCCCGACGAAGATCAGGCTCCGGCCCAGCAGCTCGGGCTTCTCGGCGATCGCGCCGATGGCCGCGGCTCCGGCGATCCCGACGGCGATGCCCGCTCCGATGGCGGCGAGACCGGTGGCGATGGCGGCGGCGAGGAAGGGGTTGCCCTGAGCGACGGCCTGAACCGCCTCGACGGGGCTCTGCGGGGCCGTCTGGGCCGCCGCCAGCGTGCATCCCGCGCCCGCCGCCAGCGCGACGAGCAACCGAAGGACGAAGGACCTGCAGGCCCTAGGCATGCATCCGAGCATCGCGACCTCCCTGGAACGTCAACGGGACGAAGGGAGTGCCGTCGCCCCTGAAGAAACGACCGAAGAACTCGAAGTACTCCAGGCGCAAGGCCTGGATCCCCACCACCAGCCCCTCGAAACCCACGATCAGTGCGGTCCCCAGGACCAGCACGATCCAGCCCGCCGGTCCCTCGGAGTAGCGAAGCACCATCGCGGAGAGCCCCTCGTGGGCCACCGCGAAGGCCCCCAGGCGGACGAAGGAGAGGCTGTTGCTGGCATAGCCGAGGACCGTCTCGAAGAGCTCGAAGAAGCCCGTCACGAGGGTGTCGCCGATGGGCCCCACAGGCCGTCCCCGGAGCCGCTCCTGGATCGGCTCCTTGAGCCACAGCAGCAACGCCAGCGGGGCCAGCGTCACCAGCACCACACGGATGTCGAGCCGTCCGAGAAGGGTCAGGGCGGCGCCTCCGACGAGCGTCCAGTACAGGAGGATCCCGACGACACCGTTCCTGTCCAGCACGAGCTCCAGGAGATCGTGGGCGCGGGCCCGCGTGAGCAGGTTGAGGCCGAAGCCGAGGTTGAGGACCACCACGCCGGCGGCGATGGACGCCAACAGCAGGTCCTGGATGCGGTCCATGGGTCGCAGCCACAGGGGAGGGAAGAGCGGGGCTCCGAACACGGTCCCGTAGAGCACGCCGAACAGAGCGCCGCTCACGCCTGCCACGGTGATGATGCGCGCCATGGGACCGACGCGCCTGCCCAGCAGGGCCCCCGCTGCGGCCAGGAGCAGGCCGTGCCCGACGTCTCCGAACATCATCCCGTACATGAGTACGAAGGTCGCCGCCGCCGGCAGCGTGGGGTCGATCTCGCGGTAGCCCGAGAGGCCGAAGGTGGTGACCAGGATCCGGAATGGCCGCAACCAGGCAGGTGCGCTGAGCAGCGTGGGCACGCCCTGGCGCGTGCCGGCGGGCGGCGCCGCCTGGAGCACGATGGGTGCGTCGGCGGCGGCCCGGAGCTCGCTGCCGAGGGCCTCCACCTTGCGCTCGGGGACCCAACCCGCGATCAGGTACACCTCACCGCGGCCGGGGAAGCGCCGGATCGCCTCGGCCACGATCGACGCGGCGCGCAGTCGTGCTTCCAACGGAACCAGCGTGTCCCGCAGCGCGGCGGCGAGGCGGACGCGTTCGGCGCTGAGTTCGCTCTCGCTCGCCCGGGCAAGCTCGGCGCGCCGTTCGAGCGCCGCCAGCGCCTCCTCCGGATGACCGTGCGCGTCGGCGGGAAGAGGGATCGGTTCGAAGAAGGCGCTGCGCAACGCGCGGTCCAGGATGGCGGCGTCCTGACGGGTGCTGGCCGCGACCACCAGTGCGCGTCCGGCGCGCACCTGCACCGGAGCGATGACGAACGACACGGTGAAGAGCGCCTCGGCGACGCGAGTCAGGTTCTCCGCCGGCATCGTTCCGACGACGACGTGGTGCTGCCGTAACTCCCCCAGCGCTTCGACGGGCACGCGCAGCGGCTCGAGCAGCTCGAGCTGGGACCGCGTCAGCGCCAGCGACTCCAGCTCGCGCCGGTTGCGCTCCGCGCGCGCGCGCCAGGATGCGACGCGTGTCTCGGCCAGCACGAGCTGGGCTTCCATGAGGTCGAGCTCGTCCCCGGGGCGCACGGGTTCGGTCGGCGCCTGCGTCAGCGGATCGATGTCGAGGAGCTCGAGCACCTGACCGGCACGGCGCGCCAGCGCCAGCGCCCGGTCGGCGGTCTCCGCCCAGTGACGCTTCGGCTCCAGGGACTCGGTCTCGACGTCCTCGAGGTGGAGGGACTCGGCGTGGAGCAGGACGTTGGTGACGGTCTCCACGTCGCGCTCGAGCACGAAGATGCTCACTTCCTGGAGCCGTTCGGGCGCGAGCACGGGGTCAGGCCTCTCCATGTCGCAACGGTCCCAGGAAGCGGGTGGCCAGCGCGCCCTTGCTCAGGCCCGCCGCGACGCCCTCGATCAGCGTGATCAGGTCGAGCACCTCGGTCTCGCGCAGGGTGAGCAGCGCCAGGGGAGCGCCCACATCGAACGGCGCTCCCAGGAACAGGCGGAGAGCCGCATCGGCGCGCTGCTGGCCCGCGGTCCGCTCCAGGGCCGCGAGCGCTTCGTCCTCCGGCGCGTCGTCGTCGATCACGTACCCGAGGCGGGCCGCCTCCTCGGCGACGGTGCTCCCCATCACTACCCGTCTCACCGCGTCGAGCCCCGCTCCGAAGGCCCGGTGCAAGGTGTAGTTGACCGTCTCCTCGGGCGTGAGCCCGGCCAGCCGCCGGTAGCGGAAGGCCCA
>CAZTTB010000145.1:0-4584 GCA_964616005.1 uncultured bacterium | reverse complement strand
TGATCTTGGAGACGACGGCCTCGCCGCTGACCTTGAACTCCTCGGTGAAGCTGTCACCTCGGTGGGTCTGCTGCTTGTCGTCGGCGGCGTTCTCGCGACGGTCCTCGTGGTCGCTCATGGTCCTTCCTCCTCGGGTTGCACGCGGCGGGCGTGCCGTGTTCGACACCCAAGGGTAGGGCCGCCCGGGGTGAGTCGACATCACCCGGAAGGATGAGGCGGCCGGCTTCGAGGGGTGAGCAGGGACCGGGCCTCCGGCCGCCTTCAGCCCTGACCCAGCTCGCGCGCGCGGGCCGCGGCCTGCGTGCGCGAACTCACGCCGAGCTTGGAGTAGACGTTGCGGACGTGCGTCTTGACGGTGTTGAGCGAGACGTCGAGGCGGCGGGCGATCTGCTTGTTCGCGAGCCCCGCCGTGATGAGGCGGAGCACCTCGCGCTCCCGTTCCGAGAGCGGCTCGGGCTCGAACGGCGCGTGACCGCCCTCGCCCGGGGTGTGCGCTCCCTCGCCCTTCGTGCCTTCACGGTCCCCTCCCTCACGATCCTCGAGGTCGTCGTCGCTGGCGATGGCGTCCAGGGCCTGGCGCAGCACGGCACGCGCGCCTGCCGTCCGGTCTACCGGGGCACCGGCGGCGGCGGCGTCCCGGAGGGTGTCACGGGCGCCTCCCCCTGGGCTTCCCCCGGCCCGTCCGTCGGCCAGCGCCTGCCGGAGCCGCACACCGTCGGGATGCCGCTCGAGCAACCGGATCACCTCCGCCTCGCCGCGCGCCTGAACGGCATGGAGCAGAGCGTCCTCGAGGTCGCCACGGGCCTCCAGCGCTCCGGCGGCACGGCGGTGGAGTTCCGCGGGCAGGTCGGGCCGTGCCGAGCGCAGCCGGTGCTGCAGCAGGTCCTGGAAGAAGGCGTGGTAGCGGAAGCGTCGGCGCTGAGCGTCGATCGGCACCAGGAACAGGTTGTGGTGTTCGATGTGGTCCAGCATGGCCTGGGCGTCGGAGGTGCCGGTCACCGCGCTCGCCAGCTCGGCATCGAGCTCGTCGAGGATCGAGGTGAGCAGGAGGAAGTCCTGCACTTCCTGCGGTTGCCGGGTGAGCACCTCCTCGGTGAGGTACTCCAGCACGAAGCGGTCGGTGCCGGTGAAGAAGCCGATGAAGGCGTGCGGGTCGCGCTGGCCGCGCAACGACAGAGCTGCCAGCTGGAGGCCGGCGGGCCAGCCCTCGCTGCGCCAGGTGAGCTCGTCCACGTCGGCGGGGGCGAGCTCCAACCCCAGAGCGGCGAGCATCGAGCCGGCCTCCTCGACGGTGAAGCGCAGCTCGTCGGCGCGCACCTCGCTCAGGGCGTGCGCCACCCGCAGGCGAGCCAGCGGCAGGGGTGGGTCGGCCCGCGTCGCGATCATCAGCCGCAGCGGCTCGGGCGCGTGGTCGAGCAGGAAACGCACCAGCTCGTGCACGCGGTCGGCGTGCACGACGTGGTAATCGTCGAGGACCAGGACCAGCGGCTCGATGTTCTCGGCGACGTCGTTGACGACCGTGATGAGGGCCGCCTCGAGATCCTCGCCGACGAAGTCCCCTAGCTCGCGCAGGGTCTCGTCGCGCCGTTGAAGGGCGGCCACCAGATGACGCAGGAAGCGTTGCGGCGCGTTGTCGGCCTCGTCGAGCGAGAGCCAGGCTACGGGATGGGGGGTACCGGCCGCCCAACTCGCCAGGGCGGTGGTCTTACCGTACCCGGCGGGCGCCGACACCAGCGTCAAACGACCCGCCGCCGCCTCGTCGAGCCGGGCGAGCAGGCGCGGCCGCGGCGCGCGATCCGCCCGTGGCGGCGGCGGCCGCAGCTTGGTGGTGACGATGGCGCTCGTCGCGGTCCTTCCTGCGGCGCCGGCTGCCGCACGCTGCGCCGCGGCGGACCGGTTCCGCGTCACGGTCCGGGGCCTTTCCAGTATAGGGGGCGCCCGCGGCCGCACCGCCATCGGCCTGCCGGGCGGCGTGCGCCGCCCGGCAGGGCAGCGGGCGTTCCCCATGAGGCCCGCCGTTGCTCCGGCGACTGCTATCCTCGACTCCGGTACTCGGGCAAGCACGTGCGCATACGCGGCGCCGACGGAGATCGGCGGCGTCACGTGGTTCGCCGTTCCGAGCGGGAGGTATGCATGAAGCTCCGGTTCCTCGGCCACTCCGGTTTCCAGATCACGGCAGAAGGGCATGAGGTCGTCATCGATCCGTTCATGACCCACAACCCCGCCACCTCTGTCGAGGCGAGCGAGGTCGCGCCCAGCCACATCCTGCTCAGCCATGCGCACGGAGACCACTACGGGGACACCCCGAGCATCGCCGAGCGCACCGGCGCCACCGTCGTCGGCCCGGTGGAGATCACCAACTACGTGTCCGAGCGGGGCATGAAGGGGCACGGCATGAACATCGGGGGCGGCTTCGCGTTCCCCTTCGGGCGGGTCCAGTTCACCCCCGCCTGGCACTCGAGCTCGTTCCCGGACGGCACCTACGGCGGCATGCCAACCGGCATCGTCCTGGAGATGGGGGGCAAGCGCGTGTACCACGCCGGGGACACGGCGCTGTTCAGCGACATGCGCTTGATCGGTCGCAAGGGGCTGGACCTGGCGATGGTGCCTATCGGAGACTTCTTCACCATGGGCCCGGACGACGCGCTGGAGGCCGTGAAGCTGCTCGCGCCGAAGGTCGTCGTCCCCATCCACTACAACACCTTCGAACCCATCCGTCAGGACGCTCAGGCGTTCAAGGCGAAGGTGGAGAACGAGACGGATGCGCGCTGCCTGGCACTCGAGCCGGGGGACGACTTCGAGCTCTGACGCACCGCCGCCGGGGGCCCGGCGCGGCGGGGGCGGAGCGTGCGGTATGGTTCGCTTCCGCGTGGCGCGTGGCCGGGTAGAGTGAATGCATCGTGGCGCAGTCGGCCGGGTGCCGCCACTAGGTGCGGCGCTTGGGAGCGACCGCCGAAGGGGACGGGATGAGCGCCGGGAACGACCAGCCCGCCTTCGTACCGGGGGGCTACCAGATCGTTCAGAAGCTGGGTTCGGGCCAGACGTCGCACGTCTACCTGGCCGAGCACAGCGAGTTCGGTCGTGTCGCGCTCAAGCTCCCTCGCGAAGAGCTGCATGAGCGTCCGGTGCTGCGCCGCATGTTCGAGAACGAGGTGCAGATCACCGTCAAGCTGTCGCACCCCAACATCGTCGCCGCCTTCGATGGCTTCCCCACGGGCAAGCGCGCCTTCCTGGCGCTGGAGCTGTGTGCCGGCGGCACCCTCGACCAGTTGTTGCTGGAGAAAGGGCGGCTGGTGTTGGAGCAGGCCTACGAGCTGGTGGAGGGCGTGGCGGCCGGACTGGCGCACACGCACCGACGGAGCGTTCTGCATCGCGATGTCAAGCCAGCCAACGTCTTTCTCACCGAAGGTGGCGTGGCCAAGCTCGGTGACTACGGCACCGGTATCTTCCAGGCCGAGGACTCCAAGGATCGCGTGGGTACAGCGTTCTACATGGCGCCCGAGGTGTTCGAGGGCAAGCCGGCGACCGTGCGCGGTGACATCTACAGCCTGGGTGTGCTGGCCTACGAGGTCCTGGCGGGCGAGCGGCCCTTCGTGGGCGACACCTACGACAGCCTGATGCTCGCCCACCTGTCGGGCATCCCACGGGATCTGGCGGTGCTACGCCCCGATCTTCCGCGGGCGGTGGTGCGTGTGGTCACCAAGGCGATCTCGCGCGACGCCGACAAGCGCTTCGCGACGGTCGCCGAGTTCGCCAATGCGTTCCGGGTGGCCACCGGGCGGCCGGAGGCGGTCACGGAGGTGGTGGAGAGGCCCACGGAGGCTCCCCGCACCGGTCGCGCGAGCCGACTCCCCAAGGCCGCCGGGACCGAGTCCGAGGCATCCAACGAAGGCAACGGGGCAGAGCGCGGTGGGCTGCTGGGCTGGTTGCTCCGACGTCGCGACTGAGGTAGCGCTTCGAGGTACCGTAGCACCGGTCCGGCCTACGCTCGGAGCGTGCTCGTGAGGGTACGCTCAATCTTGAGCGCGTTACTCGACATTCGCCGGGAGCGCCGCTATACTAAAACTCGGAACGAGTCCTAGATAGGGCGAGGGCCCTCCCGACCGATCCACGGACCTCACGAGGTGTATGCATGACCGACACGACCCTGGATATCCGCAACCTGCACGCCCGCATCCGCGGCGGTGAAACGATCCTGCGGGGCGTCGACCTGACGGTTCCCCGTGGCGAGGTGCACGCCCTGATGGGCCCCAACGGGTCCGGCAAGTCGACGCTCGCCAAGATCATCGCAGGCGACCCGAGCTACGAGGTCACCGAGGGCTCGATCCTGCTCGAGGGCCAGAACGTGCTCGACCTGGAGCCCGATGAGCGGGCACGCGCCGGCCTCTACCTCGCCTTCCAGTATCCGGTCGAGGTGCCGGGTGTGTCGATCGCGAACTTCCTGCGTCTGGCCCTCAATGCACGCCGGGCCGAGGGCGAGGAGATCGGCGTGATGGAGTTCTACCAGAAGCTCCAGAAGGCGGTCGAAGCGCTCGACTGGGACGAGTCGATCCTCGAGCGCAACCTGCACGAGGGGTTCTCGGG
>CAZTTB010000144.1:2859-4590 GCA_964616005.1 uncultured bacterium | reverse complement strand
TGGCCGACACGCCGATCCTCGACCTCGAGCGTGGCATCGCGGCCATCGCCGGCAAGCCTCCCACAACCTAGAGCAAGGGGCCGATCCCGTCCCTGGACTCTAGCGGTCGCTGCCACCAGCCTTCGCGCATGGGTCGCCGCAGCTCTTGCGGACTCCGCGTGATATCATTGTGATATAAGCCGTGGGCATGGATCTCACCCCTACCGATGGCAGTGAGCGGCGCGGTGAACACGATGGATACCCCAACGGAGCCACTTGCAAACGCGTGGCCGGGAGGAGGTTCACTGATCATGCCCATGAACTCCAGGCCACCTAGCATCTCCGAAAGCGCGCCCAGTTCGTGCCGGGAGCCCACTTTGGCAGGGCAGGTCCCATGAGCAGGACGACGACATCCTATCTGGCGCTCGTCGTCGGCGCGGTATGTATCTACTTCCTCGGCTACTCCTTCCCATTCGGGCCTGAGCGGACGGTGCGCAACGACGTGGTGCAGGGCGTTCTCATCGGGGTCGGGCTGGCCTTCGTCCTCGCTCAGGCGTACGCGCGGATCAAGGCCACGAAGGTCAACGGCTGGGTCACCATGCGTGGGTTGGGCGTCCCCGGCAACGGCATGCTGCTCCGAGCCGCGCACGCCCAGTACTTCCCGGGTCCGGTGAACGTGCCGGAAGAGGCGATGTACTGGTGGGCGAACGTGGATGGCGCGGGCCACGCCCTGGACGGAGCGCACGATTACGTGATGCACTTCCCGCCGGGCGGCCCGCCCCCGAACGACGCCTTCTGGTCGCTGACCATGGGGGACGCGAGGAATCGCTTCGTGGCGAATCCGATCGATCGTTACAGCGTGAGCGGCCGTTCGGGGCTCGCGCCGAACGCCGACGGCTCGATCGACATCTACATCCAGAACGCGGCACCACCGGGGAACGAAAGCAACTGGCTGCCCTCGCCGCCTGGCGGCTTCATCCTCTGGCTTCGTGTGTACGTGCCCGGCCCGGGCGTTCTCGACGGCTCGTACCAGGTACCGCCGGTCACCAGGGTAAGGGGGTATCGCCCATGAGGCTCGAGCACGTGCTGATCTTCGCCGCGATCTGCATCCCGACGTGGTTCCTCGTCACCTCCTCGTGGCCGCGCATGCTGCTTGCGGCGTACAGGAGGGCCATCCTCACCAAAGGCTTCGGCGACGGCCCCATCCCGCTCAATACCCTCCGCGTGGAGCCCCAAGCGCTCTTCGCTGACCCCATCCATCCACCCGCCTCCGCCCCGAGAGTCGCGACGGCAGGCGTCAACCGCGACACGCTCCTCACGATCGGCTGGCTCGACCTCCGGCGCGGGCCACAGGTCTTGCACGTGCCGGACATGGCCGGCCGCTACTACAGCGTGCAGCTCACAGATCCGACAAAGAACACGAACTTCGCCTACGTCGGCAAGCGCACTACGGGCACGGGCGCCGGGGAGTACCTCGTGTGCGGCCCCGGCTGGAAAGGAACTGCCAGGCCAGGGATGCCGCGCATTGACGCACCGAAGAACGCCGTCCTCGTCGTCGGCCGCGTGTTCGTCGAGAACGAGCACGATCTCCCCACCGCGCACGAGCTCGCCAAGCAGATCCAGGTCTCGGCGCCTCAAGCGCGATGATCCAGCCGGTAGGGGCGACAGCACCGCGGGGCGCCTTACAGCGCACCACCCTGTTCCAGTGCACCGCTTGGCTCGCGTGGACAATAGCCGTGGCGGACTCCGGGG
>CAZTTB010000144.1:0-2759 GCA_964616005.1 uncultured bacterium | reverse complement strand
TGTCCCAGCCGCCTCTCCACCTAAGTGATGGCGCTCTCGAGCGCGCCCAGAAGAGCCTCGACCGCGGCGTCGAAGCTGTGCTCGGCAGCGGCTGCGTAGCCGATGATCAGCCCGGCCGGGCCGTCGGCCGCGTAGTAACCGCCGACCGTGAGCCCCTCGATCCCGACGCCGCGCATCCTCGCGGCCTCGAGCGCGGAGCGCTCCGTACCCGCATCGGGCAGTGGAAGGAGAACGTTGAGCCCGGCGGCCGCTCCGCGTACCTCGATGGTTGGCAGCCGTCGGTGCAGAGCGTCGAGGAGAGCGTCGCGGCGGTGGCGATAGCGCAGGCGCATGGCGCGGATGTGCCGGTCGTAGGCAGCGCTGTCGAGCAGAGCGGTCAGCGCGAGCTGTTCGATAGCGCCGGTGTGCCAGTCGGTGAGGGACTTCTGCCTCGTGACCCGGTGTCTCACGGAGGGTGGCAGGGCGAGCCACCCCAGCCGCAGGCCGGGCGCCAAGGTCTTCGACGTGGTGCCGGCGTACACGACGACGTCGGGCCGGAGCGCCTGCAGCGGAGCCAGAGGTTGACGGTCGTAGCGGAACTCGCCGTCGTAGTCGTCCTCCAGCAGGAGGGCCCCGCTTCTGGCGGCCCAGCTCACCAGCCGTGCGCGCCGATCGCGATGGAGGGTGGCGCCGGTCGGATGCTGGCGGTTCGGCGTCAGCACGACGGCCCGAACGTCGCCAGCGGCTGCCAGGACGTCGGTCCGCAGGCCGTGGTCATCGACCGGGATGGGCACGATCGCGTGGCCGGCACTGGCGACGACGGCGCGGTGCAGTGGCATGCTGGGGTCTTCCATGGCGATGCGGGCCGGGCCGTCCTCGGCCAGGGCGCGAGCGACGATGCCGAGGGCCTGGGTGAAGCCGCTGGTGATGAGGAGGTCGGTCGGCGTGACACGCAGGCCGCGGGCGCGGCCGAGGTAGGCGGCGAGCGCTATGCGCAACTCCAGTTGGCCCGCAGGCTCGACGTAGCTGAGGGCCTCGGAACGGGCTCCCCTCAGGGCGTCCTTGAGTGCGCGCAGCCACAGGGCACGCGGGAACGAGGTGACGTCCGGCCTCCCCGGCCGCAGGTCGTAGCGCCAACGGGTGGCCGGGGCCGGCCTCGCCTGGGGCGGTAGGTCGGCTGGGGCGTCGATGGCAACCACGGTGCCCGAGCCTTGCTTGCCGCGGATCCAACCCTCCGCCGCGAGTTGGGCGTACACCTCCTGGACGGTGCCGCGTGAGATGCCCAGGTCGCTCGCCAGGGCGCGGGAGGACGGCAAGCGGCTTCCTCGCGTGAGCTGGCCGGCGCGGATGGCGTCGCGCAGCGCGCCCTCGAGGCTCGCCCGCAGGCCGCGCCCACTTCGCTCGATCGCGAGGTGGAGGTCGAGGCCGAAAGTGGACCACGAATCTGTCGTCGAAGTGGTCATTGAAGATGATCCAGTCTGTGGCTAGGCTCAGCTCATGTCAAGCAGCGTGACACCTCCCTTCGAACCGCCCCGGATGTCGGCCTCGACCCTCGCGCCGGCCGCCTACCGCGCCATGGTGGCGCTCGACGGCACCATCGAGCTCGACTCGAGCCTTCGCGATCTGGTGAGCCTGCGAGCTTCGATCCTGAACGGCTGCGCCTACTGCGTGGACATGCACACGCTCGACGCGCGCTCTCGGGGCGAGAGCGAGCAACGTCTCTACGCCGTAGCGGCCTGGCACGAGGCGCCGTTCTTCACCCCGCGCGAACGGGCGGCGTTGGCGCTCACCGACGCCGTCACGCTGGTGGCGGGCTCGCACGTTCCTCGCGATGTGTACGACTCAGCCGCCAGGGAGTTCAGCGAGGCCGAGCTGGCGCAGCTCCTATGGGCCATAGTGGTCATCAACGCCTGGAACCGCATAGCCGTGGCCACGCGCACGCTGCCCGGCGAATACCAGCCGGCTTGAGGCGCAGGGGCGAGGAGGCGGAAGTCATGACCACCACCGAGAACGAGCGACCCACCGACCCCGACGACGTGATGCGGATGTTCGTGGAGCGCGCGAACGCCGGCGATGCCGAAGGGATGGCAGCCCTCTACGAGGAAGGCGCCGTCCTCGCGTATCCACCCGGCAACGAGATCCGCGGGCTGGAGGCCATCCTCGACGTCTGCCGAGCGCTCGTCGCCCGCGGCGTGACGTTCCAGCTCGAACAGCAACTACCGACGATCCTCCAGGGCGACCTGGCACTAGCCTCGAGCGTGAGCGCCGACGGGGTGGGCGTCCGCGTGCAAGTGCTACGACGTCAGCCGGACGGAACCTGGCTCCGCGTCATCGACCGACCCGAAGCCATCACGGAGCCCCTCTGATCCCGGCGGAGCGCACGGTGCGGAGGACCCCCGAGCCCGGTTCCTCGCTCTCTCTCACCCGGCACCCCAAGCAAGCAAGGGACAGGAGCGTCAGCGGGCGGCCGCGACCGGTCGACGACAGGAGTCATCGGACGGCCGACGCCTGCGTTCGCTGGCCACGTCGCCAGCCAGGACAGGAGAAGTAGCCGTCACCGTTCGGCATGGGTGCACGGCGCGCCCTCGACCGTGTTCACGGCCTCACCGTTGTTCACGAGTCATGAACACGCCGTCATGTGTGAACGCACAGGGACACCAATGGGGCGCATCCAACCCGATACCACGGTGACACGAAACACGAGAAGCGGCTTGGGAGTCCCGAAGCCGCTACTTCTCCTTGCCGTACCTGACGCGCTTTCTCTGGTGGGGTTGAGGGGA
>CAZTTB010000143.1:0-4685 GCA_964616005.1 uncultured bacterium | reverse complement strand
GCGCCCGACCGCTTGAGGTGCGGCAGGGCGGCGCGCACGCTGCGCACCACGCTCATCAGCGTCAGCTCGACGGCGGCGGCCCAGGCGCCGTCGTCCAGCGTCTCGAAGGTGCCCGGCGCGGGCCCGCCGGCGTTGGTCACCAGGATGTCCAGCCCGTCCAGCGCACTCGCCGCCTCGGCGACCAGCCGTTCGAGCTGAGCGCCGTCGCTGACGTCCGCCTGCAGGCCCAGCACGCTGGCGCCGGTCGCGTCGGCGACCTCCCGCGCGATCTGCTCGGCGCGCGCACCGTCGCGGCCGCACAGAGCCACCCGGGCACCTTCGGCGGCCAGCACCCGCACCGTCCCCAGCCCGAGCCCCGAAGTCCCCGCCAACACCAGCGCCTTACGTCCATGCAGTCCAAGATCCACGTCGTGCCTCCGTCTCGTGTGCGTTGCGTCTCGTTCGGTCGTGCTACAGCTCGGCGTCGAGCCGTTCGAGGGCGTCGAGCAGGACCGCTGCACCCGCGGCGACGTCGCCGACGGCGGCCCGTTCGTCGGGATGGTGGCTGAGGCCGTCCACACAGGGGATGAAGATCATCCCCACCGGGCACACCTGCGCCACCTGCATGGCATCGTGCCCCGCACCGCTCGACAGTCTCCGGTGGCGGAGCCCGCGAGCCTCGCAGGCGGCCTCCAGTGCCGCCACCAGGCGGGAGTCGCTGCGTACGGCGGGCGCCGCATCGACGACGGCGGCCTCGATCTCGAGCCCCAAGGCCTCGGCGCGTTCCCGGGCACGGCGGCGCGTTTCGTCGAGGAAGGCCGCCACTTCGGTCTCGTCGAGCGAGCGCGCCTCCAGCACCAGTCTGACCTCACCGGGGACGACGTTCGCTCCGTTCGGGAACACCTCCAGCCGACCGACGGTCGCGACCAGCCCGCTCGCCGACCCCATCGCCCGCGCGCGTTCCCACACGTCTTGCACCAGCGCAGCGGCGCCGACCAGCGCGTCGCGCCGCAGCGCCATCGGGGTGGTGCCCGCGTGGCCGGCCCTGCCCCGCAGCGTGACCTCCATCCGCCAGATCGCGACGATGCCCTCCACCACCCCGATCGGCACCCGCTCGCGCTCCAACACGGGTCCCTGCTCGATGTGCAGCTCCAGGAAGGCCGCCAACCGCCCGGCGTCGGGCAGCGGCGCAGCCAGCGCCGTCGGGGCGCCGCCCATGCGGGCCAGCGCCGTAGCCAGCGACTCGCCGCCCGGCCCGACACCGGCGAGCAGGGCCGGCGTCAGGGTGCCGGCCAGGGCACTGCTGCCAACGCAGGCGGCGCCGTAGTCGCTGGGTTCCTCGGACAGGAAGTCGTACACGAACAGGGGATGCTCGAGCTCGACCCCGCTCTCGTGCAGCACCTGCGCCGCCTCCAGCGCGGCCACCACGCCGGCGACGCCGTCGAAGCGGCCGCCGCCGACCACCGTGTCGATGTGCGAGCCGGCCGCCAGGGCGCGGGCGCCCGACCGGCGCCCCGCCCGCCGGCCCACCAGGTTGCCGCCGGCGTCCAGCGCAGGCTCGAGCCCGGCGCTGCGGAACTCCTCGGCGAGCCACGTCCGGGCCTGCCGGTAGAGGTCGGTGAAGGCGCGGCGGGTGTAGGGCCGCTCGGCCTCCGTGAACGCCGCCAGCTCGTCGATGCGGCGCCGGATGCGGGCCTCGTCGACCACCGGCCGCGCGCTCACGCCGGCTCGTGCACGCCGGGTTCGAGGTGTAGCCCGACGCGGGTGACGATGGCTTCGAGCTCGTCGCGGCTGACGTCGTCCAGCGCCATGCCGGGCGGGCGGATGAACTCCGAGGTGAACACCCCGCGCCTGCGGTAGATGTGCTTGCGGAACGCCAGCCCGATCTGGGGCTGGAACTCGTAACGGATGAGCGGCATGTAGTGATCGAAGGTGCGCTCCGCGCCCGCCACGTCCCCCGCCCGGAACTGCCGATAGATCTTCACCAGCACCTCCGGGAACGCGAAACCGGTCATGATGCCCAGCGCGCCGCGCTGCAACTCCTCCAGGAAGTACTCCCCGCCGAGACCGCCGAACACCCCGATGCGCCCCTCGGTCAGCTCCCGGATACGACTCAGCTTCGTCAGCACCGGCGGGTCCTCCAGCTTGATGTACGGCGCGAAACCGTCGTTCGCCAGGCGCGCCACCAGCTCCGGGGACAGCGTGATGCCGAACGACGCCGGGTAGTCATGCACGATGACCGGCACCTGAACCGCCTGCGCGACCGCGCGGTAGTGCTGGTACAGCGCGGCGTCGGACTGCGGCGCGATGGGCGCCACGAACACCGCGCCGGCGCCCAGCTCCTGCGCGGCGCGCGCCTGCTCGATCGCGCCCGCCGTGCCCAGCGCGCGCACCCCCACCCACACCGGGATCCTGCCCGCGGCGCGCGCCACCACCGTCTGAACGACGGCGCGCCGTTCGGCCTCGGACAGCTTGTGCGCCTCCCCCAGGAACCCCAGGATCGCCACGCCGTCCACCCCGGCCTCGAGCTGGAAATCGATGAGCCGCTCCAGGCTCGCCCCATCCAGCGCACCGGCATCCGTGAACGGCGTCGGCAAGATCGGATTCACACCGTGTAAGTCCATCGTCGCCTCCTCGGCGGTGGGGCCGAAGTCCCCCCGCGTCTCCGCGCCACAGCCCCGACCCAGTGGAGCCACGACTCCGCCGCGATCGTGCAGCGGCGCCGCTGCGGAGACGCGGCAGGAACGCTGCAGGATCATCGCACCGCGCTCGCACCGCGCTCACATCGCGCTCGCGCCGCGCTCGCAGCGCGACCGCAGCGCGACCGACGCGCAGCGGCGGCGCGCACCGCTCGAGCCAGCGGCTCCCATAGGATGAACCACGTGGGCGGCAGCCGCAGCGCCGCGCGGGAGTTGTACCGTGCCGGACCGCGCGTCGCCCGCCATCGGCGGCCGCCGTCCCGGGCCCCACGCTCAGGTCACGGACGCGCGGGTATCGTCGTAGGCATGGTGGCGGCCCTCCACGACGATCCCAACCAACCGGTCGACGGCGTCCCAGACGTCGACGAATCGGGTGTACAGCGGCGCCAGGCCGAAGCGGATGGTGTCGGGCTCGCGGAAATCGGGCACCACCTCGGCATCGATGAGAGCGCGGTTGATGCGGTAGCCGTCGGGGTGGCGGAGGCTCACGTGCGAGCCGCGCCGCGCCGCTTCGCGCGGTGTTCCCAGCGTGAACCCCAGCGGAGCCAGGCGAGTATCGACCAGCTCCACCAGCAGGCCGGTCAACGCCTCGGACTTGGCGCGCACCGCGCCCACCCCGGCCTGCTCGAGCGGCTCCAGACCGGCCTCGATCGCCAGCAGCGACAACACCGGCGGCGTTCCGACCAGGAAGCGGTCGATGCCGTCGGCGGGCTCGTACGCTAGATCGAACCCGAACGGCGCCTTGCGCCCGAACCAGCCCTCGACCGGCGAGCGCAACCGCTCCTGGAGCTCCCGCCTTACGTAGAGGAAGGCGGGAGCTCCCGGTCCGCCGTTGAGGTACTTGTAGGTGCACCCCACCGCCAACTCGACACCCCAGGCATCGAGCTCGATGGGCACCACGCCGACCGAGTGGCTGAGGTCCCACAGCGTCCACGCGCCGACCGCGCGCGCCTGCGCCACCACGGCCTCGACATCGTGCAGATAGCCGCTCTTGAAGGCGACGTGCGACAGCACCACCAGCGCCGTGGCCTCGTCGATAGCGGCCGTCAACGCCTCCAGGTCCGGCTCCACGCCGCCGGCGCCGGCCGGCACGACCTCGAGTGCGGCCCCGTGAGCCGCGCCGCGCACCACGCTCTGCAGGGTGTAGAGGTCCGACGGGAAGTTCATCGCGTCCGACACCAGCTTGGGGCGCTGCGGCCGGGCGCCCAGCACGGCACCCGCCAGCTTGAAGAGGTTGACCGTGGTGCTGTCGCTCACCACCACCTGGCCGGTCGCGGCGCCGATCAGCGGAGCCAGGCGCTCCCCGATGCGACGGGGCGCCTCGATCCAGCCGCGCCCCCAGCTCTCGACGAGCTGGCGGCCCCAGTCCTGCTCCACCGCCGCCGCCAGGCGCTCCCGGGTGCGGCGCGGGAGGCGGCCCAGAGAGTTGCCGTCGAGGTAGATCCGCGGCGCGTCGTCGATCACGAACGCTTGACGGTAGGACGCGAGGGCGTCCTCGCGGTCGAGCTGCTCGGCGCGGCCCCGCGGAGGAGCTTCGCCTGCCGGGGCTCCGGTGAGTCGTGGGTCGGCGTCCATGCCCGCCATCGTACGTGCGCTCGAGGCCCGCCGGCCCGAGATCTCGCGCCGGCCCGCGCAACTCGTGCATCCCACCTGCACATCTCGCCAACATGGCGGCCGTAGCATCGGGGTGGAAGTAGCCCGCTTCGGGCCGGTGCCGATCATGACCAAGACGGTCCTCATCGTCGACGACAAGCTGAGCCTCACGCGACTGCTCCAGGAGTACCTGGGCAAGCAGGGTTACCGTACGGTGGTCGCAGATAACGGCCGCAACGCGCTGTTCACGGCCCGCCATGCCAAACCCGATCTCATCCTCCTGGACGTGATGATGCCCGAGATGGACGGGCTGGAGTTCATCCGCACCTACCGCCGCGAGTCCGACACCCCGATCATCCTCCTCACGGCGCGGGTCGAGGAGGCCGACAAGGTGGCCGGGCTGGAGCTCGGCGC
>CAZTTB010000142.1:0-4724 GCA_964616005.1 uncultured bacterium | reverse complement strand
CCGTCGACGATCGCCGTGTGGGTGACCTGGTTCATGATCGCTTCGACGGCCGCCTCGTTCTTGTCGATGACGACGACCTCGTGCCCGAGCTGGTAGAGGGTGGTGGCGAGGGCCGATCCGAAGCGACCCGCGCCGATGACCATGAACTGTCGCTCCTTCATCGCCGCTCCTCGTTCGCCGTCGACGCGATAGCGCTAGCCGATGACGACATCGTCCTCAGGGTACTTGATGCGACGCTCCGGCTGCCGTTCCACCAGCGCCAGCGCCAGCGTCAGCGGGCCGAGACGTCCCAGGTACATCAGCGCGATGATGATGAACTTCCCCGCCGAGCTGAGCGCGGCGGTGATGCCCGTGGAGAGCCCCACCGTGCCGAAGGCCGAGACGCTCTCGAATCCCAGCTGGAGCAGGCTCTTGTCGGGATCGGTCAGCGTCAGGCCGGTGACGGCGGCGCCGACCAGCAGCACGCCCAGCAGCGCGATGGCGCTGGCCTTGACAGCCGCCTGCGAGGCGATACGGCGTTCGAACAGCGTGAGTTCGCCGTGCCCCCGGCTGAGGCTCCACGCGCTGCCGACCAGCACCAGGAAGGTCACCGTCTTGATGCCCCCTGCGGTGGACCCGGGGTTGCCGCCGATGAACATGAGCAGCATGGTGAACAACAACGTCGCGGGCCGGAGCTGCGCGATGTTGAGGGTGTTGAAACCGGCCGTGCGGGGCGTGATCGACTGGAACAACGCCGCCATGAGCTTGTCCGGGAAGGAAAGGTGGGCCAGCGTCGCGGGGTTGGTCCACTCGAGGGCCAGGATGACGACCGTGCCGATGGCGATGAGCAGTCCGGTCCCCGCCAGAACGACCTTGCTGTGAAGCGTCAGCGGTACGCGTCGGCCACGTCGGAAGTGCGAGGCCACGTTGATGATCACCATGAAGCCAAGGCCGCCCAGCACGATGAGGGCGAGGATGGTGGCATTGAGCAGAGGGTCGCGAAGGAAGCGCGTGAGGCTGTCGGCGTAGAAGCCGAAGCCTGCGTTGTTGAAGGCGCTGATGCTGTGGAAGGCCGCGAAGAAGGCGCCGCGGCCGGGACCCTCCACCCGCGCGAACGGGAGGTACAGCAGCAGGGCGCCGGCGATCTCCACGCCGAACACGACCAGGAAGATGCGGCGGATGAGGCGCACGATCCCACCTACCTGGCCGATGTTCACCTGCGCCTGCAAGCCGAGACGCTCCCGGAACCCGATGCGGCGGCCACTGGCCAGCGCCACCAGGGTGCCGAGCGTGAGGATGCCCAGCCCTCCGGCCTGGATGAGCAGCATGATCACGAGCTTGCCGAAGAGGCTGAAGGCGGTGCCCGTGTCGACCACTACCAGGCCGGTGACGCATACGGCGCTGGTCGACGTGAACAAGGCGTCCAGTAGCCCCACCTCATGACCTGGCGCGTGCGCCGCGGGCAGTGCCAGCAGGATCGTGCCGACGGCGATGGTGGCCGCGAAGGACAGGGCGATCAGCTGTGCGGGGGTGGAGCGCCTTCTCCGAAAGCGTGGTGCGGATCCGTGCGTCTCGGCGGGCTCGTCCATAAACGAGCTCCAATCGGCGGAGCAAGCGCATTGTACGTACCAGCGGGAGCGCTGTCAAAGCTTTCGGTCATTCACGAGTTCACGAGCTGAGATGTCGTGAACCGGAGCACGAGCTGGGTCGACCCGGGTCCCCGATGGCAACGCGCGCGAGGCGCCCGCTCAGCGCCGTCGGCCTTCGGTGAAGGTGTCCACATGCGGCATGCCCGATGCGCGGTAGTCCGCGATGACCGCCTGGTTGTCGACCGGAACGCGGCGCCAGCTGACGTCGAGCGCCGCGCCGTCCCAGGCCAGCAGCGCGTACTCGGCCCAGGGAGGGGTGCGTGTGATGCGGCCGGGATCGACCCGTTCGTAGGGGATTCCGACGCTGCCGGGGTTCACCAGAAGCCGGTCACGGTGGCGCCTCAGCAGCGGCTGGTGCGAGTGGCCTCCAGCGAGGAGCTTCGCCGTGGTCGCCTGTAGTGCTGCCTCGAGATCCGCGTCGGGGGTCGTGGCGATCAACATCTCGTTGAACGAGCGCGGCGATCCATGGAAGCACAACAGCGTCCCCGCGTCGCCGAGCACGGCCGAGAAGGTCTTGGGCAGACCCCTCAGGTAGGCGCGGTCGTCCTTGTCGAGCTGGTCGGCGCACCACAGGTCGAGCTCCCGCACCTGGCGCAGGAAGCGATCTTCGCCGGCGTCCGGCCCCGGATCGCGAGGGTCGAGGAGCCAGGCGTCGGCGTTGCCGAGCAGCACCGGTTCGTCGCGTACCCGCAAGCGGCCGAGCGTCTCGTGCGGACGGGGACCGGTAGCGGCGACGTCGCCCAGGCACACCACGACATCGGGGTGCTGGCGGTCGAGATCGGCCAGCACGGCGTCGAGAGCGATCACGTTGCCGTGGATGTCTGAGATCAGGGCGAGCCTACCGGAACGGCCGAGATCCATGGGCCCATCATCGCACGGGTCCAGGAGGCGGCGTCGGGGCCCTCGCGGCCATGACGAACGGCCCTCGATCGAACGTCGAGGGCCGTGTAGAGTGCGCCGGGTTTCGAGTTCCCCTCTCGATGACCGCCGGAGCGCGGGGGGCTCCAGGGCGTTGCCAATGAGACGCCAGCCACCCGGCGGGGCGAACGAGCACGTCTCGACGGTGACGCTAGGTGGTGGGGGGTTGCAGAGGGGTTGCAACCCGGCAAGGACGCGCCCCTGCCGCAACGCGCGGGAGCGCGGCGAGGGCCGCCGAGAACGGGGGTTCGCCGGGCGCCTCGCCGCGCCGGCCGAATGCGAGAACCATCCCGGCCATGCCGAGATGAAGTACCGCTGTCACGTCAGGGCCCTGCGATGCGCGCCGGGTGCGTCTTCACGCTGAGGGACAAGGGTCCTGGCGGGTGGGCTCAGTCGCTGGCCGGCGCGGACGTCGGTGTCGACGGCGTGCTGCCCGCGACCGCTTTGGACCGTCCCCGCATCCCCAGCGACAGCAGCGCCAGGACCGCCGTCAGCAGGCCGATCACCAGCAGCGCGCTGCGATAGCCGGCGGCCCCGCCGCCCTGCGAGGCGGCGACGGCGCCTACCAGCGCGCCACCGAGAAGCTGCCCGCTGCCGCTGAACACCTTGAGCACGCCCTGTGCCGCGCCGCGCTCGCCGGCGCCGGCCTCCTCCAACATCACGTAGCGCAGAGGGGCGCCGAGCAGCGAGGACAGCCCCAGACCGACCAGAGCGCCGGCCGAGATGAACAGCAACAGGCTCGAACCGGTTGTCTCGAACAGCATCAGTCCCAATGCCGTCAGCACCAGCCCAGCCTGGATCACCGGCTTGGCGCCGACGCTGTCGAGCAATCGACCTGCGATGGGGGCACCCACGCCCGACAGCACCACGACGGGCAGCAGGAGGAAGCTGGCGGTGGCCACGTGCACGTGCAGCGCGGACACGGCCAGGGAGGGTAGGAACACCAGTGAGGTCTCGGCCAGCCCGGTGCCGAAGGCGAAACCGCTCACCAGGGCCACCTGGCGCCGGCGGAGCAGTCCCGGTCGCACCAGCGGATCGGCCGCGCGCAGCTCGATCCGCCAGAACAGTGGCAGCAGCAGGAGCGCGATGAGCAGGTAGGGCAGTACACCCGGACCGGCCAGGCTCGCTCCCAGCCGGGCGCTGTCGATGTGGTTGACGCCCAATGCAAGGGCGGCGAGGAGCAGCGACAGCACGGCGGTGCCGCGCCAGTCGAAAGGTGCACTCCGTTCGGGCCGCTTCGCCGGCAGCAGGCGCGCCGCTGCCACGATCAGCCAGGCGGCGACGGGCAGGTTGATGAGGAACAACCAGTGCCAACTCAGTTGCAGGAGCACACCGCCCAGCAGCGGTCCTAGGAGGAAGGCAACGCCGAAGACGGCCCCGATGAGGCCCAGCGCACGGCCACGGCGCTCGGCAGGGAAGGTGTCGCCGATGACGGCGGAGGCGACGGGGAAGATGCCGCCCGAGCCCACCGCCTGGATCGCGCGCCCCACCAACAGCACCGTGAAGCTGGGAGAAGCCGCCACCACGAGCGAACCGACGCCGAAGAGGGCAACGTCCAGGAGGTAGATGCTGCGTCGACCGAAGCGATCGGAGAGCTTCGCCATCAACGGCGTCCCGATCAAGTTGAACAGGACGTAGACGTTGAAGATCCAGGCCACGGCACGGCTGCTCACGCCCAGCCCGGCCTGGATCGCCGGCAGCGCCGGTCCGACGATTGCGATGTCGAGCGCCCCCATCAGGACGCCGACGAACAGCACCCCCAGCATGCGATTCCGTGCCTTCTCGTCCACGACGCTCACCACCTCGGCGGTCGAACCGGGATTCCGGTCCTCCGCGAGCCGACCGACCGGTCGGTCACTGCGCGCCATTGTGGTTCGCCACAGCAGGTTGCGTCAAGGCATCGGGCGACACGATACGGGGGAGAAGGTGTGCAGGCGACGCGCAAGGTCGTCACCCTCGAGGCCGAAACGTGGCAGAGTAGGGCATGGGTCGCGAACGTCGAGTGGATGGTCCATCAACCGCAAGACCACCGCACCGATTCGAGGTCGACCTGACGAGCGTGTGCGTGCGTTCTGGCGCCGTTCAACTCCCCTATCGCCTGCAGGGTGCCTTCGGTGAAGGTCCCGTAGCCGCCGTCGACGTCGACGGCGGCGCTTCGTTGGACCTTCAGTTCCGGCC
>CAZTTB010000141.1:0-4732 GCA_964616005.1 uncultured bacterium | reverse complement strand
GCTGGTTGGGCTGGACGGCGATGACGTCGATCGTGACGTTGCTACCGGTGAAGCTGACGGTGTTGGCGGTGGAGTCGACGGTGGCGTCCTGCAGGCTGTTGCGGATCATTGCGCGGGCGGCGTCGAAGTCGATGGTCTGGATGCCCGGTGTGCCGTAACCCTCGCCCATCATGGCGGCGCCGTGGCTTCCGGCGGAACCGTAGCCGCCCATCATGCCGGGCCCATCGCTGCCGGCGTGACCTCCACCGTCATCGGTACCGGGCGCGCCGCCCATGCCCCGCTGGGCGAGGGAGGCGCCCAGTAGGAGGGCGGCGGTGAGCAGGACGGCGCCGATGAGAGCGCTTCGTTGGCGGGGGGTCACGCGAGGCCTTCCTTGCGGCGGTCGAACTCTTCCTCGTCGATCTCACCGCGCGCGTAGCGCTCGCGGAGGATGCGCAGTGCGCTGTCTTCGCCCGGACGGGGGGTGCCGTTGGCGGCGTCGTGCTGCGTACGGTGGCCGCGTCCGCTGTCGAGTGCGCGCCACAGGTAGATGATGCCGAGGACGATGAGGGTGAGGAAGAGTAGGGAGCCGAGCCAGCCGAAGCCGCCCCAGCCACCCATGCCGTAGCCGAATCCCATCATGGTGTTCCTCCTTCCGCCGGGCGCTCGCTGGGCGTCGGTCCCTGGCCAGGGGCCGTGCTGGAACGCCGTGGGGCGCGGGGCCTGCTGCTTCCCTGGGATCACGAGGTCAGGGTACGGAGCTGGTGTTCAGCTTCGATAAGGGCAGGCGGGTTGAGGCTCCGGATCACGTACTCTGGTCTGGCTGGGTTCAAGGCCGAGAGTGTTGGGGCTGCTGGTGGGACCGGCATGATGCTGTGGGTGATGGTCGAGGCTCTCGACGGCGAGGACGCGCTCCGGCACCATGCCGCGCGTGCGTGCAGAACGCCTACAGCGTTCTCGACCGCTCGGCCGAGCCCGTTCTGGAGTTGTGCCGCGAGCACGGCGTGCCCTGGGTGCCGTTCTTCCCCTTGGGTTCCGCCTTCCCGAACGTGCCCAAGGTCACCCTGCACCCTGTCGTGGTGGAGGTGGCGGCGCGCCTGGGGGCGACGCCGGCGCAGGTCGGTCTGGCGTGGCTGCTCGCTCATGATCCGAGCACCCTGTTGATCCCGGGGACTTCCGACCCTCGGCACCTGCGGGAGAACATCGCGAGTGCGGCGGTCAGGTTGGACCCGGCTGCGTACGCCGCCCTCGACGCCTTGGCTGCCGGGCCGGGGTGAGTGCGTTCCGCGAGGGAGTCCGTGGCTCCGCATGTTCCTGCCGTGGAATGTGGGAGCGGGTGAAGCTGACCCGTGACTCGTCGATCCCGAATCTGCCAGTGGGTCGACCCGGGTGTGCGTCCGCTCGGATCGGCACACGATCGGCACGCAACAAGCTCGACACTTTCCACGAACTGCGCCCAACTCCGGCGCCGGCCGCGGCGCTTGACCGCCGGGGTCCGCCCCGCGTCCTAGAAGGCGCTTAGGCTGAATCGGATGCCGACCAGGAAGAGCACGACCGCCACCGCGAGCGCAGTGACCCTCATCAGCTTGGGACTCCAGATGCGGTCGGTGAGCCACGCGACCAGGGAGATTCCGACCCAGGCCGCCAGGACGGTCTCGACTTCGGGGAGGCCGTAGCCGTTCAGTGTGAGCTGGGTCAGGCCTGCGCCAACGGCGGCACCGATGGTACCGAACGTTGCGATGGCGTAGGCGACCGGCCAGTGGTGCCCCAGGGCTCGGTTGTAGAGCGGTACAGCGAATGGTTTGCCGCCGGCTGAGATGAGCCCGGTGAGCACGCCCGCACCGAGGGCGATGGGCAGGATCCAGCCTGGATGGCCGGCGTCTGGGCGGCCCTGCCGCGGCTTCACCACAGCGAGTCGGATCGCCATCGCGATGGCGTAGATACCGAGCACTCCGAGCAGGACTCTGCCCGGGAGGCTGAGCCCCCAAGCCCATCCCAGGGCGCCTCCCGTGAACCCTGCGAGTACGGCTGCCCAGCCTTCCCAGGATGGGAAGCGGGCGAACGCTCCCCAGATCCAGCCTTCGCGTCGCACGAGCCCGTGGGTGAGCGAGGCCAGGAGCAGGACCAGGACGTTCAGGGCGATTGCCTCTCTGATCGGCAGGTGGCCCAGTGTGAGCAGGATGATCACGAAGAAGACGCGGTCGATCCAGATGCGGAGGGCGGAGGTGACGAAGCCGACGACCACCGCCGCGATGAGGATTACGGTCCAGGGAACCAGCACGGGCTACCTCACGATCGGAGCTTTGGGAATGGGGGAGCAGGGGCGTCGTCTCATCGGAACCTCTGGCCCAGGCACCCGGTGTCGGCCGGTCCAAAGCGATGAGGATGATACGGCTAGATCGCTGGGAGGTCCAGAGGCATTTGCCGGGGGCGGTACGGTCGCGATATGCCCCCTCGGGGGTTGACGCGAGAGGGGTTCGTGACTAGTATGAATTGAACGGTCAGTTAGATACTGATCGGAGGAGGAATGCGATGAAGGCTTGGTCTCGCTGGCAGGATTGGACGAACTTGGTGCTGGGCGCCTGGTTGTTCGTGGCGCCGTGGTTTCTGGGCTTCGCGGGTAGCGCTGCTGCTGCCTGGAACGCCTGGTTGCTGGGCGTGGTCGTGGTGGTGTTCGCGTTGTGGGCACTCGCCGCTCCGCGCTCGCGTGGCGCGCAGTCTTGGCTGGTGATCTCGGCTGCGTGGGTGTTCATCGCGCCGTGGGTGCTGGGCTTCGCGAGTGTGTCTGCGGGAGCCTGGAACGCGTGGATCGTGAGCGTGGTCGTAGCGCTGGCGGCGCTCTCGGCGCTGGCCGGCATCGGCGGAGCGACGAAGGGGACCGCCCGGCCGTCGGCATGATGGTGGCGGACCTGGCTGCGCAGGCGAGTGGGCTCGGGACCATGATGCGATGGGAAGCTGGGTCGATGGTGGGGGCGCGCTCGGGCGGGCGCGCCCCCACCATCGCGCTGCTCGCCCGAGCTTGCAGCGTTCCGGCGCAGCCGGGAAGGGGGGTGCACGATGGCGAATGAAGAGCGCTTGCCCGAGACCGGGGGAGCGCGCAAGCGCCCGGCGTCGCCTCAGCGGCCGCTCGGCCGGCGGCCGAAGGTCGCGGGCGGCGGTGCGGAAACGCGCGCCGCCATCCTCGATGCCGCGATGGCGCTCTTCGCGGAGCGCGGCTTCGACGCGACTCCGGTCAAGGTGATCGCCAGCACGGCGGGGGTGGCGACGGGGCTGATCTTCCACTATTTCGGCGCCAAGGAGGGCCTGCTCGAGGCGTTGATCGACGAGCGCACCGTGCTGCCGCTGTTGAGCGCGACCATCGCCGACATCGCGACGAGCGAACCCCGCCTGGATGTTCACGAAGTCCTGAGACGGGCCGGCTTGAGCGCTTACGGCATAGCGAGGCACGCCGCGCCGATGCTGCGCATCATGGTGCGGGAGATCCTTCAACGCGAGGCCGTCCGAGCGCACTGGGATGAGGCCCGCCAGCTGGCCTTCGATGCTCTCGGTGAAGTCCTGAGCGAAGCGGCGGCGGCCGATGTCGATGCGCAGGCGTCCTTCGAGATCGCCCGCACCTTCCTGGACACGGTGTTGTTCGAAGCGCTTTTCGGTCCCGATGCCGACGCCGAAGTGCTCGTCGCAAGCATCGTTCGCACCGTCAACCTTCCCAGCCGCGCCAGCGGGAACTCCGTGCAGGATTAGGAGGGAGACGGACCTATGACCGCAGTTCTGGCGCCGGGAGTGAACCACCGCCTGTTCGACGCAGCCCTACCGGGCACCGCGCCGAAGGGCCCCGAACCGAGCACCCGTGTCGGCGTTGCGTTGGGAGGAGGAGGCGCTCGCGGGCTGGCCCACATTGGCGTGCTGCAGGTCCTCGAGGAAGCAGGCATCGCCATCGGCGCCATCGCTGGTGCGTCCATGGGCGCGATCGTGGGAGGCCTCTTCGCGGCCGACCCCGGACTGATTGGGGAGCCCGCGCGTTTGGCGGACCTATTGTCGGAGGCGCCTGGGAACCCCTGGCGGTCCGGCTCGTGGCGCCAGCGGGCCAGTGGCCTGCGCGAGGCGGTCGATTACGTCGAGCACGATGTCTTCGGGTTGGGCCGCGACTCGGGTGCTCGGTTGGAGAAGCACCTCGATGCCATAGCTGCGCACCGGGCCATCGAAGAGCTGGACCTTCCGTTCGCCGCTACCGCTACCGATGTGATGACCGGCGATGTGGCCGTCCTGCGGACCGGCAACCTTGCGAAGGCGCTCCATGCCAGCGCGGCGCTTCCCGGCGTCTTCACGCCCGTTGCGCAGGGCTCGCATTGGCTCATCGATGGCGGCGTGGTCAGCAATCTTCCGGTTCGCGCCACGCGGGCCCTTGGTGCCGATATCGTTGTCGGGGTCAGCGTGACGCCACCTCTGACGCCGATCCTCCCCCGTACCGGCGTCGGTCTGCTTCTGCGCCTCAATGCTCTGACAGCCCACCGCCTTCAGGCCGAAGAGTTCGACGAGGCGGACGTGCGGCTGGTCGTTGAGATTCCCCGCGAGATCGGCATGTTCGACTTCGACCTTCTGGACCGGCTCATCGCCTACGGCCGTTCGGCTGCACTGCGCGCCCTTCCCGAGATCGAGCGAGCCATCGAAGCGAGGTCGGGGCAGCGGGCAGGGGCTGCGACCGGCTCGCCTTCTCGTGTTGTTGAAACGGTCGGGTCATGACCCCGTTGGACGG
>CAZTTB010000140.1:0-4768 GCA_964616005.1 uncultured bacterium | reverse complement strand
GCTGGCGTTGGAGACGTCGAGCCCGGTGAGCTCGCTCATCATGGTCTGGTACTCGAAGGTCGCTTGCAGGATGCCCTGGGCGACCTCCGGCTGGTACGGCGTATACGCCGTCACGAACTCGCTCTGTAGCGCGAGGTGCGGCGTGACCGCGGGGATGAAGTGCCGCCGCATACCACCGCCGAGGAAGTCCGGGCCCTGCGCCCGGTCCTGCGCGGCCAGACCCCGCAGGTGAGCGAGTAACGCCGTTTCGTCCATGGCGGGCGGGATGTCGATGTCGGGGTTGCGCAGCGCGGCGGGAAGCTCGTCGAACAGGGCATCGATGCTGTCGACGCCGATGGTATCGAGCGCGCGCCGGACGTCCTCCTCGGTGTGAGGGAGGTAGGGCAAGATCAGCCCTCCTTCTCGACCGCCCGTTGGTACCCGGCCGCGTCGAGCAACGATCCCGGCTCCGCGGCGTCGTGCAGCCGCAGCCTGAACAGCCAGCCGCCCTCGTAGGGGCCGTCGTTGATCGCTTCGGGGGCGTCGTGGAGCGCCTCGTTCACGGCCTGTACCACGCCCGATACGGGGGCGTAGATGTCCGACGCCGTCTTCACCGACTCGACGACCGCAACGGGGTCGCCCGACGCGAGCTCGGCCCCGACGTCGGGCAGCTCGACGTATACGACATCGCCGAGCTGGTCCTGAGCGTAGTCGGTGATGCCGATGGTGACGACGCCGTCGACGGGCTCGGAGACCCATTCGTGGGAGGCGGTGTACCGGAGGTTCTCGGGGGTCTGCATGTTCACTCCTCTGCCAGTGCCCGACCAGCACCGGGCGTACCGGATTGCCGCAGCATCATTGCCCGAAGAAGGGCGGCTTGACGACCGTGGCCGCCACCGTCTGTCCCCGGATCTCGACTTCGATCGCCGTGCCCTCCCGGGCCGCATCCGCGTCCACCCAGGCGAACGCGATGCTCTCACGCGTCAGCGGCGACAACGTGCCCGAGCTGATGGCGCCGATCTCGGCCCCGTCGCGCAGCACGCGGTACCCCTGACGCGGGATGCCGCGGTCCAGAAGCCTGAGTCCGACCAGGCGCCGCGGGCAGCGGCGGTCCCACATCGCCTCCCGGCCGAAGAAGGGCTTGTCCTTGACCACCCAGGAGAAGTCGCTGCACAGCGGGTTGGTGGTCTCGTCGAACTCGTGGCCGTAGAGCGGGTAGCCCGCCTCGAGGCGCAGCGTGTCGCGGGCGCCGAGCCCGCAGGGGACGGCGCCAGCATCGCTCAGCACGTCCCACACGATGGAAGCGTCGGTGGGGTGACAGAACAGCTCGAAGCCGTCCTCCCCGGTGTAGCCGGTGCGACTGAGGCGCACCGGGCACCCGGAGATGCCGGCGAGCACCGTGGCGTTCTTGCGCAACTCGGTGAGGTCCACGTCGACGACGTTCCCGAGCAGCAACGCGCTGCCCGGGCCCTGCAGCGCCAGCAGCGACCAGGTCGGCGACTCGTCGACGACATGGACGTCGTAGTCGCGGGCGACCTCGTGGAGGTGCGCGAGCACCACCTCGACGTTGGAGGCGTTGGCGACGACGAGGTACTCCTGCTCCTTGTCGCGGTAGAGGTAGAGGTCGTCGATGAGGCCGCCGCGGTCGTTGGGCAGCATGGTGTACTGACCGCGTCCGAGCTTCAGGCGACCGGGGTCGTTCAGTGTCGCGAACTGGAGGAAGGCGGTGGCGTCGTCACCGAGCACTCGGATCTCGCCCATGTGACTGACGTCGAACAGGCCCACGTCCGAGCGGACGGCGATGTGCTCCTGGTGGATCCCGGTCGGGTAGTGCACCGGCATGCTCCACCCGGCGAACTCCACCATCCGGGCTCCGAGGGCGACATGCGTGTCGTAGAGGGGGGTTCGCTTCATTCGACCCGACGATAGCACAGCGTTCAGCCTGCCGAATCCCGCTTCCGGCGGGGTTCACGACACGCTTCCGGCCGAGCCGGCCGGCGGGGCTTCAGGTCTTCTGGGCGAGCTTCTCCAGGACCAGCTTCGACACCGCGCGTAGCGGTTCGAACACGCCCTGGAACTCCGAGGCCACCGCCTCGAAGGCCTCCACCTGCTTCCCGGGGTCCAGCACCTGCTGGATCATGTCGGAGGGAAGGGCGTCGGGCAGGTCTCGCTTGTTGATCTGGATGACATGGGGGATCTCGGCGAGCCGCAGGTTGTACTCCTGCAGGTTCTCGCGAAGGTTGCGCAGGCTCTCGGCGTTGGCGCGCAGCCGGTTGGGCGCGGAGTCCGCGACGAACACGATGCCGTCGACGCCACGCAGGATCAGCTTGCGCGAAGAGTTGTAGAACACCTGGCCCGGCACCGTGTACAGGTGGAAGCGCGTCCTGAAGCCGTTGACCTTGCCCAGGTCGAGTGGCAGGAAATCGAAGAAGAGGGTGCGTTCGTCCTCGGTGGCCAGCGACACCATCTCGCCCTTCGAGTCCGATGGCACCTGTTCGTAGATCTGCTTCAGGTTGGTGGTCTTGCCCGACAGGCCGGGGCCGTAGTAGACGATCTTGAAGTTGATCTCGCGGGCCGAGAAGTTGATGGTGCTCATGGCTTGCCCGATCCGAACAGCCCGTCGAGCAGGGCCTCGGTGGAGCTCGACCACTCCTGGTCGAACTCGACCTTGGGAGCCTCGTCCTTGGAGTCGCGCAGCACCACACGGATCTCCTCGACCGACTTCTTGGTGAAGAGCTTGACGCGGCCCAACGCCGCCGACGAGTCGAACACCGCCACCAGCAGGGCCTTGTCCCCGAGCTCCTCGAGGTAGGTGCCGACCTCCGACCCCTGCTGGACCGTCTCCTTGAACGCGCTCTCGCCGAAGAGGTTGGCGATGGCGGTGTTGGCCGAGTAGTTCGACGCGATCAGCGTCGCCAACGAGTCGAGCGAAGGAGGCTTGGGCGCCCACAGGGCGCGCCGGTGCATCAGCACGAAGCCCTTGCGATCGATGATCATCGCGTAGCGGGCGTGACTCCTGGTCAGCAGCTCCGCGAGGATGGCATCGACCTTCTCGTACGTCTCGCCGTAGAGGTCGAGGGAGGGCTCGAGCATGGGCCACACTCTAGCAGTGCTGCGGTGTCCATCAACGTCGAACACGCCACTTCACGTCGCGGGCCAGGGCCGCCGCGCGCAGCTGCGACCGGCGTCGCTCAGCTTGCCTGGCACCCGGTCCCCCGCCCGTAGGCTTCAGTCTGGACGGGCCCGTAATGCGGCCGGCCGCGCACCCGAGGCGCGCCGCGCGACGTCCGAGGAGGAGCAGCATGCGGCAGGATGACTCCACCGTCGTACACGGAACCGCCACGACGGACCTCCCGACCGTCACCGCGCTGGGCGCGGTGACGCTGGCCGTAGCCGATCTCGAGGCCGTCCACGAGTTCTACCGGAACGTCCTGGGACTCGAGTCCCGGCGCCGCGGGCCTGGCTGGTCGGAGCTGGGTACGACCCGCAGCACGCTGGTACGGCTCGAGCAGGTCGCCGGGAGCCGTCCGGCGCCGGGCGCTCCCGGGCTCTACCACCTGGCCCTGCTCGTTCCCGGCCGTCCCGCCCTGGGGGCGTGGTTGCTCCACGCGCTAGAGACGGGCGTCCCCCTGCAGGGGGCGGCCGATCACGCTGTGAGTGAAGCCATCTATCTGGCCGACCCCGAAGGGAACGGCGTCGAGGTCTACCGGGACAGGCCGCGCGACGCGTGGCAGACGCACCAGGGACGTATCGCCATGACCACCGAGCCGCTCGACGCACGCGACCTCACGGCTGCCGCAACCTCGTCCTGGGACGGCGCACCGGACGGTACCACCGTCGGCCACATCCACCTGCAGGTAGGCGATCTGGCGCGCTCGGCGACGTTCTACGGCGACGTCGTAGGCTTCCGGCGGACCAACGACACTTTCCCGGGCGCCTGCTTCCTGGCAGCAGGCGGCTACCACCACCACCTCGGCCTCAACACCTGGGGCTTGCGCCCGTATGAACCGAAGCCCGGCCTTGCCACCGGACTCCGCCGATTCGAGGTGGTGGTGCCCGACGAGGGCGCGCTCACGGCGGCCGGGCGGCGACTGGCCGCGGCAGGCCACGACCTCGCCGGGCCGGCCGGCGAACGCGTCCTGGACCTCACCGATCCCGATGGCATCGGGCTGCGGGTTCGGGTCACGCCACCGGACGTGTGGTGATGGAGCCTCGGATGCCCGCCCGCTGCTCCGCGCGCGCCTTGTCGACGGGGGACACGTTCGCTATACTTCTCCTTCGGGCCCGTGGGGTCGCGGTCATCGCGGCGATGTAGCTCAGCTGGTTAGAGCGCACGACTCATAATCGTGAGGTCCGGGGTTCGAGTCCCCGCATCGCTACCAGAATCCGAACAGGGCGCGCGTTCCAAGTGAACGTGCGCCCTGTTCCATGCCGCGCGACTCTCGTGCGGCTCCTCTGGCCGGGGAAGCTCTCAGGTACCGGCGAGCAGGTGGGCGTGAAGATCGCCGACGGTACCGTGCCAGTCGCATCGCCGGCAGGCGGCGGCCGTCGCTTCGTCCCAGGCGGCGTCCCCGAGTGCCTCGTCGATCACCTGCAGCTCGTCGGCGGCCGCATCGATCACCACGTCCACGGAGACCTCGATCGACGTCAGGATGCGGACGCTGTCGGCGCCGCAGGCGGGGCAGAGGGACTTGTTCCGGTGAGGTTCGGAGGAGAGCGACGGCGCACGCATCACGGTGACTATGGTGTACCAGTACGGGTCTTACAGACTTCTTATCCTCCGCGGTCG
>CAZTTB010000139.1:0-4789 GCA_964616005.1 uncultured bacterium | reverse complement strand
CGAAGCGGGCGAAGGTCTCCAGCTCCTCGAACTGGGCGTAGGCGAGCTTGAGGTCCCCCGCCACCGCGCGGAAGGCCGCCCGTTGCGCCTTGCCGCCGACCCGCGACACGGACTTGCCTACGTCCACCGCGGGCAGGACGCCCAACTCGAACAGCGACGGCGAGAGGTAGATCTGCCCGTCCGTGATGGAGATCAGGTTGGTCGGGATGTAGGCGGCGATGTTCTGCGCCTCGGTCTCGATGATGGGCAGGGCCGTGAGCGAGCCGCCGCCGCGCTCGGCGCACAGGTGCGTGGCCCGTTCCAACAGCCGGGAATGGATATAGAAGATGTCGCCGGGGAAGGCCTCGCGTCCCGGCGGGCGGCGCAGCAACAGGGAAAGCTCGCGATAGGCGCGCGCGTGATGGGTCAGGTCGTCGTACACGATCAGCAGGTCGCGGCCCGCCTCCGCGAGATGCTCCGCGATGCTGGTGGCGGCGTATGGGGCGATGTAGGCGAGACCCGGCGGGTCATTGCCCTCGGTCACCACCACCACGCTGTACTCCAGCGCGCCCCGCTCGCGCAGGACGTCCACCGTCTTGGCCACCGAGGAGGCGCGCTGGCCGATGGCGCAATAGACGCAGAGCACGTCCTTCCCGCGCTGGCTCAGGATGGTGTCGACGGCCAGGGCGGTCTTGCCGGTCTGCCGGTCGCCCAGGATCAGCTCGCGCTGGCCGCGCCCGATGGGAATGAGGGCGTCGATCACCTTCAGCCCGGTCTGCAACGGCTCGGTGACGGGCGCGCGCTCCATGATGGGCGCCGCCGGTCGCTCGATGGGCAGGCGCCTGCCCGTGGCCAGCGGTCCGCCGCCGTCCAGAGGCCGGCCCAGCGGGTCGATGACGCGTCCCAGCAGGCCGTCGCCCACGGCCACGTCCATGACCCGGCCGGTGCGCTCGACCTCATCCCCGGCGTGCAGATCCCAATAGTCGCCGAGCAGCACGACGCCGATGTCGTCCTCGTCCAGGTTGAAGGCAATGCCGAAAACGCCGCCGGGGAATTTCAGCAGCTCCTCGAAGCCCACGCCGGGCAGGCCGGAGACCCGGGCGATGCCGGTGGAGACGCTGGTGATGGTTCCCACCTCGTGCGGAGCCAGTTGTGGCGTGAAGTCCTCGCACCCCTGACGAATGCCGGCGAAGGTGCGCTCGAAGACACCCTGCAAGGTCTCCGCCGGCACGCTCATGCTGCCGCGCCCTCCGTCCCGGCCGCCTCTTTGGCGACCGGTTTCGGCGGTTCCTTCAGCAGCTCGCCGACCCCCTTTTCCAGCGACGCGAGATACTCCGCGATGCTCCAGGCGACCTTGTGTCCGTTTGCGATGAGCTCGATGCCGCTGACCACGTCCGGCGCCATCTCGAAGCGCAGGGGGATGTCCGCCGAGAAGGTCTCGTCGAGTGCAGCTCGTATCGCGGCCTGTTGCTCCGCCGGCAGCTCGAAGGCGCTGCGCACCCGCACCGAGCCGGACGCAGTCTTCAACGCATCCGCGAGACCCGCCTTCGCCTCGGGATCCAACGCCCGCAAGCGCTGTACGAACACCTCGCTCACGCGCTGTTCCAGCTCGGTCCCGGCGAGGTCCACCAGGGTCTTGCGGGCGATGGCGAACACCTGCTCCCGGGCAAGGCGGGCGATCTCATCGTGCAAGCCCTGCTGCTCGCGCAGTAGGGCCTCCCGGTGCTCGCCGCGCAGGGTATCGGCCGCCTGGCGCGCCTCGTCGAGCAGCCGCAGGCGCTCCGCCTTCGCCGTGTCCGTCGCTTCGGTCAAGAGGGCGGTGCGCTGCCGGTCGAAGGCCTCGTTCTTCTGCCGGAGCTCGTCGCGCTCCCGGATCGCTTCGGCCTGCTTCGCGTCGGCGTCCGCCAGGGCCTGGGCGATGCGCTGCTCCCGCGCGTCGATGGCATGCAGAATGGGCCGGTAGAGAAAGCGCTTCAGCAACCACACCAGGACGAGGAAGTTGAGCACCTGGGCGCCGACGGTGAACCAGTCGATCAGCATGGCCTACTGTCCCGCGGCGGGGGCGACGACGCTGTTCCAGAAGGGGTTGGCGAAGATGAGGATCATCGAGACCACGAAACAGTAGATGGCCGTGGACTCGATCATCGCCAGGCCGACGAACAGGGTCCGGGTGATGGTGGCGGAGGCGTCGGGCTGCTGGGCCAGGGAGGTCAGCGCGGTCGCGACCGCCCGGCCTTCGCCCAGGGAAGGGCCAATGACCCCGATGGCGATGGTCAAGCCAGCAGTGACAATGGATGCGACCGCGATGATGGTCATGCTGTCCATGGAATATCCTTTCGTGTTGGTTGCTTCAAGGGTTTGGCTTCGCCTTGGGCTCCGGCTTGCGGGCCTGGGCGGCGGCCGCGATGTAAACCGCGGCCAGGATGAAGAAGATGTAGGCCTGCACCATGCCGGTGAGCAGGCCGAGCAGGGTCATGACGATGGGAAACAAGAAGGGCGTGATGGCCAACAGGATGCCGATGATCATCGCCCCGCTCATCATGTTGCCGAACAGGCGCACGGCCAAGGCCAGGGTGCGCGAGACCTCGCTGATGATGTTGAACGGCAGCATGATGAAGGTCGGCTCCACGTAGGACCTGAGGTAGCCGCCGAGGCCTTGCTCGTCGATGCCGAACCAGGGTACGGCCACGAACACGCACAGCGCCAGCGCCACCGTGGTCGAGAGCGAGCCCGTCGGCGGCTCGTAGCCGGGAATGAGGGTGCCCAGGGCGGCCGCGGCGACGAACAGAAAGAGGGTGCCCAGAAAGCCGAGATACCGCTCCGGGTGGCGCAGGCCGACCTCTTCGATCTGCTTCGCGATGGCGATGACGACGACTTCCAGAACGTTCTGCCAGCGGGAGCGCTCCAAACCCGTGGAGAGCCTGCGGGTGACGAGCTTCGAGCCGACCACCAGCACCAGCATCAGCCCCCAGGTGAACAGGATGGTGGCGTTGAGCTTGATGAAGCCCAGTTGCCAGAAGATCACCTCGTCGGGACTAAGGCGCATGACCGGTCTCGCTCGCCGGGGCGCGGCCGCTTTCGAGCGGCGGGCCGGCAAGGCGCGTCACGAGGAAACGCGCGAGGGTGAAGCCGAGGAGACAGGCCATAAGCCGCTCCCAATCATCGCCCGCGGCAACATAGAATCCGGCGAGGACGATGCCGCTCCGCACCATCAGGCTACCCAGGAACCAAGCCGCCGCATGCCTGGACGCGACACCCTTGCGCACCGTCCACCAGAGGCCGCCGAAGAAGACGGCGCCGAGCGCCAGGCCCGCCACCCCTGCCGGCGCCAGAGTCAAGAGATCATTCATCGTCATCCTCCCGTTCGTCCCGCATCGCTCTGTCCTCCTTGCTGACCCAATGCCAGGCATTCAGACATCCGATGCACAGCCCGGCCACCAACAGCGCCAGGGTCCAGGACCGGGTCCCCGGATGACGCTCGTCCAGCCAGCTGCCGAGCGCGGCGCCGAGCAGGGTCGGAACCACTACCGACCAGCCGATCAGCCCCATCATGCCCAGGCCGAACCAGACGCCCCGGGTGGTGTCGCGCCGCGCCTCGAGCTTGCGCCGCGCCTTGGCGCCGACCTGCTCGGCGAGGGTCGATCCGTGGCTGGCGCTCTTGCGGGGCGGTTGCTCATTCATGTTGAAAGGTCGCAAAGCGACGCAGCACCCCGATCTCCAATTTCGCCATGACCGAGCGGGCGCGTTGCTCGTGCGTGTTCAGGGTCAGGTACTCCCGCTCCACCACGTCACGCAAGCGGCCGAGGTCCGTGGCACCCAGGGCGCGGCGCACGGAGACCAGCACCTCCGGCCCGGTCTTGACCAGCAGTCCCTCGTCCACGGCCAGGTAGGCCTCGCCCGCCGCTTCGGTCGCGTAGACCAGGATCCCCGGCGTCAGCGCCGCCACACAATCGAGTCGCTGCGGCAGGATCCCGAACGCGCCCTCGCCGGTCTCCGCGACGATGCGCGACACGCCGGACTGCTCGGCGAAGACGCCGAACGGCAGCAGGATCTTAAGATTCATGCGTGTCGGCTGCGTCATGGGCGGCCTCCGGCTTGGTTTCCGGTCCGGGGTGCGCCGGCTTCTTCGCTTCGCCGATCGCCCCGATCATGTAGAGCGCGCTCTCCGGGTAGTCCTGGTACTCGTCGCCCAGGATGCGCTCGCAGCCGTCCAGCGCGTCTTCCAGGCCGACCAGCTTGCCCGCGAGCCCGGTGAACTGCTCGGTGGTGAAGAACGGCTGGGTGAGAAAACGCTCCAGGCGGCGGGCGCGGGCCACCAGGTTGCGGTCCTCCGGCGACAGTTGCTCCAGGCCGAGCATGGCGATGATGTCCTTGAGCTCCAGGTATTGCGCCAGCGTGCGCCGGATCTCCCGGGCGAGGCGATAGTGGCGCTCGCCGACGATGCCCGGCGTGGCCATCTTGGAGCTGGATTGCAGCGGGTCGATGGCCGGGAACAGCCCCTCGCTCGCCCGTTTGCGCGACAGCACGATGGACGCCGAGAGGTGCGAGAAGGTATGCACCGCCGCCGGATCGGTGAAATCGTCCGCCGGCACGTACACCGCCTGGAGCGAGGTGATGGCGCCGGTATCGGTGTTGGCGATGCGCTCCTCCAGCCCCGACAGCTCGGTGCCCATGGTGGGCTGATAGCCCAGGCGCGAGGGCATCTGCCCCATCAGGCCCGACACCTCGGAGCCGGCTTGAATGAAGCGGAAGATATTGTCGATGAGCAGCAGCACGTCGCGGTGCTCGTCGTCGCGAAAATACTCGGCCA
>CAZTTB010000138.1:0-4794 GCA_964616005.1 uncultured bacterium | reverse complement strand
GGTCGCGCAGGATCAGCGCCCGCGCCTCGGCCACGTTGCCCGGATCGGAGCCGTAGCTCACCACGAAGCGGCCGCGGTTGTGCTCGAGGCTGAGGCGGCTGCCAACGGTGTAGACCAGGCCGCGCTTCTCCCGCAGGTCCCGAGGCAGACGCGCAGCGTAGAAGCCACCGCTCAACACCATGTTGCCGGCGTTCAGAGCGTAGCGGTCCGCGCTGTGGCTGGTCAGGTCGATCTGCTCCGCCACGGTGACCGAGTCCTGTACGGCAGTCTTGTCCGGCGTGGTGAACTGGGTCGCCTGGGTGTTGAGCGGCACCGCCGGGTAGTAGGTGTCGGGCTTCGGGCCGCTCGCCGTCCAACCGCCGAAGGTCGCTTCGATCACCGCGTGCGCCTGCGCCGGGGTGACGTCACCGATCACCACGATCGTGGTCATGTCGGGTCGGAAGGTCTCCTGGTAGTAGCGCTTCACATCGGCCAGCGTGAGGCTGCCGATCGACTTCGGCGTGGCGTAGCGCAGCGCCGGGTCCTTGGCCGGCAGCAGCGCCTTGTCCAGATGGATGCCGTTGAGGAAATCGGGAGTCTGCACCTCGCCCGAGGTCGCCGCGGCCTCACGGTGTTGCATGGTCGTGAAGGCCTGCGCCGGCATGGCCGGGTGCAGCTCGTTGTCGGCCAGCAGCTTCATGCCGTCGGCGAAGTGCGCGACCGGCACGGCCAGGGAGAAGCTCGAACCGGCGCTCTCGTGCGCGCTGATCCTGTCGAGCGCGCCCTGGAACTGCAGCCGATCCAGGCTGGTGGTGCCGAAGTCGAACAGGTCGCCCAGCACCGCGGCGATGCCCTCCTGGCCTTTCGCCGCCTGCATGTCCTGGTTGGTCTTGATCTGGCCGAACACCTCGACCGTCTTGCTCACCTGTTCCGGCTGGACGATCAGCTTGAGGCCGTTGGGCAGAGTGAACGCTGTCGGGTTCAGCACCGGAGCCGGCACCTGGAGCTTGCTGAAGGCGCTCTGGGCCCAGCTCGGCAGCGTCACCGGGCCACTGGGCTGGCCGCCGAAGTGCTCGGCCCCTCCGAACCCCTTGCTGGAGGTCGGGTTGCCCGACGACTGGGGGGTGAGGATGGCCGTGATGGCGTGCGCCGGGTCGAGCATGCGCTTGGCCAGCGCGTCGACCTGCGCCGGCGTGACCGCCGCGATCGCCGCCTTCACGCTGTCGGGCGAGCTCGCTCCCTCGAACGCCAGCGCCTGGGACCAGGCGTTGGCGAGGCCGCTGACCGAGTTCTTCTTGTACTCCAGGTCGGCGATGGCCCGCGACTTGGCGGCCGCGACCAGATCGGCGGGCACACCCTGGGTGCGCACCTGCTGCAGGATCCCCTGCATGGTTCCGAGCACCCCGTCGGGCTTGCCGCCACGGGGGAACACGCCCTCGGCGAAGGCGAAGCCGCTCTGCGGCAGGAAGTTGCTCGCGAAGCCACCGTAGAGCGCCTTGCCGTTCAGCCCCATGGCGTAGAGCTGAGCGCGCTCGGAGTTGAGCGCCTGCGACAGCACCAGCGCCGTAGCGTAGTCCTTGGCCCTCAGCCCAGGGGTCCGGTAGGAGATCAACACGAAGCCGTACGGGTAGTCGGTCGGGAGCTTGACGGTGTGCGCCTGCACCGGTTGGAGCTGGAACGACGGACGCCGGGGGACCGGCTTCCAGGGGATCGGGCCGAACTGCGCCTTCACCTCCTTCAGTGCCGCCTGCGGGTCGACGTCGCCGGCGATCACCAGGATGGCGTTGTTCGGCGCATACCAGGTGTCGTGGAAGGTCTTCAGCGCCGCCGCGGTGGTCTTGTCGAACGAGGGCCGCGTGCCCAGCGGTGTGTGCTGGTAGGGAGTCCCCTGGAACAGGCGCCCCCGAAGCTGGGTGATGAACTTGAAGGCCGGGTCGGACAGGTCGCGCGAGACTTCCTGCTCGATCGCCCCGCGCTCCGTAGCCCACTCCTTGGGGGCCATGTCCACGCCTCGCATGCGGATGGCGTGGATGTGCAGCGCCACATCCAGGTCCTGGGCCGGTACCGTGAAGAAGTACTGGGTCACGCCCTCCGTGGTGTCGGCGTTGAAGTCGCCGCCCATGTTGGCCGCCAGCGCCGAGAGCTGGTCCTTGCTCAGCCCCGGACTGCCACGGAACATCATGTGCTCCACGGCGTGCGCGGTACCGGGGAAGCCCGCGGGAGCCTCGTTGGAGCCGACCAGGTAGTTCATCTCGGTGGTCACCACCGGCGCCAGCGTGTCGCGCACGATGACCACGCGCAGCCCATTGGGCAGGGTGGCGCGCAGGACATCGGACGATGGAGTCGACGCCGCGCCGACCAGGCTTCCCGCGCTCAAGGCCAGCGCCAAGGCGACGGCCAGTCGAAGGGATCTGTACATGACTCTTCCTCTCCTGCCGCGACGTCGAGCTCGTGCCGCGACGCGGGTACGACTCTGCCCGGCGTCCCGACGCATGTTCCGGACCTCGCCGACGGCACGGGCGACCCTGTGCCCTGGGTCCAGGAGGTCCTCGCGCGGCGGTCCCAGGCCGCTTCTGGATCGCATTAAACGCAGTGGGGACGTGAGAAGGTTCGGTTTCGCCATGCCAGCCGGTGGTGGTGTGCCGCAGCGAACCGTAGACTGACCGGATCATCGCCGGAGGTGGCGACATGTACCTTCCCGCAGACAACCGCATCGAGGATCCGGCCGTCCTGCGGACGTTCATGCGCGAGCATCCCCTCGCACTGCTGGTCTCGGTCGTCGACGACGAGCCGTTCGCGACACCCGTCCCGGTCACCGTCCGCGACGGAGAGGGCGGCCTCATCGTGCGCGGTCACCTGGCACGCGCCAATCCGCAGGCCAACGTCCTCGACGGTGCTACTGCGCTTGTCGTCTTCGATGGGCCGCACGCCTACGTCTCGCCGCGCCACTACGACGCGGCCGAGAGCGTGCCGACGTGGAACTACGTCACCGTCCACGCCACCGGCACCGCACGCGCGCTGCCCTCCGAGGACGTACCTGCGCACGAGGCGCTGCTGGCCGAGCTGATCGCCGAGCACGAGCCGAGCTACCAGCGGCGTTGGGACGCCATGCCAGAACGGTTCCGCACCCGCATGCTGCGGGGCATCGTCGGGTTCGAAGTGGAGGTCGCCCGCCTCGAGGGCAAAGCGAAGCTTTCCCAGAACAAGCGCGAAGGCGAGCGGCGCCGGATCGCCGCCGCGCTCGCCGGCTCGAGCGACGCGGCCGCGCGTGCCGTCGGCCGCTTGATGGAGGCGGGTGTGGGCCTCGGGCCGTCGCCTGCCGCAGCGCATCACGAAGGTGGGCCTGGAGATCCCGTGCCGGGTGGTAACGGTAAGACCCCGCGTCCGGCCCACCACGAACCCGAGACTTGACGGGATCGACGGTGTCGGTCCGAGCGCACCCTCGTTCGAATCCCCCGTCTACGATGAATCGTGAGGGCACCCGTACGACAGGAGAACACCTATGCGGACTCTGATCCACACGGCCTTCATCTCACTCGATGGTGTCGTCGACTCCCCCGGGGGCGGCAGTACGGAGACGCACCGGAGCAGCGGCTGGACCTTCAAGGACCTCGCGTTCCTCGAGGAGGCCTACGAGGTCAAGCGCCGCGAGCAGCAGGAGGCCGCTGCCATGATGATGGGACGGGTCAGCTACCAGGCCTTCGCCCCCGTCTGGCCCGGCATGGAAGACTTCCATGACTACAACGTCATGCCGAAGTACGTGGTCTCGACCACGCTCGGCGAGGGCGATCTCGTGTCGAACTGGGGTGAGACCACGATCCTCCGGTCGCTCGCTGAGGTCGCCGCAATCAAAGAGGCCGAGGGCGGTCCCATCATCATCCATGGCAGCGCCGCGCTCGGCCGGAGTCTCTCCGATGCCGGGCTGATCGACCGCTACCACCTGCTGGTCTTCCCACTACTGCTCGGCGCCGGCAAGCGGATGTTCAGTGACGCGGACAAGGGCAAGCAGATGCTGACGCTGATCGAGAGCCAATCCTACGGCAACGGCATCCAGAAGCTCGTCTACGCCGTCGCCCGCTGACGGGAGGCCGATATCCCCGCGACCGTATCGGCGGATCTCGTTCGATCAAGTCCCACGCCTCTTCCGACCCGCCGGGACCAGGACCACCACACCGCCCACCACGATGGCCCCAACGCCAGCCCAGATCGGAACGGCGACGGTCCGCTTGTCCTGCATCGACACCACGACGGGTCCCACCCTCGCCTGCCGGCTCGACCTGGTGTACGTGAAGCCGCCGTAGGCCAGGGCCAACACCCCGGCCACGATGAGCACGATGCCAACCACCTTGACAGGATTCATGTCGCCTCCGTAGGTGCGCCAGATGGAGTCGAACGTCACACGCGGCGGCCCCGCAACACCTGGACGACGATCAGCACGAGCGCGATGACCAGAAGAACGTAGATGACGCCACCCAGGGTGTACGACGTGATCAAGCCGAGGGCCCAGAGGATGACGAGGATGACAGCGATGGTGATGAGCATGGAATTCCCTCCTAGTGGAGTTCGTGATCGGTCGGTATGACGATGGTCGCATCCGCGCTTCCTCGGCCAGCGCCCCGACGCCGTCTACGAGGCAGCGTGGACCACGACCAGGCGCTCTCACCATGCTAGCGGCGTCTCCACCACGCGCCCAGAGGTGACCTACCGGGCCACGCCGGGGTCGCGACACCGCTCGACCCGCGAGGATCCTCCCTGACGGTGGTCGACTCCTGCCGCCTTCCGGAGCCCGGGACCCCTTCATCCTTGGGCGCGGGT
>CAZTTB010000137.1:0-4838 GCA_964616005.1 uncultured bacterium | reverse complement strand
GGGCCCGTCGAGTCTCCGGTGCTCCCCACGCGCGCGATCAGCTCCCCGGCCCGAACGGTCTCGCCGCCCCGGACCAGCAGCGCCGAGGCGTGACCGTAGTAGTACTCGGTGTTGCCGTTGCGGATGATGACGCACAGGCCGTAGCCGCCGTTCCACCCGGCCAGGGCTACGGTGCCGCCGACGGCGGCGTGGATGGGCTCCCCGATGTGGCCCGCGATATCGATGCCGGTGTGGAAGTTGGAACCGGCAACACGCAACAGGCGATACCCGAAGTAGGACGTGATGCGTCCGCGGATGGGCCACAGCATCGCCTTCATGTTGTTGGGTTGCGGCTGCGTGGCCTCCGGCACCGCACGGCCGAGCTGATTGGGCAAGACGATGGTGAGGCTCTGGCCCGGGAACAGCTCGGGAGAGGTCAGTCCGTTGCCGCTCATCAGCGCGGCCACCGTAGTCCCGTTGGCATGCGCGATAGACCACAGGCTCTCGCCCCTGGTGACGGTGACGGTCGGGGGCGCCGCGCCGCCGACATCGATATTGGCCGCAGCGTACTGCCCCGGAACCCTCAGCGTTTCGCCCGGCTGCAGCGTCGCGTTCGCAGCGATCCCGTTGGCACTCGCCAGGACGGCGACCGTGGTCCCGTAGCGTTGAGCGAGCCCCCAGAGTGTGTCTCCCCTGCGCACCACGGTGCGCAGAGCGGGAGGCGTGGCCCTGGTTGGGTGCAGGACGAGCTTCTCGCCCGGCCGGATGACAGAACCGGAGAGCCCGTTGTAAGCGATCAGGTCCTCCACGCTCAGGTGGAATGCCAGGGCGATGTTGTAGAGCGAATCGCCCGCTTGCACCACGTAGGTTCCGGGTGTGGCGTCACTGCCGGCGGGGAGCTTCAGCGCGGTCCCCGGCTGCAAGCTGTCGCTGGTGAGGTGATTGGCGGCTTTCAGTGAGTCCACCGTCGTGCCGTAGCGCTGCGCGATGGACCACAGGCTATCGCCAGGCTGCACGCTCACATTACCGATCGACCCCACCGAGGACGAGCCACCCTGAGCATGGGAAAGGCCCGCCGCCACGAGCGCGACGGTCGCGACGATGGGAAGCATCCGCCGGTACTTGACCATGGTCATAGGGAATCGCATCTCCGTCCTTGCCTGGCACGTACGTTTCTCGACCGCCCTCGCCGAGCCGACGGCGATGCGGGGAGAACTGGCCCTGTCTCCGACACCAGGACGAAATCGATAGAGCGCAGCATGAAAGCCTCCCCTGCGCGGCGCCGCCCTCTCGTTGCCGTCGTGACCTTCACCACCGCCGGCGCACGCGCCGGAACCACGCGGACACTACCAGGACCAGACTTCGTGACGATGAGAAGGTCCCCTCATCGTCTCATGGTCTCGCCCATGGCGCGGGGTCCGCCTTCGCCAACGGGATGCCGCCGCCCCCTCGAGCGCCCCGCCCGCCCGCCCGCCCCGACCGGGCCCGAGAGGAATCTTCGGCTTCCCCCGAGACTTCGCGCCGAAGAAGGACCCCTCCAGAACTTGTACCCACGTGGGTCAGCAGAGACTCAGACCTTGAGATACAGCACCCGAGGCGACGTCCAGGGACGGGACAACATCCTGGGGGAACGGAAGGACTCCTATCCTGAGCAACGTATCGCGGGACCGACGAGCACGATCTCGCCGCCGACAAGGTCGCTCTTGGAGCCACAGGAGCCACAGATGTATCGTCGAAGCGCAGCCGGACCGTCCACGCGGGGCATCAAGAACTGATGGAGCCCCATCGCTAGAGACTCGGGGAACACGATGAAGCTGACTGAAACGCTGGCCCACTGCCCGTTCGGAGCCGGGTACGTCAGCCGCTCCCAGCACGGTGGCCACGATAGCGGACGCGACTGCGCGGAAGACTCAACGATCGGACCCATCCACGAGCATCGCCTCGTGCGGGATTTGCGCGACTCGCAGCCATGATCGAGCTCATATGGCGCCATGACGACCAGCCCCTGGAGCCGGCGGACACGAAGGCAGCCAAAGACCACCTGGAGGCCCAAGGCCTTCGTTCCTTCAGCCTGGAGGATGCGGGGCGCGGCATCGAAGCACGACGAGCGCTCTACGAGTTGGTGCGCACCGGTGTCCTTGACGCACCCGGCGGTGATGACTTCGTGTCCTTCGAGTCCTTCGATGCAAAGCTGTTCGAGCCCTATTACTGGCGATGGCCGGACATCCAGATCCTAGCCGCGGATGGAGACGATTGGGTTGGGCTCTCGAGCGTCCAACTCTTCGAGCCCCACGTAGCCCAGCTAGGAATCACCGTCGTTCGCAGGGACTTTCGCCGCCGAGGCATCGCCCGCGCCCTCAAGGTCCTGGCGCTCTCACACGTCCAAGCTCGTCGGATACCATCCGCGATCACGCGGAACCACCCCAGTAACGAGCCGATATTGCGTCTCAACACATCGCTCGGGTTCACTCCCAGGTAGGCAGACACGGCCATCGCGCTCGAAGTGCGCCTGGAACATGTGTGTCGAGCCCGCGGGGCCGCAACCCCGGATACGTCGGCCCCGCCAACTCAACGCTCTCACCTTGCATCGCCTAGAAAGATGGTGGCGGCAGAAGCCGGCACCTGCACGACTCCATCCTCCTCTCACGGCGCAAAGCGTTCGTGCGCATGCCGGACAACCTGCCGATGCCTGCCAACCACACGAACCGGTACCATGTACCTCGCCACAGGCTCGGCTCGGTAGTGCGCTGCACGGAGATGAAGGGGGGTACGATGAAGACGCTGAAGCACTTGATGCTGACCCTCCTGGGCGTGGGAGCCCTGCTGCCGTTCGCCCTGGGCCAGAGCGCTGCCGGACGTAGCGTGGCAGGCGCCTGGGAAGGCAACCTCGTCGTAGGTCGGGCATCGCTCCGCATCTGGCTCGACGTCACGAAGGACCCGAGCGGCAGCCTCACCGCCACCCTCATCAGCCTCGACCAGGGCGGCTCACAGATCCCCTGTACCGCGGTCACCCTACAAGGCGATACCTTCAGCTTCGAGGTGCCGGCCGTCAACGGCAGCTTCACCGGCCGCCTCGGCACCAGCGACGACAGCATCGAGGGTACCTGGACGCAGGGCCGGTCCCTGCCCCTCACGCTCCAACGACAACCAGAAGGTGCCCAACCACCGCTATCTGCCAAGCCTAGACCCGCACAGGCGCCCGTACCCCTCGACCAGCTCGAGGCCGCCCTCGATCAGGAGTTCCGACCCGTCATCGGCAAGCCCGTCCTGAACGCCTCGGCCGGCATCGGCGTCGTCATCGGCGTCTACCAAGGTGGCCAGCGACGCATCTTCGCCTATGGCGCCGCCAACGCTGACTCGGTCTTCGAGATCGGCTCCGTTACCAAGACCTTCACCGGGCTGCTCCTCGCCCAGATGGTCGCACAACACCAGGTCACGCTGAACGACCCCATCCGCACAATGCTGCCGCCCGGCACCGTGACGAAGCCGGCAGGCCCCGAGATCACCCTGCTCGACCTCGCCACCCAGCACTCCGGCCTCCCCCGCCTTCCCACGAACCTCCAGGCGGACGCCAACCCCGCCAACCCATACGCCAGCTACGGCCCCGAGGAGCTCTACGCATACCTCCAAGACCATGGTGTGGCGCTACCACAGACACCGACGTACCTCTACAGCAACCTCGGCTACGGTCTGCTCGGCTTCGTGCTCGCCCGGCACGCAGGGAAGCCCTACGCCCGGCTCGTCGAGGACGAGATCATCACGCCGCTTCACATGACCAGCACGGCCGTCGAGCTCCCCGCGAACGAGAAGCCACGCCTCATCCAAGGACACGATGCCGCCAACGCCCCCGTGCCCTCCTGGACGTTCGACGCACTGGCAGGTGCCGGAGCCCTGCGATCGAGCGCCGGCGACCTCCTCACCTACCTCGCCGCCCAACTGCACCCCACATCGATCTCGACCGGTGCGGAACAAGGACCGGCAGCGACGCTCAGCAAGGCCATCTCCATGACCCACGAGCTCCGCGCCAACGGTCCGGCAGGCATGAAGGTCGGCATGGGCTGGCTCTACGAGGAGGCCAACGGCACGTACTGGCACGACGGCGGCACGGGCGGATATACATCCATCGTGGCGTTCCAACCCGCCGGCGACCGAGCCGTGGTCGTGCTCTACAACCGCGAGGACATCGGCACCAGCGCCGTCCCCTTCACACAACGCGTCGCCGCCAACGTCTTCGCCCTCCTCTCCGGAACAGCAGCCCCACCGCTGCAGTAGGCGCCACGGCCGTCGATGGCCAACCGACCTCCAACGCCGCGCCCTCCGGAAGCTCCTCATCCTCGACGCCGCCGAGACGCTCGCCGACCTCCGCGTCCCGCCAGGCAACCGGCTCGAGAAGCTCACCGGCGACCGGGCTGGCCAGCACAGCATCCGCATCAACGACCAGTGGCGCATCTGCTTTCGGTGGAAGGGCGGCAACGCCCACGCCGTCGAGATCAGCGACTACCACTAGGAGACACCCGATGGCCCACGCAACAGCAACCAACCCACCCATCCACCCCGGCGAGATCCTGCTCGCAGAGTTCCTCGAACCCATGCACATCACCCAGTACCGCCTCGCCAAGGACATCTCCGTGCCACCCCGCCGCATCAACGAGATCGTCCACGGCAAGCGCGCCATCACCGCCGACACCGCCCTCCGCCTCGCCCGCTACTTCGGCACCACCGAACGCTTCTGGCTCAACCTCCAGGCACGCTACGACCTCGAGGTCGCCAAGGACCGGCTCGGCGACCGACTCGACCGGGAGGTCACGGCGGCCGCCCGCTGACCCCATCCCCGGCAGCGACCGTACGCCGTTGACCAC
>CAZTTB010000136.1:0-4858 GCA_964616005.1 uncultured bacterium | reverse complement strand
GCAGGCGGCCGCGGGCCGTGCCGTAGAGGTGCCAGGCGCGGCAGGTGCCCTCGTGACTGACCATGCACGGCCCGTAGGGGTTGTCGGGCGTGCAGCGGCGTCCGAACAGCGGGCAGGCGTCGGGGCGGACCAGCCCGAGCGTGACGTCGGCGCAACGGCAGCCGGCTGGGTGGTCCGGCCCACGATCGCGGGCCTCGCCGATGCCGGGGAATCGGAGCCTCGCGCTGGCGTGTTGGTAGGCCGGACGCAAGCGGTAGCCGGATTCCGGGATGTCGGCGACGCCGCGCCAACGCATCGTGGTCGGCTCGAAGACCTCGTCGAGCTCGGCCAGGGCCCGGCGGTTGCCCTCGGGAGCCACCACCCGCGCGTAGCGGTTGGCGAGCTGCGGCCGCCCTCGCACCAGCTGCTCGAGGAGCTCCAGCACGGCCGCCAGGATGTCGACCGGCTCGAAGCCGGCGACCGCGCAGGCGAGCCCGAGCTCGGGCAGATGGCGATAGACGGCGGTGCCGGTGATGGCGCTGGCGTGCCCCGGCAGCAGGAAGCCGTCCACGTCGAACCCAGGCAGGGTCGGCAGCAGGTGGGTGGCGGGCGGTGTGTAGTAGTTGGCCTCGACGATGCTGAAATTGGGGGGCGCGCCGCGTCGAAGCAGGGCGGCGGTGGCGACGACCGTGGTCTCGAAGCCGACGGAGAAGAACACCACCTGACGCTCCGGATACTCGGCGGCCAGGCGGGCGGCATCGAAGACGCTGGTGACCGCCCGCACGTCGCCGCCGCGGGCGCGCGCATCGAGCAGGCTCATGCGCACGTCGCCCCTGGCCTCGCTGCCGAGGGGGATGCCGCCGGGCACCGCAAGCATGTCCCCGAAGGAGGTGACGATGACGTCGTCGACCGCCGCGAGGTCGATGGCGAGGTCGATCCAGGTGCTGTCGCACACGCACACCGGGCACCCCGGCCCGGCCAGCACCTCGACCGTGTCCGGTAGCAGATCGCGCAGGCCGAAGCGCCCGATCTCGTGCTCGTGCGTGCCGCAGATGTGCATCAGCTTGACCGGTCGAGCGAGGGTCGCGGCGACGCGCTCGATGCGCTGCGCCAGCGCCTGCACCCAGCCCGGGTCACGGTAGTCGGCGGGCCGGAAGTCGTTCTCGCTGCCTTCGGGGGCAGGGGCCGGCTCGAACCGCCGGCTCACGGCTCGTCCTCGGACGGCGCGTCGCCTTGTTGGTCCGCCCGCGTCGCGTGGGACGGCGTGGCGAGCGCTCGCCGGATCAGATCCAGGTTCGCTCTGGCGTCCTCGGGCTCGATCCTGCGCAGCGCGAAGCCGGCGTGCATCAGTAGCCAGTCGCCCGGCGCCACCGGATCGACGAGGCCGGTGAAGCATGCCAGCGCGCCCGTCCCCACCCGCACGTGACAGGTGTCGCGATCGACGACGTCGAGGACCTCATAGGGGATGCCAAGGCACATGATCCATCTCCTCCGGCTCGTGCCGGGTAGCGGCGGCGAGCGCAGCCTGTCCCAGCGAAACGCCGCCGTCGCCCGGCGGCACTTTGTGGTTCCACCATGCCTCGAGCCCGAGCGAGCGCAACCCGGCCACGGTCGCAGCGTGCAGCCAGCGGTTCTGCCACACGCCGCCCGACAGCACGACGACGTGGGCGTGGCGGTCCTCGGCGAGACGCGCCGCTCCGTGCGCCACGCCGTTCGCGATGCCGGCGTGGAAGCGCCGGGCGCAGGTCCGCGGCTCGATGCCGCGGCGCACGTCCGCCACCAGCTCCGCCAGCAGCGGCCGGTGGTCCCAGAGGCCCTGCGCGAACGGCAGGGGGTAGCCCTCTTCGCACGTCGCTGCCGTGCCGTCGTCGTGCGCCAGTGCTTCCAGGAACATGGCGGCCTGCCCTTCGAACGTCATCGTCCGGTGGAAGCCCAGGAGCGCGGCTGCGGTGTCGAACAGCCGGCCGACGCTGGTGGTCTGGATCGTGCGAACGCCGGTCTCGACCAGGAGGCCCGCACGCCTCACCATGCCGGGGGTCAACAGGTCGTGCCAGAGCACGTCGGCGGGCTGCTCCGACAGGAAGCCGACCGCCGCTTGCTCCGGTCGCCGGGCCGCCGCGTCGCCTCCGGGGAGCGGCGCGGGGCGCAGGTGCGCCACCCGCTCGAGGCCGCCCACGAGGCTGCCGGCGAACGCCTCGCCGCCCCACACGGTGCCGTCATCGCCCAGGCCCGCGCCGTCGAAGGCGATCCCGACCACCACCGTGGTCCAGGCTCGGCGCTCGGCCAGCACCGAGGCCACGTGGGCGCGGTGGTGCTGGACCTGCTGGACCGGTCCGCCCAGGGCACGGGCGAAACGGCTGGAACCGTAGTCCGGGTGGAGATCGGCGACCACCTGCGCACGGCCGGGATCGACGCCGTACATGGCGCACAGATCGCGCACCGTCTCCTCGAAGGCGAGGCGCGCCTCTACCCGGTCGAGGTCGCCCAGGTGCTGGCTGACGAAGGCGCGCCCCGCCACCGCCAGCGTGATGGCGTTCTTCATGCCGGCGCCGAGCGCCAGGATCGGGGGGCCGGCATCGAATCGCGGATCGTCGACGACGCTCTCGGGCGCGAAGCCACGGGCCCGCCGCAGCAGCGTGAGGCGGCCGTCCAGGAGCGCAGCCACCGAGTCGTCGACGCGCCGGGCGATGGGCCGCTCCCCGACCAGGAAGGCGTCGGCCAGGCCGGACAGGACCCTCAGCGCTTCCTCGTCGCGGTAGGCGATCGGTTCGGAAGCGCGGTTGGCGCTGGTCATCACCAGCAGATCCGGCGCTCCCGCAGCGAACAGCAGGTGGTGGAGCGGAGCGTAGGGGAGCATGAGCCCGAGGTCGGCATTGCCGGGCGCCAGCGCCTCCGGCAAGTCGCAGGGGCCTTTGGCGAGCAGCACGATGGGGCGGGCCGGCGACTGCAGCGCCTCGGCCTCGGCCGGCGTCACCGCCAGTGCCTTCCGGGCACTGTCGAGATCGGCCGCCATCAGGGCGAACGGCTTCTCCTTGCGCATCTTGCGCAGGCGCAGCGCGGCGACGCTGGCGGCGTTGCGGGCGTCGCATGTCAGGTGGTAGCCGCCGATGCCCTTGACCGCCACGATGGCCCCGTCCGACAGCCGTCGCGCCGCCTCGACGATGGCGTCCTGCGCCTCCAACGGTGCGCCTTCCGCGTCCAACAGGTGGTAGCCGGGACCGCAGCGCGCACAGGCCACGGGCTGTGCGTGGAAGCGCCGGTTCGCGGGATCGCCGTACTCCTCGGCGCACCGCTCGCACAACGGCCAGGGGGCCATGGTGGTGTGCGGACGATCGTAGGGCAGGGACTCGATGATCGAGTAGCGCGGGCCGCAGTGGGTGCAGTTGATGTAAGGGTAGCCGTGGCGGGGGTCATGCGGGTCGAACAGCTCGCGCAGGCAGTCGTCGCAGATCGCCAGGTCCGGTGAGATGAGGGTGGTGATGCTGCCCCCGGAGGTGCTCTGTCGGATGTGGAAGGGAGGCGCGGACTCGGCGGCCGCCCCTTCCTCGAGGATCCTCACCTCGTCCACCCGCGCCGCGCGCGGGGCCTCGCTGCGCAGGCGGGCCGTGAAGGTCGCCAGCGCCGCAGGGCTTCCGACGGCTTCGATCAGCACGCCCTGCGCGTCGTTCAACACCCAGCCTCCGAGGTCGAGCCGGCGCGCGAGTCGGTACACGAAGGGACGGAATCCCACACCCTGGACCACGCCCTGGACGCGGATGCGAGCGCGCTGGCCGGCGAGCACGGCTTCAGCCAAGGGGTGCGGCCGCCGTCGCGAGATGGCGATCGAGATGCGCGTAGAAGGCCGGCATGCCCTCGCCGGTGCGCGCCGACACCTCGAACACCGTCGCCTGCGGACACACCGCCTCGAGGTTGGTGTGCAGCGCTTCCGCGTCGAAGCCCACCGCCTCGGCGATATCGATCTTGTTGATCACCACGAGGTCGGCCGTCTTGAACATGCGCGGGTACTTCAGCGGCTTGTCCTCGCCCTCGGTGACCGAGACCAGTACCACGCGAAGCCCCTCGCCGAGGTCGTACGCGGCGGGGCAGACCAGGTTGCCGACGTTCTCGATGATCAGCAGCCGCTTGCCCGCGAGCTCCAGGCGATCGGCAGCGCCCGAGACCATGGCGGCCTCGAGGTGGCACACGCCGCCGGTGGTGATCTGCACCACGTCGGCGCCTCCCTCCCTGAGTCGCTCGGCGTCGTTATCCGTGGCGAGGTCGCCGACGATGACCGCGGCGCGAAGGTCGGCGCGGTCGTGCAGCAGGCGCGCCAGGAAGGCGGTCTTGCCCGATCCCGGCGACGAGACCACGTTCAGGACCGTGAGGCCCAGCGCGGCGAAGCGCGCGCGGTTCACCGTGGCGATCTCCTGGTTGCGGGCCAGCACGCCCTTCTCCACCTCGAGCAGGCGCCCGCGGTCGTCGTCGCGATCGGACAGCAGGCTGATGCCGATGGTACGTCGGTCGGTCATGTCACACCACCTCTACGAAGCTCACTTCCAGCTCCATGCCGCTCCGTATGTCGCCGCTCGTCACCCCGCACCGTGGACAGCGGGCGATGCCGTGCCGGTCGTCGACCTCGAAGTCCTCAGCGCAGCTCTCGCAGTGGCATACCAGGGGGACGGCCTCGATCTCCAGCTCGGCCGCCTCGGCGGGCGTGCCGAGGCGCGCCACCGAGAAGGCGGTGTCGAGCGCGCCGGCATCGACGCCGGCGAAGGCTCCCACCCGCACGCCGACGCGCAGGATGCGCTCGGCGCGGTCGTCGCTTGCGGCTTGTACGGCGAGATCTACGACGGAGCGCGCGATGGAGAGCTCATGCATGCTGCCCACGGCGCGGCCGTCG
>CAZTTB010000135.1:0-4917 GCA_964616005.1 uncultured bacterium | reverse complement strand
CTGAGGGAGCGGCCGGGTTGGCGGAGAGGGTGGGATTCGAACCCACGGTGCAGCATAGCCACACAACGGTTTTCGAGACCGTCCCGATCAACCACTCCGGCACCTCTCCCTGGGTCTCGCCGGCGAACCGGCCCGTGCGCACGGCCGGGCCGCCCGGCCTCGGAGCGTGGAGAGTATACCCTACCCGTCGCCGACCGTCGACAGCAAGCTGCGCGGCCGCCCCGCCGCTCCGTCGATCGGTCCGTTGGCCCTTGACGGGGGACCCGGCCGTTCCATACACTCGTGTTCGTCCTCGCTGGCCCATCGTCTAATGGCAGGACAACCGGTTCTGGTCCGGTCGGTCGGGGTTCGAATCCCTGTGGGCCAGCCATTTTCTTCACCTTCGCGACCAAGATCGCCACGAACAGCCCGAAGTCGCGTCCACGACGTGTCCGGTTGACACTCTTGCGGAGTCGCGGATAGACTCTGCCTGTCCCGGCCGGTGCGGCCGGGCCCGTCCGCCCCGTTGGCCCATCGTCTAATGGCAGGACAACCGGTTTTGGTCCGGTCGGTCGGGGTTCGAATCCCTGTGGGCCAGCCAGCATCGCCTCCCGTTCGGGAGGCGATTCCCGTGGGGCCGCGGGGCCCTTCACGCCTCCTTCCGGTAGTCGTAGAAGCCCTGCCCGCTCTTGCGCCCGAGGTGCCCCGCCTCCACCAGCTTCCGCAACCGCTGCGGCGGCCGGAACCGCTCGCCCATGGCGTCGGTCATCGACTCCGCGATGTAGAGCATGGTGTCCAGTCCGATGTAGTCCGAGAGCTCGAGCGGCCCCATCGGGTGGTTGAGACCGAGTCGCACGGCGGCGTCGATGTCCTCCGCGCTGGCGACGCCCTCCTCCAGCATGCGCACGCCCTCGAGCAACAGGGCGGCCACGGCGCGGGTGGTGACGAAGCCCTGCCGGTCGGCAACGGTGACGGTGGTCTTGCCGCACCGCCCGGCCACTTCCCGGGTGGTGGCGAGGGTGGCCTCGGACGTCTGCACCGCGCGCACGATCTCCACCAGAGCCATGCGTTCGGGAGGGTTGAACCAGTGCATCCCGACGACCCGCTCCGGGTGCGTGGTGGCGGCCGCGATCGCGGTGACCGACAGCTCGCTGGTGTTGGTCGCCAGCACCGCGCTCGACGGTGCGTGCCGGCTCAGCTCTCCGAACAGACGGCGCTTGAGGTCCAGTTGCTCCGGAGCTGCCTCGATGACGAGATCGGCGTCGGCTACCGCCTCCGGGAGGTCACCGGTCAGGAGCAGCCGCTGGTCGATCACCCCCTGCTCGTTGCGTTTGGCGATGCGGGTCGCCGCCCGCTCCCTGGCCTCCGGCACCACGTCGTAGAGCGCCACGCGCAGGCCGCTCGCCAGGAGCAGGGCAGCGATCCCGCCACCCATGGTCCCGGCTCCCAGCACCGCCACCCGCTCCACCGGCATGCCGCCGGCCGTCCTCTGCACGTCGTTGCTCATGCTTGCCTCCCTCTCCGGGGCCCCGCCGCACGCGCCGCGGCCCCCGGGCGGCGCCTGCGCCGGCCGACCCAGTCTAGGTCCCCGGTCGGATGGGCGCGTACAGGTCGTAGCGCGTGGTCGTGCCCACCACGCTCCCGCTGGGGGCGGGCGCCCCCGCTCCCAGCAGCGCGCCGCGACGAGGCCGCTTGACCACGACGCGCTTGAGCGCCACCCGGAGCGCGGCCTGCAACATCTCGTCCGCGTCGGCGTCGGTGCCGACCAGGGCACGGAACAGCGCCATGCCCTTGTTGGGCAGCGCGCGCTTGCCGGCGTCTGGGTACATGGGGTCGAGCAGCACCACGCTCGGCGCAGGGTCGATCCCACCGAGCAGGAACCGCGCGTCCCCGACCGACAGCGACAATCGGGCCGCCGCCTGCCGAGCGTCCTCCCCCTCATGCCCGGCGCCGGTACGCCACAGCACGTCCTGGAGGAGCGCGGCCACGAGCGGGTGGCGTTCGATCATGTGTACGCGCACGCCGTTCACGGCGAGGTGGAAGGCATCAGCGCCCAGTCCCGCAGTAGCGTCGACCACCACGGCTCCTTCCTCCAGGCGCCCCACGGCACGCAGCAGCAGGTCGCGGCCCCCGACCCGCCGGCGCGCCAGCGCACGGGACGCGGCCGTGACTCTCGGCCCCTGTCCCAACCGCAACGCCAGACCCTCCGGCCCGACCTCGAGGACCACCCCCAGGTCGGGGCCATCGGTGGACGTCAGGGGCAACGCGAGGCGCTCGGCCCAGGCCGCGGCTTCCTCGCGGCTGCCGGCATCCGAGGCCCACACGACGGCGTCGGGGTGGGCGGCGCACACGCCTCCCATGCTACGCCGGGCGCGCTCGGTCCCGGCTACCGAAGGCGCGTCCGGCGGGGTTCACGGCGTCATGGGCGGGTGATACCATGCAAGGGGGATATGCATCACGCGCCTCGGAACAGATGGTGAGGCTCGCGCTCCGCTTACGTTTCGCAAGCACATCGCTTCCATCGCTTACGATGACAATCCCCGTTCGAAGGAGGACGCCCATGAGCAACGCCAGCCTCGCCCAGCGCCGACGCGACGCGGTCGCACCCGCTGCCTATAGCACCCACCCCTTCTACCCCACCCGGGCCGAGGGTGCGTACGTCTGGGACGCCGACGGCAAACGCTACCTCGACTTCTCTGTCGGCATCGCGGTGATGAACGTCGGACACTCGCATCCGCGGGTGATCCGCGCGGTGCAGGAGCAGGCGGCCTCCTTCCAGCACCTGTGCTTCGCCGTCGCCATGCACGAGAGCTACATCGCCCTGGCCGAGCGCCTCAACGCGCTGGCGCCGGGCCCCAGCCCCAAGAAGACCTTCCTGGTGAACTCCGGCGCCGAGGCGGTGGAGAACGCCGTCAAGATCGCCCGTGCCTACACCGGCCGGGCCGGCATCGTAGCGTTCACGCACGCCTTCCACGGGCGCACCTACATGGCGATGTCGCTCACCGCCAAGGCGACGCCGTACAAGGCGCACTTCGCACCGCGCGCCAGCGAGGTGTACCGGGCCGCCTACCCCTACGCCTACCGCAACCCCTGGGGGATCGAGGACGCGGAGGAAGTCGGCGAACGGACGCTGCAGGCCCTGCGCGATCAGGTGAAGACGACCATCGGCGAGGGCGAGGTGGCCGCGTTCATCATCGAGCCCGTTGCCGGCGAAGGGGGCTTCATCCCGGCGCCGCGCAGCTTCCTGGCGGGGTTGCGCGCCTACGCCGACGAGATCGGTGCGCTCTGGATCGACGACGAGGTCCAGGCGGGCATCGGCCGTACGGGCGACCTGTGGGCCGTTGACGCGTTCGGCCTCGAGCCCGACCTGGTGACGAGCGCCAAGGCGCTCTCCTCCGGTTTCCCGCTCTCCGCCGTGATCGGCAAGGCCAGCATCATGGATGCCATCGAGCCCGGCATGCTGGGCTCGACCTTCGGCGGAAACCCGGTGAGCTGTGCCGCAGCGCTCGCTACCCTCGACGTGTTGGAGGAAGAGGGCCTGGTTCAGCGCGCCCGCGTCATCGGCGCGCGCGCCGTCGAGCGCCTCTCCGCGTTGCAGCGGGCGTTCCCTCAGATGGGTCAGGTCCGCGGCCGCGGCGCCATGATCGGCATCGAGTTCGTCGAGCCCGGAGGCAAGGAACCGAGTCCCGGCACCGTCTCGGCGGTGGTGACGCAGGCGCGCGAGATGGGCTTGATGTTGCTCTCGACCGGGACCTATGGCAACGTCATCCGCCTGCTTCCGCCGCTGCGCCTCAGCGACGCCGAACTCGACGAGGGGCTGGACATCCTGGAACGCTCGATCCGCGCGGTGCTCGAGCCCGTCGGCTCGGTCGCCTGACCGGCGCACGCAGGCGCCGGCGTGCCGGAGGGCGGATCGCCCTCCGGCACGCTCACGCTCCCCTGCTATACTCCGCGGCGTGAACCCGGTGCGCATCGCCCCTTCCATCCTGGCCGCCGACTTCGCCGACCTCGGCGGCGCCGTGCGACGTGCCGAGGAGGGCGGCGCCGACCTCATCCATCTCGACGTGATGGACGGCCACTTCGTCCCCAACATCACCTTCGGGCCGAGAGTGGTCTCGGCCGTGCGGCGTTCCACCTCTCTACCGCTCGACGTCCACCTGATGATCGAGGCCCCGGAACGCTACATCGACGCCTTCGCCGAAGCGGGCGCCGACGTGATCCACGTGCATGCCGAGACGACCGTCCACCTGCATCGGCTACTGCAACGGCTCCGCGAGAGCGGCGTTGCGGTGGGGCTGGCCCTCAACCCGCTCACCCCGCTGGCGGTGTTGGACGGAGCGCTGCCCTACCTGGACGCGCTGCTCCTGATGACGGTCAACCCCGGCTTCGGCGGGCAGGCTTTCATCGCCCACAGCGTCGAGCGGATCGCCGCCGCCGCGGCACGGCGAGACGCCCTCAAACCCGACTGCGTGATCGAGGTCGACGGAGGCATCGCTCTGGACACCGCCGCACGGGTGCGGGCGGCCGGAGCGGAGATCCTGGTGGCAGGGAGCGCCGTGTTCGGCGGCGACGGTTCGGTCGCCGATGCCATCGCGATGCTGCGGGCCGCCGCGGGCTGATTCCGCACTCGGGAGGCGTCGCTCAGGCGGCGTCGCGGAAGCGGCCGAGGTCGCGGAAGCGGCGTCGGCGCTGCTCCCTGAGGGCCTCCGCCCCCATCCCGCTCAACGTCGCCATCTCCTCCAGCAAGGCCTCGCGCACGCGCCGCACGGTCTCCTCACGGCTCTTGTGGGCGCCGCCGATCGGCTCGTCGACGACGCGGTCCACCACGCCCAGCTCGAGCAGGTCGTAGGCGGTGAGCTTGAGCGCCTCCGCCGCCTTCTCGGCTTCCGCGGCGTCGCGCCACAGGATGGCGGCGCACGACTCCGGGCTGATGACCGA
>CAZTTB010000134.1:0-4934 GCA_964616005.1 uncultured bacterium | reverse complement strand
GCAGCGGCGCAAGTACCCATCGCGGCATCCTCCCCGGCAACTTCCCTTTCATGACGGGTCACTGTACCATCGGGCTCCGCGATCCGCTCCAGTCGGGGACACCTATCACGGACGCGTCGGACGATGAACGTCCGACGGCCCGACGATCGAGGTGGGCCCGGTCCCGGGTCGGAAGGAATGGATACCGAAGCGCGCTGAGGCGGTCTGGCGGAGTCGGTCGTTAGCGGACGTCCGGCAACGCACCGGCGTTCACCAGGTTCGGGGCCTTCCGTCCCGAGAGCGCGGCGACCGTGGCCTCCGCGCAGAGCCGCGCCATCGCGGTGCGAGCCCCCTCGGTGGCCGAGCCCGCGTGGGGCGCCAGGACTACGTTGGACAGCGCAGGTAGGCCCGGATGGATAGCGGGCTCGCGCTCGAAGACATCGAGTCCCGCCCCCCACAGTGCCCCGCTGCGCAGCGCATCCACCAGTGCGGCCTCGTCGACGATGGGGCCGCGGGCGGTGTTCACCAGGATGGCGCCGGGCTTCATGCGCGCCAGCGCGGCGGCATCGATGAGATGGCGCGTGGCTTCGGTGAGCGGGACGTGCAGGCTGACCATATCGCTGGCGGCGAGCAGATCTTCGAGACCGGTGTGGCGTGCGCCCAGCTCCCGTTCCGCCTGCGGATCGCGGTGCCGGTTGTGGTACAGCACGCTCATCCCGAAGCCGAGCGCACGTCTGGCCACCGCCTGCCCGATACGGCCCATGCCGACGATGCCGAGCGTGGCTCCCCCGACCTCGCGGCCCAGGAGTTGGAGCGGCTGCCAGCCGGGCCAGCCACCGGATGCGACGATTGCATGACCCTCGCGCAGGCGTCGGGCGACGCCGAGCAACAACGCGAAGGCGTGATCGGCGGTCGCCTCGGTCAACACGTCGGGCGTGTTGGCGACCGCGATCCCGCGCGCCGAACAGGCGGCCACGTCGATGTTGTCATAGCCGACAGCGTAGTTCGCCACGACGCGAAGATCGTCCCCGGCGGCGTCCAGGAACGCTGCGTCGACACGGTCGGTCAGCAGGGTGACGACGGCGCCGGCGCCCCGGACTCCAGCCAACAGATCGTCGCGATCGATGGGGTCGTCGGCGTTACGCATGTCGATGTCGACGTCGGCCTCGCGTAGCGGGGCCAGGCCGGCCTCGGGGAGGCGGCGGGTGATGAAGACGCGGGCCTTCGGCATGGGCCAGTCTAGCCGGAGGCGTTCGGGCTGCTGCGCGACGTGTGACAGCGCAAGCTCTGCCCGAAGAGCCAGGGTCTACGGTGACGCCATAGACTCCTGGTTGCTGTTCGCCTCGGTGGGGCACCCGTTCGGTTCGTCGATGGGGCTGTCCCGATCGTTCCGTTGCGAGGGCATCGGGCGCCGTCGACGACTTCCCCGGGCGAGGCAAAGTTGCCTTTCTCGGGCGCTCGCTGTTGGTGCTCGTCCGTCCAGTGCCCTCCCGGTGTGATCGGTTGGCATGCGTAGCCATCGGCTCGGTCGCGGGCCCTCCAAGGCCGCACGTCGCGTTCGCTGCCGTAGCACCCGGATCGGCTCCGTGCCAGCGTTAGCGGGAACGGCACCGCAGACGGTTCCCGGGATCAGGTCGGGCGACGGAGGTGGTGAGGGTGGACGGCGGGCGCGGCACGGGCCAGGCCTTGGTGCCGCTTCGCAGCATGCGACCTCTCGGGCGTGAGCCCTACCTGCAACCGTGTACGGTCTCGGACCATACGTCGTGACTCCCGGAGCATAATCGCTTCATGGAGCCGGCCGTCCTGGATCCGCCCACGCTCGCGTGGCTGCTCGATCCAGCCGATCCCGCTTTGAGGGCGAAGGTGCTCACCGATCTGCTCGACCGGGCGCCGACCGATCCGGAGGTGGTCGAAGCCAGGCGCGCGATCCCTGGACAAGCCTTCGTGCGCGCGGCACTGGATGGCTGGATCAGCGGCGCGGTCTGGCAACGTGGTCCCTATCAGAAGTACCGCGGCGCGACGTGGACGTTGGCACACCTCTCCGAGATGGGTCTGCCGGCCGATCACAGGGTGGTGGCGGAAGGCTTGGCCTACCTTCTGGCCGAGGCCAGGCCGTCCGCACGCATCCAACGGCGTGCGGTGGCGCCGCTCAAGGGCGCGCAGGCGGTCTACTGGATCTACCCGATCGCTTGCCTGACGGCCCGCATGATGACCGTGCTGGCACGCTACGGGCTGGCCGACCACGAGGTGACGCGGGGCGCGCGGGCCACCTTGGTGCATCTCCACCGCCCGGGTTGGGGTTTCGACTGCATGGTGGTCGATCGCTCCCTGCTGCCGGGCTGCATCATGACCGTGCCCGAGGTGCTCAAGGGCCTGCTCACCGTCCCGGTGGCGGAGCGAACCGAAGCCGAGACGCAGGTGATCGCCGACGGTGTCGAGGTCCTGAAGGGGGTCGAGCTCTACCGCTATCCACCGGTCCAGAGCAAGGCGTTCCAGGCCGCCAGCAAGGGCATGGCGGCGGAGGAGGCGCGTGCCCTGAAGGCCGAGTGGGCGGCGGAGGGGCGGCTGGAGCCGCGCACCGACAAGACGGGCTGGTTGCGGTTCAGCTTCCCGCTCAGCTACAACGGCGATCTGCTGGAGGTGCTTCGAGTGCTTGCGATGGCCGGCATCGAGCGCGACGAGGTCATCGATCGCGGCCTGGAGCTGTTGCTCCAGAAGCGAACGGCGGGCGGCCGTTGGAAGCAGGTCGGTGGTCTGAACGGCAAGATGTGGGCCGATCGTGGCGTGAAGGGTGACGACGACCCGTGGATCACCTTTCGTGCGCTGACGGTGCTGAAGGCATTCGGGTTGCTGCGAGCGTAACCGCCCGCGTGCCACGAGGACGCTCCCGGACTCCGAGCGAGTGCGGGAGCGTCCTGTGAACCGTGGCGGAGCCTGCCGGATCCGAGCCGGCGGTCTGTTCCTCGGTGGGGGCGAGCTTCTGACCGGAGCTCTCGTCGCACGCTCACTCGAGAGCGTGACAGCGCTCGCTGGCGTGCCGCGGCGCTCAGCGGGCGCCTGCTGGTGGCCGGTCCTCGGTCACGGCGATCACGCCCGAGGGCGCATCGAGCGCAGCTACGGTGTGGCGGGCCGCCTCCTCCACGTGGATCCTGGGGAGTGGTGGCAAGCTGCCGTCGTAGTAGGTGCCGGGGCCGTAGAGGCGGCCGTAGCGCAGGACGACGCCGCCGACGGCGAGCACGGCCTGCTCCAGCTCTGCAACGGCGGCGGCGCCGGCGGCGGGCAGTTTCCAGGCGACGCTCTGCACTAGAAGGCGTTGCGCTCCGGCGGCGCGGGCGGCTGCGATGAGGTTGGCCGTGCCCTCGCGGCGCATGCGGTTGTTGGCCTCGGAGCGTGCCGGAATGAGCGCCGCATCGTCCGGCAAGTCGGTGAGCTGGTGGACGACCGCGTCGGGACGGTACGTTTCCAGCGCTGTCTGTACTGCTGGGGCGTCGTAGACGTCGCACAGGATGGGCGTCGCGCCCATTGCCCGCAGCGCCTGCACCTTCGCGCTCGAGCGGGTCATCCCGGCCACGGCGTAGCCTGCCTCCACGAGCAGTGGAACGAGTCGCGAGCCGATGACGCCGCTGGCGCCGGCGACGAAGATTCTCATGTCACGGCTCCCTTCCTGTTCTGGGCGAACGGCTGCCGGGCGCCGGAAGGCGGCCCCGTTCGGGGGCCGGAGAAGCTGGCCGTTCCGGTCGGTCAGCGTCATGGTTGATTCTCCCACTTCCAGGACAACACGAGACCTTCCAAGTCCCTTCGGACGCTGTAGATTACGACTCGTACACGGTCTCATACAGCGCGGGCGCGGACGTCGCGAGCTCCGCGAGCGGCTGCGAGAGCCGCCGGAAGTCGTCGCGTGCGAGCGCCTTGCGGAACGAGGCCTCGTCGTCCCAGGTCGCCACGTTGACGAAGTCGTTTGGGTCCTCGAGCGAGCGCGAGAAGCGCGTGCTGGTCAAGCCGTCCTGCTTCTCCATGTACTTCGCGATGTCGGTCCAGATTCTGGTGAACGCGTCGATGTCGCCGCTATGGTCGTGGAATCGGTTCACGAGGGTCACAGTCATCTCGAAGGTCCCTTTCTGTGGGGTCGCCCCGGCCAAGCTGGGGCGCGGTCCCGTCCTGGCCGGGCTTCAAGGCTTCCGGTCCTTGCTCAGGCGCTGTCCGAGCAGGTAGACGAAAACGTGGTGGATGGCCGACACCGCAATGAGGGCGAGTCCCCATGTCGGTAGTCCTGCGGCGAACAGAGCGATACCAGCCAGCGCGCTGATCGCGAGCTCCTGGACAAGCCGGAGCGGTTCGGCGAGGCGTCCAGCTTGATGGAAGTCGACGGCGCCCCAGAACCCGAAGCCCGCGATGGGTGCACCGATGGCGAGCAGGATCTTCGTCGCGCTGCTCGAGCCGGTTTGGTAGCCCCAGATGCCGAGGGCGAGCACGATGCTGAACTCCATGAGGCCGCGGAGCGCGATGTTGAGCGTCACGAGAGGCGTGAGTTCGGAGTGGGCCGCGGATCGCGACGTCTTGCCGGGGGAGGTGGAGTTGTCCCTTCGTCTCGAGGGATCGTTGCAACGATGGCGGAGAGCGCCTGGGCTGGCGTGGTTCAGTCTGGGGTCTTGCGGGCTCGGCTGTTGAGCTCTGCGGCGATGGCGTCGAGCTGCTCTTGAGTGGTGGGCTTGAGGTTGACGTTCTTGGGTAGGTACTGGCGGAGGAGCCCGTTGGTGTTCTCGTTGCTGCCGCGTTGCCAGGGGCTGCGGGGGTCGCAGAAGACGCGGGTGTAGCGGTGCACGGTGGAGCTGCAGGTGGTCGAGGACCGGCTCAGGCGGAGCTGATGCTGCCGAACAATCGCGAGCTACCGGCGGTGGCCCCAAGAGGCTGAACGGAACTGGCGCCAAGGTCGTCCGGGGGCGGCTCCAGGGGGA
>CAZTTB010000133.1:0-4938 GCA_964616005.1 uncultured bacterium | reverse complement strand
CGGAGACCAACACCACATCGAGGCGCGCGAGGGCACGCCGGAACTCGCTCAGCTTCCCGGCGTTGCCGGTGGCGATGACGATGCGCAGGCGGCTCACGAGAGCTGCGGCCTCACGATGTCGAGCACACGCTGCACCGCCGTGACGCCGTTGGCGACCAAGGTGACGTAGGTCTCGGCGGGGATCGGCCGGTCCTCGCCGCCGCCCTGCACCTCCACCACGTCCCCCTCGCGCGTCGCGATGACGTTGAGATCGACCTCGGCCTGCACGTCCTCACTGTACTGGAGGTCGACGAGCGTCGCGCCGTCGACGAGCCCCACGCTCACCGCCGCGAGCTCGTACTTCAGGGGCCACTCGGAGAGCGTACCGTCGAACACCAGGCGGCTGGCGGCGTGGTGCAGCGCCGCGTAGCCCGCCGTGATGCCTGCGCAGCGCGTGCCTCCATCGGCCTGCAGCACGTCGACATCGACGATGAGCGTCCGGTTGCGGAACATCTCCAGCGCGACCACGCTGCGCAGCGCGCGCCCGATGAGGCGTTGGATCTCCTGCGTGCGGCCGCCGGCGTAGAGCCGCTCGCGCTGGGTCCGCTCCTGCGTGCTGCGGGGCAGCAAGGCGTATTCGGCCGTGAGCCAGCCGTTCTTGGCCCGCTGCCCGCGCAGGTGCGGCGGCAGCCGGTTGTCGAGCGTGACGGTGGCCAGTACGACCGTCCCGCCCCACTCGACCAGGGCCGAGCCCTCGGCGTAGCGGTTGTAGCCGGGAGTGACGGTGATGGGGCGGAGTTCGTCGGGGCGTCGGTCGTTGCGCATGGGGTCGCTTCCTCAGCCGGGAGTGGGCTCGAGCGCATCGAAGACGACACGTTCGGCGGGGCCCATGGGGCCGCCCAGGACGCGAGCGGTGTGCAGGTAGGTGTCGACGTCGCCGGTAACGAGGTGGCGGATCTCGCCTGCGGTGCCGGCGGGGGCCGCCAGGCCGGCCCTGGCGAGATCGCGCGCCACCACTGCGGCGGTCGATGCGGCCGAGTCGACCAGTGTCACGTCGTCGCCGAGCACCGCCTGCAAGGTGGCGCGAAGGGCGGGGTAGTGGGTGCAGGCGAGGATGACCGTGTCCAGGGCCGGACGCTCCGACAGGTAGTGCTCGGCGACCAGGGTCGCGATGGCGGAGTCGGAGATGCCCTCCTCCACGATCGGCACGAACAGCGGGCAGGCCTTTCCCCAGGTGAGCGCTCCGGCGGCCTCCAGACGGTCCTGGTAGACGCGGGCCGTGATGGTGCCTACGGTGCCGAGGACGCCCACGCGGCCCGTGCGCGTCGCCGCCAGGGCGGCCTCGACGCCGGGGTCCACCACGCCCCATACCGGAACGGGCAGCTCGTCGGCGAGCTGCGGGAGACTGGCCGCCGAGGCCGTGTTGCAAGCGACCACGATGCCCTTGACGCCGCGCTGGAGCAACTCGTGGCTGATCTGCCGCGCGAAGCCGCGCACCATGTCGAGCGGCTTCGAGCCGTAGGGAACGCGGGCGGTATCACCCAGGTAGAGCAGGGATTCGTTCGGGAGCGCCTGCTGCAGGGCGCCTAGGACCGTGAGGCCACCGACGCCGGAGTCGAAGACGCCGAGCGGCTGGTTGGCGAGATCCGGCACGGGCGCAGCTTACCACCCACCCCACGGCCCGGACGTGGACAAATCCGCGTGGGCGACGCCGGGCCGACCGCGGATCTCACGGCAGCATCTCGACGTAGAAGGCGGCGCCGGCGGGGAAGATGCGGACCCCGCCGCGGCCCCGCTGACGCAGGAAGAGGAAGGCGCGCGCGCACTGGGCGTTGCTGAACGGCCCCACGATGCATCCCCGCTCGCCGCTCCAGACGGCCGGTGGTACGGCGGCGGTAGCGTGAACGCCGCGATCGTCACGTATCCAGACACGCTCGCGTGGACCCATGAGAACGGCTCCTCTCCGGCGCCGGCGTCAGCGCTCGTTTCGACGCGCTCAGCCTAGCCGAGGGGCGTGAGACCACCCTAGGACATCCATGACGAGGGTGAGACCGGGGCTGTCGCCCGCCACTGGATACCCACTAGGGGTATGTGGTAGCGTAGTCGAGGTGAGTTTGGATGGAAGGGAGCCAATCATGGCTTTTCTCGATGATGACATCCGGGGTCAGGTCCGGGACGCGCTGAGCGGCCTTCAGAACGACGTGGAGATGATCGTCTACAAGGGTGGTCAGGTCGTCGTGCCCGGGCAGGATCCGGTAGGGGAGCAGGACGCCACGATCCAGCTGCTCAAGGAAGTCGCCGAGCTCAACGACCACGTCGAGGTCGTCGAGCGTAACCTGGCCGCGGACGACGAAGCCAAGGCGCTCGGCATCACGCGCGCGCCCACGACGCTGTTCCGGCGCAAGGGCACCACGCGCAGCAACATGCGCTTCCTGGGGATCCCCAGCGGTTACGAGTTCACCACTCTGCTCGAGACGCTGCTGATGCTCGGTGGCGACGAGCCGGAGCTCACGCCCACGCTCGAGAGCGTCAAGGGGATCGACGACGCCATCAGCCTGCAGACGTTCGTCACGCCGACCTGCCCCTACTGCCCGCGGGCGGTGCTCACCGCCTTCCGCTTCGCCCTGGTGAACGACCGCATCATCGCCGAGGGCATCGAAGCGAACGAGTTCCCCACCCTGTCCCAGCAGCACCGCATCTCGGGCGTGCCCGACACCATCGTCACCGGCGCCAACGCGACCCGCGTCTTGGGCGCGCAGCCCGAGCATGCCTTCGCCGAAGCGCTCATGCAGGTGAGCCAGGGAGCCGCGGCCCAGGCCTGAACGGCCGACTCCGACGAGGGCCCGCGAGGTCCTCGACGCGCGCCTCCGGGACCCGCTCCCGGAGGCGCGTCCGATGTCGCGCCGGGGAGCGGCGGGAAGGCGCCCACGACAGCGCCGCCGAACCGGGGCTCGGCGGCTGCGCACGCCTTGCAGTTGGCGGAGAGGGCGGGATTCGAACCCGCGAGGCAGGGAATGCCCACCTACACGCTTTCCAGGCGTGCTCCTTCAACCACTCGGACACCTCTCCGTCCCGTCGGTGGCACCGATGAGTGTATCAGGCGCCCTGCCGCCGGTCAACGAACGGGTCGCCGGGAAGGGTGTGCAACACGACATCGCCCCGGCGGCCCGTCCACCTACAATCAGGGTGCGCAGGAGGAGCGAATATGCTCAATGACCGTGTTGTCCTACTCAGCAGTCCAGAGGCCGTGGAGGCGTTCATCGGCCGCTTCCCATCGAGCGTCATCTTCAAGGCGGGGACCTGCCACAAGACGATGCAGGGGTTCGGGTTCCTCGAAGACCGGTTGGCCGGCCGCGAGGACCTGATGTGCGGTGTCATCCGCGTGGTGGAGGCGCGGCCGGCGAGCGACCTGGTGGCCCAGAGGACGGGGCTCCGCCACGAGTCGCCCCAGGTCATCCTGTTCAAGGACGGCACCCCGGTGTTCGAGGCCAACAACTGGGGCATCACTCCGGACGCCCTGTCCGAGGGCTTCGAACGTGTTCCCGAGGGGGCGCCGGTCACCGCCGAGAGCGGCAGCTCGGGCACCAGCCTGAAGCCGTACCTCGACATGCTCGAGCAGTACCTGACGGGCGTCATCGACGAGCGCCAGTTCGAAGCGATGTACACGCAGACGTTCCGCGACGACGACGCCCTGCGCTCGCGCGCCGAGGTGGAGGCGCTCAACAGCATCTTCGGCGACGTCGATCAGCACATGAACATGCACCTCATGATGGCCGGCAAGGCGGACAACGCCAGGCTGCGCGCGCGGGCCCAGGCGGCCTACGACCAGCTCGTCGAGCTGGCGCAGGCGCCCGCCTGAGTCGGGCGACGCCTGCATGATCGTGCGGAGCGGCCGCGCCCCTGGGCGCGGCCGCTCCGTCGTTCGCGTGCGGCGCGATGGGGCGCCGCGCCGGCATCCGGCCCGCGAGGTCGCGCCGTGGTCGCACGCCGACGGCGGCTTGCGCTCAGGCGTGCGGAGGCGGCGGGCGCAGGCCGGGCAACTCGCCGCGGAGCGCCTGGAGGTAGCGGCGGCGGCCCTGCTCCACCGCCTCGTGCGCGCCCTGGCCGATGCGCCCGCCCTCGAACGCGCCGTAGATCCGGTCGAAGGCCAGCGGCAGGACGGCGTCGGCCACGGCGTCGACCTCCCACCATGGGAGGGGCAGGTGGTTGGGGAACGAGTACATGAAGCCGACCACCCCGCGGTCCGGGGTGACCTGCAGGATGTCGCCGGAGAGGACCACTCCGGCACCGCCTGCGCCGGCGTCCCAGTGCAACACCGTGCCGCCCGGGAAGTGCCCGCCCGCGCGGACCAGCATCACCCCCTCCAGCAGGTTCTGGGCGTCGCCCTCCCAGAGTCTGAGGCGTGGGTGCGGGTCGACGACCCATTCCCGGTCGGCGCCGTGGAGGTAGACCGGCGCATCGAACGCCTCGGACCAGAGCCGCTGGCCGCTGTAGTAGTGAGGGTGGCTGATGGCGATGGCGTCCACCCCGCCGAGCGCCCGCACCCCCTCCACGGTGGCTCGGTCGAGGAGCGTGATGCAGTCCCACAGTACGTTCCCTGCGGGCGTCTGCAGCAGGAGCGCGCGTTGCCCGATGGCCACGCGCGGCTCGCTTCGGATCGCGTAGAGACCGGGCTCGAGCCGCTCGATGACGTTGCGGTGGCGGGAGGCCAGCTCCACCGGGGTAGTCCAACGCTGCCCCGTCTCCGGGACGTACTGGCGCACGTCCTGGCAGATCGGGCAGGCAACGGGCGGCACCGCGGCTGCCGGGTACAGGGTGCCGCAGGTGGCACAGGCGAAGGCGGTGGCGGCGCTCACGGCCGGGGACACCACGGCCGGGGACACCACGGCCGGGGACACCACGGGCGGGGACACCACGGGCGGGGACACCAAGGACCGGGCATGCGTGACCTCCTCGAGC
>CAZTTB010000132.1:0-4982 GCA_964616005.1 uncultured bacterium | reverse complement strand
GGGAAGCGCCCCTCGACCGAGTTCGCCATCAGCATGCGGTCGCCTTGCGAGTGCAGCAGGTAGCCCTCCAGGAAGGTGGCGATCTCCAGGTGCTGCGCCTGGCCGAGCGGCCCGGCCTCGCCGAACCAGTCGGGCAGGCGCGCCAGCAGGCGCTCCACGGGGTCGGTCGGTCCGGGCGCGCCCCAACCGCCGCCCGGCTCGGCGGCCTGCGCGCGCAGCTCGGGGCGCAGGAAGCGCAGGTTGCGGGAGGTGGTGCGCCAGCGCGGCCGGTGGCTGTAGAGCGGGTCGCCCACGTCCTCCAGGCCGGCACGGTAGAACTCCGCCAGGAAGCCGCCGCCGCGGCTCAGGTCGCGCGCCAGGTAGGGGTAGAGGCGCGCCAGCAGGGCGGGCCGCAGGCGCGAGTCGGGCCGGCGGGCCCAGAAGCGCCGCACCATCGCCTCCCGGAACACGTTGTAGCCGCCGAACACCTCGTCGGCGCCCTCGCCCGTGAGCACCACCTTCATGCCGGAATCGCGCACCAGGCGCGAGAGCCGCAGCAGCGGCCCGGGAGCGGTGCGCAGCATCGGCTTCTCCGCCATGCGCACGACCTCCGGGAAGGCGTCGGCGACGTCCCTGCCGGAGACGGTCACGCGCGTGAGCGTCACCCCGAGGGCCTCGGCCACCACGTCCTGGTGCCGGCTCTCGTCGAAGAGCTCGTCCTCGAAGCCGATGCCGAAGCCGCGCAGCTCCTGGGTGGTATGGCGCCGCGCCAGCGCGGCGGTGGCGCTCGAGTCGAGGCCGCCCGAGAGGTACACCCCGACCGGCACGTCGGCTCGCAGGCGGATGCGGGTGGCGTCGTCGAGCAGGGCACGCAGCTCCTCGGCCAGCGCCTCGGGCCGCTCGCCGCCCTCGCCCTGCGGCCGCGCGCCCTGGCGGGGGCCGAAGCGCAGCTCCCACCAGCAGCGCAGGCGCGGGGAGCCGTCCGGCCCCAGGCGCAGCAGGTGCCCGGGCGGCAGCTCGCAGATGCCCGGGAAGGCACTGCGGTCGGGCTGCACCGCCCACAGCGTGAAGGTCTCGACCAGCGCCAGCGGGTCGATGCGGCGCTCGGCGCGCGGGTGGCGCAGCAGCGCCTTCGCCTCCGAGGCGAAGGCCAGCTCCCGGCCGTGGCGAGCCAGGAACAGCGGGCGGATGCCGAAGCGGTCGCGAGCCAGGAAGAGCTCGCGGGTGGCGCGGTCCCACACGGCGAAGGCGAACTCGCCGTCGAGCCGCTCCAGGCAGCCTTCGCCCCACTCCTCGAAGGCGTGAACGATGACCTCGGTGTCGCTCCTGGTGGCGAAGCGGTGGCCCAGCGCCTCGAGCTCGGCCATCAACTCCGGGTAGTTGTAGATCTCGCCGTTCTGCATCCCCCACAGCCGGCCGTCCTCGTTCGAGAGCGGCTGGTCGCCGCCGGCGAGGTCGATGATCGAGAGGCGGGTGTTGACCATGCCGAAGCGCTCGTCGAGATAGAGCCCGACGCCGTCGGGGCCACGGTGGAGGAGCTCGCCCGCCATCGTCTCGAGGAGGCCGCGAGGTGCAAGCTGTTCGGGGGCGGCGTAGATGCCGGCGATGCCACACATGCCTTCGGGGCTGACCTCCGCAGAGCCACGTTGCGATCGAGAACGGCAGGCCGACCGCGCGTCGTCGAGGTCCGGCGGGTGGGCGCTTGGCGCCGCCGGTCCCACGAGTCTACAGCATGGTGCCGGCACGCCCCGTGCAGCCTGGCGGCGGGACTTGCCGGCCGCCATGACGTAGGGTGTAAGCTGCCCCTGAGAGCGTGGTAACAACAGGAACGACTCGAACGGGCCCGCGCAGGTAGAGACCCAAGAAGGACGGTGGCAGCATGCCAAAGGGGAACACAGTCTTTTCGACATCTCGAGTACTCGTGGCGGTCGTCGCCGTTCTGGCGCTGTTGTTGGCCGCCTGCGGGTCCACCCCCTCGGTGGTGAAGGTGACGATCAAGGGCGGCAACATCGCCCTCAAGCTCGGCGCCTCCCAGAAGCTCACCGCCGACGTCAGCGTGATCGGCGGCGCGGCCAAGACGGTGACCTGGAAGAGCAGCGACACCGGCGTCGCCACGGTCACCAAGACCGGCGGCATGGTGACGGCCATGAAGACCGGCACCGCCAAGATCACGGCCACCAGCACGGTCGACAAGACCAAGTCCGACACCATCACGGTGACGGTGCAGGACGCCAAGCCCACCATCACCAGCTTCAGCGCCAGCTCGTCGACCGTCACCGAAGGCGACACGGTCACCTTGAGCTGGGACGTCATCGGGGCCACCAGCCTCAGCCTCAGTGACGGCAGCAACACCATCACCATCCCGCAGACGGCGACCGGCAGCGTGGACGTCACGCCCGCGCTCGGCACCGTGACCTACACCCTGAGCGCCACCAACAGCCTCGGCACCACCACGGCCACCGCCAAGGTGACGGTGCAGGCGGCCGCCAGCAAGCCGACCATCAGCGACTTCTCCTACACGCCCGCCAGCCCCATCGACCCCGGCTCGAGCGTCACCTTGAGCTGGACTACCGCGGGCGCCACCAGCTGGAGCCTCTCGGACGGCAGCAACCCCATCACCATCCCGCAGACGGCGAGCGGCACCAAGGACGTGACGCCGTCCGCCGCCAGCACCACCTACACGCTGACCGCCAGCAACAGCCAGGGCGACACCACGGCCACCGCCACCGTCACCCTCAAGGCGCCGGTCGTCAGCAACCTGACCGCCACCGTCGGCATGGGCAGCACGCTGGACCTCAGCTGGAGCGCCACCAACGCCACCAGCTACAGCGTCTACTCCGTGCTCAACACCGACACCACCGACCAGCAGCTCATCGACAGCAACCTCACCGGCACCACCGACACCATCGACATCCCGGCGAGCACGCGGCAGATCATCCGCGTGATCGCCACCGGGCCGGGCGGCACCGGCTCCGCGGACGTGACGCCGACCAACGTGGTGGTCTCGACCCAGGACTACGATCCCTTCGCGCTGGGCGGCCGCACGCCCGACACGCCCATCCCCGGCACCCTGCGCTACGTGATCGACCACGCGACGGCCGGCAGCATCATCGGCTTCGCCTCGGACATCACCTCGATCGACATCGGCGGGGTCGACACCGTGCCCACCACCGGCGGCAACCTCGACGCGCACCTGATCTTCCGCCGCGACGAGACGGTCAGCGGCCCGGCCGGCGGTGTGACGCTCAACGGCGTGTCGGCGGCGCCGCCCGCCACGCCCAACCCCTTCACCTGGGAATCCCGCATGATGCTGGTGACTACCGGCACGACGGTGCAGCTCGACCACCTCACGATCCAGGGCGGCACCTTCATCTACAACGGCGGCGGCATCGAGAATCGGGGCGACCTGACGCTCACGAACACCACCGTGACCGGCAACCGCGCCTGGCAGCAGGGCGGCGGCATCTACAACCAGAGCACCGGCACCCTGACGCTCACCGATAGCCACATCGACAACAACACCTCGCTCACGGAAGACGCCGAGATGGGCACCACCTACACCATCCACGGGACGCCCTACACCACCACGCCCTCGGACGGCGGCTACGGCGGCGGGCTGTTCAACAACGGCGGCACCGTGACGACCAGCAACACCACCTTCGACGGCAACTTCTCCAAGTACTCCGGTGGTGGCATCTACAACAACAGTGGCACCGTCACCATGGATGGCAGCCCGGTTGCCAACAACACCGCCGACTACACCGGTTACACCCACGACTCCACTGCCTACGCCTACGGCGGCGGCATCTACAACGGCGACATGCTCGACTACTCGAACGCCAACATCACGGGCAACACCGCCACGGACGTCGGCGGCGGCTTCGCCATCGAGGCCGTGGGCACCTCCACCCTCACGAACGTGTTGTTCGACGGCGACAGCGCCAACTGGGGCGGCGGCATCGAGCACTACTACTGCAGCACCGGCTCCAACCCCAACAACCTGACGCTCAACAGCGTCACCTACGGGACCAACGTTGGCACCAGCGGATACCCGAACATCCAGGAGGTCGACACCTGCACGACGGTGACCCCGGTGCGGCAGATGTCGATAACGCCGGACATGGTGGCTCCGAAGAGCCCGCGGTAACGGCTGGCATAATTCGGAGCTGATGGCAATTGGCGGGCCGCCCCACGAACCGGGCGGCCCGCCACGCGTTTATCGGAGATAAGAAGGCTTCATGAAATCTTGATCTTCGTGCGCCGTGTGGCTGCGCGTTCCCGACGGCATATCCTCGCACGTCTCCGGTCGCCGGGGGCGCCTGGTCGCGATGTGAAGAATCTCGCATCTGACGGGGTCTCTGCCTGCTTGCCGTCCGGGCGCACGCGCAGCACGCGCCTGGACGGTCTAGGGACGTCTGCCCCGAAATTCGGAGATGTGGCATAGCCTAATGCGCTTCACACGATCCGCCACGTATGTTCCGGTGTAGGCCGCTGGAAGAGACGGCCTTTGCGGGGCCGGAAGAGACGGCCCCAAAGGGAAGGGAACGCGTGGTATCGATACAGCTACGGACAGACGCCTTCCGCCACATCAGGATGGTGCCGCGTCATCTGGCTCTCCGTCGTCCCGAGCGTGCACCCACGGCAACCGAGCCCACCTTGCTCCACCACGGACGCGTCGGGGCCGGGATCGTGGCATGCGACCTCTCTGCCCGCGCAACGAACGCGGGAGCATTCCTCGGAGCAGGTGACTGACATGCGCCGATCCAAGGCTAGAATCGTCGTGGTGGCCCTTTTTCTCGCCATCGTACTGGCGCTCTCGGCTTGCTCCAGCGTCACGCCTGCCTCGCCGACGTCGACGCCCCAGGTGCCCGGCGGGCTCGGGCCCGGCTGGCAGAGCGTCGACATCGGCAGCATCTCGGCTGCGGGCAGCGCCACCGTGACCAGGCAGAGCGCCTCCGGCACCCCCGCGGACATGACCGTCGAGGGCGGCGGCGCCGACATCT
>CAZTTB010000131.1:0-5032 GCA_964616005.1 uncultured bacterium | reverse complement strand
AACCTCACGCGGCAGGAGGCGGTGTCGGTGATCCTGGGGGTCGCCATCCTGCGCAGCCTGCGCACCATGCCGTTCCGCGACGAGCTGGAGACCGCCGAGGGCAAGCTGCTCTCGGCGCTGCCGGGTCAGGTGCGGCGGGTGCTGGCCCGGGCGCGCGAGCTGATCGGCTTCGAGCACGTGGCTGCCGACACCTTCCACCGCGAGCTCGAGCCGGTGGAGGCCACCATCGAGGCAACCGCCGTGGACGGTTTCCTGCAGGCCATCCTCGACATGACCAGCGTGCGGCTGGGGTACGCCTCGCCCTACCGGCCGGCGCCGGAGCGGCTCGAGGTGACGCCCCTGGGGCTGCTCTGGGACCGCGATCGCTGGTACCTGGTGGGGCGCGCGGCGGGGGACGCTCGGGAGCGGCTCTTCCGTGCCGACCGCGTCACCGGCCTGGAGCCGCTCCGGCGGCTGCCGGAGGCCGACGGCTTCGACGTGCGCCGGCTGCTGGGCCGCACCTGGCTCGGCGACGCCATGCGCCGCTGGGTGGCGTCGTCGTCCGAGCCGGTGCGCATCCGCGTGAGCGAGGCGCAGGCCGAGCGCCTGCGGAACGACTGGTACTACGCCCACGCCGGCTTCGAGCCCGAGGACGGCGGTGACGGCGTGATCCTGACCTTCTCCGAGGCGGACGACCGGGCGGTGCTGGAGCTGGTGCGCTGGCTCGGGCCCGATGCCGAGCTGCTGGGGCCGCGCGCCTGGCGCGAGCGGCTCGGGGACGAGCTGCGGGCGATGGCGCGGCGGTACGACTGATCCCGCGCGGAGTGGGCCCGTCAGTGCGCGTCGCCGCGGCGCGACACCACCAGCACCACGCTCAGCACCACCACCGCGGTGCCCAGCAGATCGCCGGGCGTCAGGCGCTCACCCAGCAGCAGGCTGCCGAGCAGCAGCGCCACCACCGGGTTGCCGTAGGCGTAGGAGGTCATCAACGAGGGGCGCACGCGCCGGTCGAGCAGGTAGACGTAGGCGCTGAACGCCACCACCGAGCCGACCACCGCCAGATAGGCGAGCGCGGCGACGGCAGCCAGGGACGGGGCCGCGCTGAGGCGTTCGCCCTTGGCCAGGCCGAGCACCAGCAGCACGGCTCCGGCCGCCGCCATCTGCACCACGCTGCCCATGCCGCCCTCGGCGTGCGGCAGCCGGCGGCTCAAGGCCGAGCCCAGCGCCCACGACATCGGGCCCGCCAGCAGCAGCAGGAAGGCCGCGGGGTGGGCGTGGAGGGCGCCCTCGCGGCTCAGTATGGCTACGCCGGCGACGCCCAGGCCCATGCCGATCCAGTCGGCGGCGCTGGTGCGCTCGCCCATCAACGCGACGAACAGGCCGAGCCACAGCGGCATGGTCGCCACCATCACGGCCGACAGCCCCGAGGGGGCGCCCAGGCTCTCGGCGGTGGCCACGCTCCCGAGCCCGCCCACCAGCAGGAACAGCCCCACCACTGCCGAGCCCGCGGCTTGCCGGCGACTCGGCCAGGCCGCTCCGCGGGCGCGCAGGAGCCCTCCCAGCAGCAGCGAGGCGGCTGCAAAGCGCAGCGCCAGCATCAGGTAGGGCGGGAAGCTGCCCACCGCCACCTTGATGCCGAGGTAGGTGGAGCCCCACACCAGGTACAGCGTTGCCAGCGCCAGCGTGACGCCCGTGGCCGGGCTGCGCCGCGTCAGGGCGGCGGGCAGGCTCAGGCGGGGCATGCGTGTCAGTCTACGCATGCCCCGTTGCCAGTGGTGCCTTGCGGCTGACCGTGCGGGCGTGCCCGCACCTGGGCGCGAAGCTGCGCCTGTTGCTGAGACCGGCGCTGCGTGCGGGCCGGGGGCCGGGCGGGCAACTGCCCCACCTCGGCGGCCCGCGCGGCCAAGCGCTCGGCCCTCGCCGCCATCCGGTCGGCGCGCGCCGCCAGGCGCTGGGCCAGCGATGCCCGCCGCGCCTGCCGGGCGAGCAGGCCTCGCGCTACCTCGCGTTCGCGGTCCTGATAGGCCGTCCATACCAGCCTGTCGTGAAGCTGCATCATGACTCTCTCCCTCCGGACCCTTCACCACCGCCATCAGGGTAGAGAACCCCACCTGACACCGCCTTGTCAGGTATTCCGGCGCCGTCCGTGAGTGGTCTCCTGCCGTTCCAGGAGGGCGCTGGAGCGGTGCAGCCGGGCCTGACCGGTTGGCAAGCAGCTCGCGGCGACGGACGCGGCCGGTAGGGGTGAGGGGGTTGCCAGACCCCTGGTGCGAAACTAATGGGGTTCGCGTGGCGGCTACGGCGGTTAGTTGCGAGAAAGCGCGTCTGGTGCGGCGTCTTTTCCTCTGCCTAGCTAGGCACGGGTGAAGTGTTGCCAGTTCAAGGGGACGGTGCCGGTTGGCAGGCAGACGGCTGCCGTGAGGTTCTTGGCAACGTCCCCTTGAACGCGCGACACTTGGCCAGAACCTAGCTGCGCGTCATGTAGGCTCGCGTCCCTGACGGAGATTCTGAGAATTGGCTCGGCATCTGCCGAGTCGCCTTCGCGGGCGTCGCACCAGGGGTCGCGAACACCCCCCTCGGGTCCCGAGCCTCGTCGTGCCCGCGGCCGCCCCACCCTGGGCCTCCCGACCCCCGGGCCCGCGGCTCGCGACCCGCAAGCCCGCGGGGCCGCAGGCCCCGACCCCCGGTCAGGTCTAACCTGCGCCCTCCACCACCCGGTTCTTGCCGCTGTTCTTGCCGCGGTAGAGGGCCTGGTCGGCCGCCCGGATGGCGGCGTGGATGCTGTCGCCCTTCTCGAACACCGCCACCCCGAAGGTGCCGGTGATGTGCAGCTCCTGCTCGCCGGAGGTGATGGGTGCGTCCGACACGGCGTGGCGGAGGCGGTCGGCGACCTCCAGCGCTTCGCCCATGTCGGTCTCCGGGAGCAGCAGCAGGAACTCCTCGCCGCCCCAGCGCGCCACCTGGTCCTGTGCCCGCACCGCGGCCAGCAGCCGCTGGGCGATGCTGCGCAGGGCGTGATCGCCGACGCCGTGACCGTGGTCGTCGTTGATGCGCTTGAAGTCGTCGAGGTCGGCCAGCATCACGGCGAACGGACGGGCATGGCGTTCCACCCGAAGCGCCTCGGCCTGGAGCAGCTCGCTCATCGCCCGGCGGTTGAGCAGCCCGGTGAGCGGATCGGTGCGGGCAAGCTCGTCCAGGCGAGCCATCGCATGGCGCAGGTTGCGCTCGGCGCCCTGCACCGCCTCGTTGCTGACGTAGGAGAGGAAGGCGATGCTGCCCACCAGCAGCGCGCCGTTCAGGAGCGCGAGGTCGCGGATGGTGCCTGCGCCCAGGTTCGTAAGCGGGCTCATCGCGTGGCCGAAGCCCAGCAGCAGCACGAAGGTGGCGGCCTCCGCCAGGGCCCACAGCGCCTTGGTGCGGAGGCTCGCTCGCGGGTTCTGGAAGGTCAGCAGCGTGAGCAGCGGCACGAACAGGAAGAAGCCGCTAGCCACGCCCAGAAAAGCGGTGGCGAGGGCGGCGTGGAGCCCCACCTCGACGCCGCCGATGTAGAAGGCGGCGTCCAGCTGCCCGCGGCGCAGCAACCGCAGGCACTGCAGGTAGGCCGCCACGCTGACGACGTTGAAGGCCGCCAGCGGCCACACACCGATCGCCAGGAAGATCGCCAGAAAGGCGAAGTGCACCGCCAACCCGAACCACACCATGTTGCGCAGGACCCAGATGAAGCGCTCCACGCCATGGACGTCCGCCACCACCTTGCGGATGGAGGTGCGGGTGTCGGTGGGGCGCTTGAAGCGGGAGCGCATCGCGGCGAGCAGGCGCGAGGCGATGCCGGGGGAGGAGGAAGGATCGGTGAAGGGCATCTCTGGTGCCGCCGGTCGGGTCGAGGGGGTCACGGGCGGCGCCGGCGGAGGGCAGCCACGTGGAGGAGGCTTCTCCGGTGTCCCCCAGCAGGGCTACGATACGCCGTGCACACCTCGTTCACATCCACAGGATGCGCCTTCGCTGCTTACGCTTCTCTTAGTCCTTGATTGGCATGGGAGCGGACGCGCGTGCCCTCCAGCCGCGGCCGGACCCCGGCCTGGCGCCCGGGTCGGCGCCCGGGTCGGCGCCCGGGGGTTGGCGCCAGGGGTCGCGCCAGGGGTCGCGCCAAGCTCGGCGCCGGCGTCCGCGCCTCACCCGCGGCCGGCGTGCCAGGTCTCCTCCTCCAGGATCTTCCCCGCCTCCTTCGGCCCCCAGGTGCCGGCCGGGTAGGGGTGGACCTGCGGCGGGCCTTCGAGCAGCGGGGTGTAGAGCGCCCAGGAGGCCTCCACCTCGTCGTTCCTCACGAACAGCGTCTGGTCGCCCTGAACCACGTCCACCAGCAGCGTCTCGTAGGCGTCGGGGAGCGCCTGGAAGGCCTCGGCGTAGCGGAACTCCAGCGACTGCTTGGTGAGCTCGAAGGCCGGGCCCGGCTCCTTGACGTCGAAGCCCAGGTGGAAGCCCTCGTGCGGTTGCACGGTGATGCGCAGCACATCGCCGTGGGGGTCGGCCCGGCCGTGCAGCGGGTGGAAGAGCTCTGTGGGCGGGGCGCGGAACACCACCGCCACCTCGGTGACCTTCTTCGGCAGGCGCTTGCCGGTGCGTAGGTAGAAGGGCACGCCCTGCCAGCGCCAGTTGGCGATGCCGAGCTCGAGGGCGACGTAGGTGGGCGTCCGCGAGCCCTGCGGCACGCCGTCCTCCTCGGCGTAGCCGCGCACGCCGCTGCCTTCCACGTCGCCGCGGGTGTACTGCCCGAAGATCGCCTGCTTCACCCCGTGCGGGCGCATGCTCCTCAAGACCTTCACCTTCTCGTGGCGGATGCTGTCGGCGTCGAAGGCGGCGGGCGCTTCCATGGCGACGAAGCACAGCACCTGCGTCATGTGGTTCTGCACCATGTCGCGCAGCGCCCCGGCGCGGTCGTAGTAGGCGGCGCGGTTCTCCACCCCCAGCGTCTCCGCCACGGTGATCTCCACCCGCTCCACCCGGTCGCGGTTCCAGACGTGCTCGAAGATGGGGTTGGCGAAGCGGAAGGCCA
>CAZTTB010000130.1:0-5152 GCA_964616005.1 uncultured bacterium | reverse complement strand
TCGACGGCGAGGGAGGGTTGGTGATCCGGGCCGTGAGCCGGAACGCGGCGGCGATCCGGCTGTGCGGCAGGACCCATAACAGCGCCGCCACCAGCACGCCGCCGAACAGCGCGCTGTACCCCAGCACGGTCGCGGCGGAGCCCTGGAAGATCCGCACGATGGCGAACACGATCGCCGCGATCCCGAGCACGCCGGCCACCCCGAAGCCGGGGATCACCAGCACCTCGGCGGCGAGCAGCAATACGCCGGCGACGATCAGGATGATGTCCAGTGGACCGGCCGGGGTGGCGACGAAGGCGCCGGTGGCCAGCAGCACCAACGCCACCAGGCCCAGCCCTCCGAAGACCCCGAAGCCGGGCGTGAAGATCTCGATGAGCAGGCCGCCGACACCGATCACCAGCAGGGCGGCGGCCGCGATAGGCGTGGTCAGGACGCCCGCCAGGCGCTCGCTCAGGTTCGGCCCCATGCGCGTGATGGCCGCGCCGCCGTAGCCCCACTGTTGCAGGGCGTCACGCACGCTGGTCGCCTGGATGTTGGCGATGTTGTTGGCCACCGCCTCCTGGGCTGTCAGCGTGACGAGCTCCTTGTCGGTGGCGATGCCCGGGATGGAGACCGAGGGGTCGACCATCCCCTCGGCGACCAGGGCGTTGCGCCCCCTGGCCTCGGCGACGCTGCGGAACGAGCCCCGCATGGCGGAGTTGTACTTCTCGGCCACGGGCTTGGCGCCGGTCGGCGTGGCGATGATGGGCAGGGCAGCGCCGATCGACGATCCGGGCAGCATCGCGAGCTTCTCGGCACTCATGGCGATCAAGGCGCCGGCGCTGAACGCGTTCTGCGCCACAGCCAGCGTGGGAACCTGGGCATCGTTGAGAACCGCGTCGACGATCGACTGCATGGCCGTGATCCGGCCGCCGGGCGTATCGAGGTAGAAGAGCAGCGCGAGCGGCTGCTCGCGGTTGGCCCGGGCGATCCGGGCCTTGACGAACTGCGCCGTGGCCGGGGTGATCTCGCCCTCGATGGGCACGAGCCACACACTGTTGCCGCCGCCCTGAGCCCGGACCACGCCCCCGCCCACCATCAGCGCGAAGAGCGTTGCCAGGGCGACCGCGAGCCGGACCGGCCGAGAGGCTGTCCTCACCAGACCACTCTAGCACGCACCTGTGCCGATCAGCGACGCGTCGCCCATGCCCCAACCCTGTCCTGCACGGAGTTCGCGCCGTGGCTCAGTCGAGCGTGGGCACCGGCGCATGGTCGTTGCTGCTGCGGAGCGTCAGCACCGGGATGAACAGCGTCACCAGGAATCCGAGCACCACGACCACCACCAGGCTACGGTAGACGCGCGTCACCGCCGTGGCGAACGCCTTCCTGATGCTGGCGGTGACGTCGGCCGCCACCGCCTTCGCCTGTTGCTGGAACTGGTCGTGGAGTTGTGTCAGGAAGGCTGTCTCCGCCTGCTGGCTGCGCATCGCCTGCGTGGCTCCCAACGTCACCATCGCCTTGGCGGCCGCCGGCATGGGGCTCGCGGCCACGACCTGCCGGACCTTCGCTGCGTCGCCGGAGCGTACCGCGGCGGCGATGGCCTGGTACTGCCGATCGAAGGCCGAGGCGACACCCGCTTGGACCTGATCGAGGCCCTCGGCACTCACCTGGCTACCGGCCCCGAAGGAGGAGGCGTCCATCCCCGCCGGGGTCTGCATGGCGCTGAAGGAGGCCGTGAGGCTGGTCGCCAACACCGTACCCATCACGGCTGCGCCGACGGTCCCACCGATCTGGCGGAAGAACTGTGATGCGCTGGTCGCCTGCCCGACACGCCGCACGTCGACGGCGTTCTGGATCGCCAACGTGTACAGCGGCATCGACGGACCCACACCGAGTCCGGCGATCACCATGTAGACGGTGACGCGCCAGTAGGGCACGTCGGGTCCCATGCGCGACAGCAAGAAGATGCCCACGAACAGGATGGAGGCGCCGACGAGCATCAGGAGTCGGTAGCGGCCGAAGGCCGACACCAGCTGTCCGCTGACGACCGCCCCGAACACCAGCCCCAGCGACAACGGGATGAGGCTGATCCCGGCGCGGGTGGCCGACACTCCCACCACGTTCACCATGAACAGCGGCAGGAAGATGATGAGCGAGAGGAAGGCCGCGCCGAGGAAGAACAGCGCCAGATTGGACGTGGAGAACACGCGGTTGCGGAACAGCGACAGGTCCAGGATAGGGTTGGCCGAGAGCAGCGAACGCCATACGAACCCCACCAGCATGGCCGTTCCACCGATCAACAGTCCCAGCGTGACCGCGCCGCCCCAGGGGTAGCTGGTCTTGTCGAGCTGCAACGCCAACACGATCGGAACCAGGCCAAGCACCAACAAGGCCGCGCCCGGTAGGTCCATCGGCTTGTGCTCGGCCGACGGCTTGAGCGGCGGCATGCGGCTCAGCAGGAACCACAGCGCCACGGCTCCCGTCGGCACGTTGACGTAGAACACCCAACGCCAGCCCGCGACGCCTGGGATGATGCCGCCCGCGTAGTCGGTGAGCAGTCCGCCCAACCAGGGCCCGATCACGCTGGCGATGCCGAACGTCGCGCCGACCAGGCCCTGGTAGCGCCCGCGAACGTTGGGAGGGAAGAGGTCGGCGATGATGATGAACGCCATCGAGAACAGACCGGCGCCACCGATCCCCTGCAGGCCGCGCATGATGATGAGCTGGCTCATGCCGTCGCCCAGCACCGGCAACGTCCCGAACTCGCCGGCGAGGCCGGACAAGAACGACCCGAGTAGGAAGGTCGACACCGAGAAGATCTCGATCGACTTGCGCGACACCGTGTCGGCCAGTTTGCCGTAGATGGGGACCAGCGCGGTCGAGGCCAGCAGGTAGGCGGTCGCCACCCAGGCGTAGCGCTTGATGCCGTTGAGATCCTCGACGATGCGGGGCAGCGCGGTCGCTACGATGGTCTGGTCCAGGGCGCCTAGGAACAGGGCCAGCAGGATGCCGACCAGGATGAGGGTGCGGTCACGGGCGGAGGTCACGGTCATGCGCTGCGGTCCTTTGCGAGGATCTCGAGGGTTTCGAGGAAGCGATCGAGGGTTGAGGCGTCGAGGACGCCGAGGAAGGCTTCGGTCTCCGCCGCCATGGTCGCGCCGGCCTGCTCGAGCCGCTCGATGCCCGACTTCGTCAGGCTGAGCATGCGGCGGCGCGCATCGTGCGGGTCGAGGCGGCGCCGGATCAGGTGCTGCTTCTCGAGCACGTCCAGGCGTCTGGAGATCGCGCCGGGCGGCATCTCGAGGGCGGCGGCGATCTCGGTGGGGGAGAGGTCGCTGGACGCGATCCGGTCGAGCAGGAAGAAGTCGCCCATCTCGAGCCCGTGCCGGTCCTTCAGCACGGGGCCCGTGTGCCGGAACATGCGCTGCCTCACGGCCCAGAAGGCGTAGAGGAAGCGTCGTGTAGGTCCGGTCTGCAGTATTTGCACATCGCAATTGTCTCAGTTCAGGCATTCCGGCACTGTCGTGCCGACGTCACGCACGTCCGACCGGCGCCCCGTGCAGCCGTGCGCCCCGCTGAAGCGGGGCGCACGGTGCGAATGTGGCGGGCGCAGGAGGACTTGAACCCCCGACCTACGGTTTTGGAGACCGCCGCTCTGCCAACTGAGCTATACGCCCATGAGCCGATGCCAAGAGCGAGTACGGAGTATACCAGCCCGCGCCCGCGCTGCCAACCGACGCCGCCCTCGCCGCGGGCCCGTCCGCCGCCGGTCGCCTGGAAGCAAGGGATGGGTCCCGGTGGCGTGCTATAACGACCGCAACGGGCCGTCAGCCCGCGATGGGAGCACAGCATGGAGGCAGTGGCACAACCGGAGCCCGCTACCGGCGAGCCGACCATCACCGTGAGCCCCGCTGCAGCCGCGAAAGCGGTTGCGTTGCTCGAGCAGAGCGACCGACCCGAAGCGGCCCTCCGGGTGTTCGTGAAGTCCGGTGGGTGCAGCGGTTATCAGTACGGTATGGCGGTCGACGATCGCCGTGTCGAGGGCGATCGCGTCTTCCAATCCCAGGGCGTGCGCCTGGTGATCGACCCCCGCAGCTGGCCCCTGCTGGTGGGCTCGCAGGTCGACTTCGTCGAGAACTTGATGGGTGGCGGCTTCCAGGTCAACAACCCCAACGCGACCAGCTCGTGCGGCTGCGGGCACAGCTTCAGGACCGACAGCGGCTCCGCCCCGGATTCCGAAGGCGCGCCCGGCTGCGGCAGCTGAAGACGTCCCACGAACCCAGCACCCTCAACGGGGCGGCACCGATCGGTGCCGCCCCGTTCGTCGTCCCGGTGTCGACCGATAGTCGACCCGCCGCTACTCCGCGGATCCCGGCCCTTCTTCGAAGGCGTGCCGGAGCACGGGCTGGCGCGCCGCCCGCACCTCGTCGAGCCGGCGGACGGGGGTGGTGTAGGGAGCGCCCGCCAGGTATCCGTCGTCCTCTGCGGCTCGGCGCAGGATCTCACCCAGTGCGTCGGCGTAAGCGTCGAGCGTCTCCAGCGATTCCGTCTCGGTGGGCTCGACCATCATGGCTTCCTTGACGATGAGCGGGAAGTAGACGGTCATCGGGTGCATGCCGTAGTCGAGCAAGGCCTTCGCCACGTCGAGGGTGTGCACCCCCTCCGGCGGTTGCGCCACGAACTCGTGCATGTTGTGTCGGTCGTAGGGGATCGAATAGCCGGCCTGCTGCATCCGCACACGCAGGTAGTTGGCGTTGAGGACCGCGTGACCGCTCACCCGCCGCAGGCCCTCCAGGCCGAGCGTTCGGATGTAGGCGTAGGCTCGGATGAGATTGCCGACGTTGCCGACGAACGAACGCATCCGTCCGATGGAGGAGGGCAGGTCCTCGGACAAGCGGAAGCCGTCGTTCCCCTCGACCACCAACGGCACCGGCAGGTACTCGGCCAGATGGGCCTTGACGCCGACCGGTCCGGTGCCGGGACCGCCACCGCCGTGTGGCGTGGTGAAGGTCTTGTGCAGGTTCAGGTGAACGACATCGAACCCCATGTCGCCGGGCCGGACGCGGCCCACGATGGCGTTGAGGTTGGCGCCGTCGTAGTAGAGCTGGGCGCCCGCCTCGTGCGCGCGTCGAGCGATCTCGAGGATGCGCGTCTCGAACACGCCGACCGTGTT
>CAZTTB010000129.1:0-5206 GCA_964616005.1 uncultured bacterium | reverse complement strand
CTGGCTCTTCTACGTGCAGCACCAGTTCGAGCGCACCTACTGGGAGCACACGCCGACGTGGGACTACACGCTCGCCGCGCTCCACGGCAGCTCGTACTACTCTCTGCCGAGGGTCCTGCAGTGGTTCAGCGGGAACATCGGCTTTCACCACATCCACCACCTCAGTCCGCGCATCCCCAACTACAACCTGGAGCGGTGCCACCGTGAGAACCCCACCCTTCAGCGCGTCACGAAGCTGACCCTGGTCGGTAGCTTCAGGACGGTCGCGCTTGCGCTGTGGGACGAAGACCGGCGACGCCTGGTGACGTTCCGCGAAGCGCTGCGGGGCAAGCCCGCCGCGGCGTCGGCATGAGGCTGCGCCTCGGCGCACCAAGACGGTTCCCCTGCCCTTCCCGCGCTGTTCCGGCCTTTGTGATGGCGCTGGGCGCGGTCGGCCACCCGCGTCCACCGCGCTGGTGTGTCCCTACCGTGGTACAATCGAGCACCGCTTACGAACCTAGGGCGACGGTATCCCGTCGGTTGCCTTGGCATCCTGCGGCACGGGCGCGTACCACGCGACCGACCTGCAATCACGTTCACGGGAAGCCTCCTGTGGCTGTGGAGGTCTTCCGGAGCTCTCCGGCTTGGCGGGCGCCGTGGAGACGCCCAGCGAGGCAAGCGCCTCGCGCGGGAAGGGAAGTGCGGGATGTGGCCCCGACAAGCCAGCGGCCTTCGTCAGGGAATCTACATGGAGTCTTCGCAGGCTGCAGGCGAGCCGCGACGGTGGCTGCGCGTCATCGTGCCGAATCTCTGGCAGGGCGAATGGCCGTGCCTGGTCGGCCCGTTCTCCGGACGCGTCGTGGCAGAGTACTTCGCCGATCGCGTGGTGGAGTTCGGCCGCTTCGAGGCCGTCCGGGGGCGCGTCTTCGCGCGCCAGGACTCCTACTATGTCCAGGTGGCCCGATGGCGGAAGCGCGTGGCGCTGGGCAGCGGGGCTGTCGCGCAGCGTGGCCCGGCATGATCGACAACGGCGCGTCGGGCCGCGACCGGGCGTAGGCCCGGCGTGGACCGCGTGACTCGGAGGTTCCCAGCGACGCGACCGCCGGCGCTGGGGTAGGAGCGGAGGAGCATCGTGAGTAGATGCAAGCGAACGGAAGATCTCGAGGTACACCACAAGCGCCGCAGCCAGGGTAACCGCCTATCGAACGCCATCGTGATGTGCCGACCCTGCTACCAGAAGACCCCGTTCCACGGCCTGCCGGGCCCGAGCCCGGAGCCGTTCACTGAAGAGACGACGAGGTACGCGCTTCGGCAAGCCGGTCACCGGTGCGAATGCAAGAGCTCGCGCGGTTGCCATTAGTCGCGCGGACTTGCTGACGGCCTTTTCGGGAACGGTGTCGATCAGGCGCAGCATTGGGTCGTGAGTGGCTAGGTGCTCGAGGAGTTCTACTGGACCGCGACCTGGAAGCTGCGGCCCTCATGCCTGCGAACGACTCGCTTGCGTGGGCGTTGATGGTTGTGGCGGCGAGACGATCCGGCCGGGAGGGGGCGCCGGTGTCGATGCGGCGATTCTGGAGCGTTCGGGAGGCTATCTCCGTCGCGTCCATGCCGCGCCGGCCGCCACGTCCCGATGGTCGGCCGCTCCAGTCGCTCCGGGCCGTTGCAGATATGGAAACCTCGCTGGGCGCATGGAACGGCGTCCTGCGCAGGCAGCTGCGCAGGACGCCAGTGAAGCGATGGTGACGGTCAGGCGGGCTACTTCTTGCCCCATGCGGCGTAGACGAAGGTCCAAACCGGATCGATCGTGAAGTTCGTGACCGAGGGGTTGGCCCACTTGTACTCGACAGGGAAGAAGAGCGGGACCCACGGGTAGTCGGCGAGGATCGCCTTCTGGGCCTTCTGGTACATCGGCAAGGCCTGATCGATGGGAAGACCCTGGGCGTCGTTCATGAGCTTGTCCACCGCGGCGTTCTGGTACTCGGACAGGTTGAACGAGCCCTGCTTCACGTTGGCCGAGTTGAAGAGCACGTCGAGGAAGTCGGATGGGTCCGGGTAGTCCTGATACCAGCCGCTGTATCCGATGGCCGCCTTCTTGAGCGTGGTGATGGTGTTGATGTACTCCGCGTGCGGCAGCGCCTTGATGTTGAGCTTGATGCCCGCTTCTGCCATCTGCTGCTGCAGTGCCTGGGCGATCTGCGGGCCGGGTGGGTTCGAGAGCGTGATGAAGTCCGCCTGAATCCCGTTGGGGTGCCCTGCCTGGGCGAGGAGGTCCTTGGCCTTCTGCGGGTTGTAGCTGATCGCCTCGATCGAGCTGTCATAACCGGGCATGGCCGGCGGGAGTATCTGGTTGGCTACTTGTCCGCGCCCGTTCATGAGCTGGACGATGCGGCTCTTGTCGACGGCGTAGTTGACGGCTTCGCGAACGAGCTTGTTGTCGAACGGCGCGACCTGGGTGTTCATGAAGACGTAGTCGATGCCCACCTGGGTGAAGTGGTGCAGATCGGCCTTGTACTTCGGGTTATTCGCCACGGACAGGAACTGTGCCGACGGGATGTCATCGCCGATGACGTCGATCTCGCCGCGCTGCGCGCGGAGCAAGGCGACCTGGGGGTCCAGGTTGAAGGTGAAGTCGATCTCGTCGACCTTGGCGGCGGTGGCGGGGTCGAAGTAGTCGGGGTTCTTGACCAAGACCATGCTCTGGCCGGGCACCCACGACTTGAGGAGGAACTGCGCGCTTCCGACGACGTGGTGCGAGTAGTCTCGCCCCCACTTCTCGACGGCCTGCTTGGGCTCGGCGGAGGAGAAGGGGGTCGCAAGGATGTTCATGAAGGTGCGGTCGGGTTTCGCGAGGGTGAATGAGATGGTGAGCGGGTCCGGCGTCTTGATGCCGGCCACGTGGTCCGTCTTGCCGTCGATGAAGTCTTGTGCGCCCACCAGGTTGCCGTACCAGCCACCCATGCCCCCTTGCGGCGATTGCGTCTTCGGATCGAGGATGCGCTCGATCGCGTAGCGGAACGCGCCAGAGTCGACGGGTTCGCCGTCAGAGAACTTGATGCCCGGGTGGATATGGAAGGTGTAGGTCTTGAGGTCGGTGCTCACCGATGGCATGCCCGTGGCGGCCCATGGGACGAGCGTTGTGCCGTTCTCGTAGCTGAGCAACGTGATGAACAGGGCGTGCTCGACCGGCCAGTTCTCGATGTCGTACCCGATGGCCGGGTCGAGCGTTGCCATGTCCTCCGTGTAGGACACGTGAACGACCGTCGCGGCCTGGGCGACCATGAACGCGGCCAGGCCTATCGTGACGAGGACCAGTGAGAGTGCTTTCATTGAACGACGCAAGCCTCTGCCTCCTAGTTGACTGGTGGGGCACCTAGACCCCTGGATGTGGCCGCCGACGTGTCAGTGGAAGGGGCGCGGCGCCACGGTAGGAACCGAGTGCTCGGCTCCGCTGCTACCCCTCACTCACCTCCCCTCGTGAACGAGATGCGTGGGTCGATGAAGCCGTAGAGGATGTCGACCGCTGTGTTGGCGAGCACGATGACGACGGCCGTGAACAGCACGGTCCCCATGATCATCGGGATGTCGACGTTGAGAATCGCCTGCCAGGCCAGTGTGCCGATGCCCGGCCAACCGAACACTTCTTCGATGATGAGCACCCCGCCCATGAAGACGCCGAGGTCGAGGCCCGCCATCGTGATGATGGGTCGCAGTGCGTTCCTGAAGGCGTGCTTGTAGATGACGATGGCCTTCTTCAGGCCCTTGGCGCGGGCGGTGCGCACGTAGTCCTCGGAGAGCACTTCCAGCATCGAGGCCCGGCTCATGCGGGTGTAGAAGGCCGACCCTGTAACGCCAAGCGTGAGCGCTGGAAGGACCAGCGCGGAGGCACCTCCCGCCGCGCCCCCTAGAGGGAAGATAGGAACGACGTACGCGAAGAGGTAGAGCAGGATGATGCCGAGCCAGAACGGCGGGACAGCGAGGGCCAGTAGCACGAAGACCATCGATGCGCCGTCGATGCCCGACCCCCGATAGACGGCCGCCGCGACTCCCAAGCTGACACCGATGATCAGCTCGACGAACAGACCCGCGAGCGCCAGCTCAGCTGTGTATGGGAACCTCCGGAGAATGGTGGGGAGCACCTTCTGCGACGTCTTGAAGGAGCGCCCGAAATTGCCGTGGAGCGCTCGGGTCAGGTAGCGCCAGTACTGGACGTAGACGGGCTGGTCGAGGCCCAGCTCATGGGCGATGCTGTCGACGACCGAGGCGGGAGCGTTCGGACCGGCGATCATCCTGGCAGGATTGGCAGGCATGAGGACACCGATCGTGAAGGTGATCATGGATGCTGCGAGGAGTACGACGGCACTCCACAGAAGGCGCCGACCCAGGTACTCCAGCATGTTCAGCGCCCTCCCGTGTTCTTCGGATCCAGAGCGTCACGAAGCCCATCTCCGAGGAGGTTGAAGCCGAGCACAGAGATGCCCAGGAAGATACCCGGGAAGATCACGAGCCACGGCATGACCGTGAGATACTGCGCCCCTTCGGCGATCATGTTGCCCCAGTCGGGTCTGGGCGGCTGCACGCCGATGCCTAGGTAGGAGAGGGCGGCTGCGAAGAGGACGGTCGTGGAGAAGTTCAGAGTCCCGTACACCAGCGCCTGTCCAAGGATCTGCGGCAGGACGTGCGACCGGACGATGCGTCCACTCGGCGCTCCCAGTGCCCTCGCGGCCTCGATGTACTCGCGGCGCTTGACGGAGAGGACCTCGCCACGAACGATCCGGGCGAGGTAGAACCATGACGAGAAGCCGATCACGAGCACGACGACCGTCACGCCGGGCCGCAGAACCACGGCCAGGAAGCCGGCGAGCAGGAGAACGGGGAAGCTGATGAGGATGTCGGTGATGCGCATCAGGACCGTGTCGGTAACGCCGCCAGCGTAGCCGGCAACCGTGCCGAAGACGAGCGCGGCCGCTTCGCCAGCGCGGACAAGGGTCAGCCCCAGCCCAAGGCGAGCCACGGCGTCGTCGGGGGCCGCGCGCAGGGCGGCCTGGTAGTGGGGTCGAGCGCCAGCGAAGTCGCCCAACATGTAGTAGCCCAGCCCCAGCCGTAAGTGCGCCCACCGATTGCTCGGATCGAGCGCCAGGACGCGCTGGCCCGCCTCCACCGCGCCACGCCAGTCGGCACCCAGGACGCGGGCGCGCTGGAGACCCAGCCAGGCGTCCTCGCTGCGAGG
>CAZTTB010000128.1:0-5228 GCA_964616005.1 uncultured bacterium | reverse complement strand
GAAGTGTCAACTTCCAGCCCGGCGATTCTGTCCACATTACGACCGGCCGCAGCACTTGCTGCCGAGCGAAAGGCCAGTACGGAGAACCTCAGGCTTCAAGACGAAGCGCGAATGAAGCTATCAGAGTCCTTCAAGGCGCTCTCCGCCATCGTTGCAACGATCCCTTGAGACCAAGGCGCAGTTGGTGGACACGCTTCCGCTCGAGGTTTAGCTTGAGAGAAGACACAGCATGTCAGATACATCGAGGGCGTTCCACGCTCACGCGGTGTTGGGACGGTGAAGCGATGCCATCCGAGTTTCTGCTGTACGGCGTGACGGGTTTCGTGGGCGAGGCGATCGCCCGGCGGGCGATCACAGAGGAGCTACGGCCGGTGGTGGCGGGGCGCAATCCCGTGCGTGTGGCAGCACTTGCGGACGAGCTGGGCGTCGAGCATCGGGCCTTCGCTCTCGATGACCCTGACGGAGTGGACGCGTCCCTGACGCAGGTGCCCGTCGTTCTGCATTGCGCGGGGCCGTACGTCCATACGGCCGCGGCGATGGTGAACGGCTGTCTTCGCTCGGGAACGCACTACTTGGACATCTCCGGGGAGCTGCCGGTCTACGCGGCAATGGCATCGCGCGATGTCGAAGCCAAGACCCAGGGCGTGATGGTGCTGCCGGGTGTGGGGTTCGACGTGGTGCCGACCGACTGCCTGGCGCTGCACCTGAAGCAGCGCCTGCCGTCGGCGACGCACCTGACGCTTGCCTTCCACTCGGTTGGCCCGGCAGCCTTGCCGCCGGGAACGGTGAAGACGATGCTCGCGCACGTGCCTGACGGTGAGAAGGTTCGCGTGAATGGAGATCTGGTGACGCCCCCACGTGGGACCAAGACACGGCAGATCGACTTCGGGAACGGACTGCGGACAGCAACACGGCGGACCTGGGGCGATGTGTTCATGGCATACCGGAGCACCGGCGTCCCGAACATCGAGGACTACATCGTGCTCTCGGCGGACCAGCGACGCGGGATCGCGATCATGGACTACGCGCGTCCATTGTTCAAGATCGAGGCGGTGCGCAAGCTGATGACGCGCGCGGTGAGGTCAGGGTCGACGGCAGAGGAACGTGCGCAGACACGGGTGAGCGTCTGGGGTGAAGTGGTAGACGGCGAGGGGCGCCGCGCCGTGTCTCGCCTGCACGGTCCGGAGGCCGGTGTCGAGTGGACGGCCCGCGCCGCGCTAGCGGCTGTGCGACGGGTGCTGCAAGGCGACGCCCCGGCCGGATTCCAGACGCCGGCCACGGCCTACGGCGCCGACTTCGTGCTGGAGCGCGAAGGCGTCGAGCGCGAAGACATCGAGTAGGCAGGTGGCAAGTCAGGGTGCGCTACGCGCCGGTTCGGACCGGGGACGTGACGCGCCTGTAGATGCCGGTCCCCAGGCGACTCGTCGCCCCCCCAGGCCCGGCGTGTTCCCAATCCAGGTGCAGCACCTAAGGGTGAACCGGAATCTGCCTCTGTCTGTTGTTCCGTCAACGCATCGCAGGGTACATGGATAGGGGCCGAAATCACTTCACCCCGTACGGTTGACCGCAGATCCCATCTCCTCTCGCAGCTTCGTTGTCGGTGCCCATACCGGCCTCGGGAAGCGGCGCTGCCGCTGGCCGGCCGGATGAACCATTGGAGCGGGACGCAGGACGCCCCAGTCGCGTCACAATGGGGATGCTGCACCAGCTGCAGCACGAGCCTATGAAGATCGCGCGTTACGCCATCCTCTTGGGCGGGCTCGGTGCCTTGGGCCCGTTCTCGATCGACACCTACTTCCCGTCGTTCGCGGCGATGGCACGGCACTTCGGTGTGAGCGACGCCCAGGTGCAGCAAACGTTGAGCGTGTACCTGACGGCCCTTGCCGTGATGACGCTGGTCCACGGGCCACTCTCCGACGCCTACGGGCGCCGCAGGGTGATCGTGGCTGCGATGTCCTTCTACACGCTGACGGCCGTCGGTTGCGCACTGGCGCCTAGTTTCGGCTTCCTGCTCACGGCCCGCGCGCTGCAGGGGCTGGCGGGCGGGGCTGGCGTCATCGTGGGACGCGCTGTCGTGCGCGACCTCTTCGATGGGCCGCGAGCACAGAAGCTGATGGCGCAGATGGTGATGGTCTCCGGGTTGGCGCCCGCGGCTGCGCCGATCGTCGGAGGCTACCTGCATGCCGCCTTCGGGTGGCGGGCATCCTTCACCCTTCTGGCGGTGCTCGGCACGGTGCTGGCTAGCAGCAGCCAGCTGCTCCTGCCGGAGACGATCGCCGCCGGCGACCGCCAAGCCTTCCGGCCCGCCCCTTTGGGCCGCGCCTACTCCCGGGTGGCACGCGACCCCGGCTTCCTGGCCCTGGCACTGGCGCTGGCGCTCGGCATCGGGGGCTTTCTGGTGTACGTCGCCTCAGCGGCCGACTTCGTGCCCAATGTCCTCCAGCTCGGTGGCACGCAGTACGGCTGGCTGTTCGTGCCCATCGTGGCCGGCCTCATCAGCGGCTCGGCGGTCGCCAGCCGCGCCGCCGAACGGTACCGGCCGAGTGTCCTGGTCGCCACTGGTTTGGCGGTCATGGCGTTAGGAGCGGCCATCAACCTGACGCTCAACGCGACGTCGGTGCCGGCCGTTCCCTGGTTGGTGATGCCGCTGCCCGTGTACAGCTTCGGGTTCGCGTTGCAGGCTCCGGCGATGACCATCTTCGCTCTCGACCTCTACCCCGAGCGACGCGGGCTCGCGGCCTCGGTGTTGGCCTTCGTGCAGACGCTGATCTTCGCGCTCATCGCGACCTTCCTGGTACCGCGGCTGTTCGGCTCCGGACCCGGCCATGCCACGGCCATGCTCACGATGCTGGCGGGCGCGGTGGTCGGCTGGCTGATCTTCCTGAGCGTCTCGCGGCGTCGCGAGTGACGGATGGATGTCGAAGCTCTGTGCCGAGGCCCTGTTCGTGGCACGCAGCTTGGGCGCTGCGCACCACCACGTGCGGGCGGCAGGGGCCCCAGCAGGACCGGTCACCGCTGGCATGTGCACCGCTTGGCCCCGCTCTGTGGGAGTATGACAGGTGGCTCGCATCGGCTTCCGGCGGCACATCACGATCGCGGCGCTCGTGGCCTCGATGCTTCTCACGGCAGGGGACGCGCAGCCGCACGTACAGGTGGCCGCCCTCGTAGTCGACCCCGGAACGCTCCAAGGCTTCCTGCTGAGCCACTCCGTGGTTCGCACCCAGCCGAGGACGCCGGGTACGCATCTTCAGTCGGGTTCGGGGCTGTGCTTCGGACCGACGTCCGCGCAGCGTTCTACGACCTTCGCGTGCTTCTACCGAGCCTTGAGAGACAGCGGCCCAGACGTCATCTTGGACGGTTCTCGGACATACACCGTGTTCGCCCCGACGGACTCGGCCTTCGCGCACCTTGCGGCAACCATCGGCTCGGCTCGGTTCCGGCGGCTCATGGGTAGGCACGATGCCGTTGTAGCGCTCATTCAGCAGCTCATCGTGCCTGGTTCGCACGCCCTCGGCAGTCTGGCTTTTGGTGCCCCAGCCGGAGGCCGGACGCTGGTGCTCTCGACCCTGTCGGGCCCGGCGCTTCGGATCGAGATCGGGCCGGGAAGTGGCGACCTCTCCTCCGCGAGGTACGTGGCGGTGGGGCCAGCCTCGGCCGCAGATGGCCAGGCCTTCGCCAACGGCGTCTCGAGGCGCTTTCGCGACGGCAGCGTGCTCATTCCCATCGATCGGGTCCCGATCGCGGTGTGGCTGGCGGAACCGATCCCGTGAAGCTGATGGGGGATGCGCATGCTTCAGCCCTCGAGCCTCCGCCGCTTCCTTGCGGCGTAGCTCCGTGGACACGAGCTCGTCGTTGAGCGCCGCGGTCACTCGGAACAGCTTCCTGGACGGCTACGCACCTCAACGTCGTCCACGTACCTCGTCAGGCCGTGCCTGCCAGTAGTTCTTCGCTGCGCTCCCAGAGCTGGCGCGCGATGCGGCCGTCGTCGTCCCTGAACCTGACGCTCATCGGCTTGCCCTTGTCGTAGGCCTCGCCCGGCTGCCAGTCGACGCCAGGCTTCCCCTCGGCAAGCGCGGTGAGCCTGCGCCCGCTGGCCTCGGGGCTGATCATCAGGTACTTCACGGGCGAGTGGTACGCGAACCGCATCACGCGCGTGCTGTCGCTGCCGAAGTTGCTGCGGACGACGCCCGGGTGGAAGGCCACCGCAGCGATCCCGTCCGCCTGGTGCCGCCGATGCAACTCCCGTGTGAACAGGATGTTCGCGAGCTTGCCGTTCCCGTAGGCGGTCTGTGCGTGATAGCTGCGCTCGTTGTTGAGGTCGGTGATGTCGAACTTGCCACCGTACGCGTTGGCGGCCGTGCTCGTTGTCTGAATGACCTTGGACCGGCCTTCGATGAGGCGCTTCAGCAACAGCTTGGTCAGCAGGAACGGAGCGAGGTGGTTGACCTGGAAGGTCCTCTCGAAGCCGTCCTCGGTCACCTGGCGCTTCCCCATGATCCCTTCGGCGTTGTTCGCCAGCACATCGATGCGCTCGTAGCGCTCAAGCTCCGAAGCGAGCCGGTGCACGTCGGCCAGGCTCGCGTAGTCGGCCACATGATAGGGCGCCGCGAGCTCACGTGCTAGAGCCTCCGTCTTCATTCGCGAACGCCCAACGATGACGACCTGATGCCCCTTGGCCTTCAGCTGACGAGCACTTGCGGCGCCAATGCCATCGCTGGCTCCCGTAATGACGATGGTGTCCACGTCTGTTCCTTCCCCTTGGCGCTGACGGACTGTGTCTCAACCAAGCTCCGGCCCCCGATCAACCGCACGGCGCGCGCTTGCGTCGTCGGGTCTCCACCGGACTCTACGCCCTCTGCTCGACGCGTTTCCGGGGCCACCGACACGCGCTCGGCGAGATCCATCGCGTTGAACCCCACGGGCTCCCGTCGCAGGCGCAACGGAACGGGGGCTGACGGCCAGTCCTCAGCTGCAGGTCCAGAAGGGAATGAGAGAACGTCAGGTTGCTACTCGGCGCGCAGCGACCGGGTGCCGAGGCCTACGACAACGCCGGTCTCCGTGCCGTGGTGTCCTTGGGGGCCCGGTTGTGGTGGCGTCCAAGACGTGAACTCACACCTGGCGTCGGCGTGGGAGTTGCGTGCCACCTCAAGCTCAAGTAGCCGCTGTAGACGCGCACTCGCAAGACCACGCGATAGAACATTGGTCTGACCCCGCGGATTTGAACCAGG
>CAZTTB010000127.1:0-5230 GCA_964616005.1 uncultured bacterium | reverse complement strand
CGTCGACTTGCCGTGGTCGACGTGGGCGATGATCGAGAAGTTGCGGATCTCCACGTCCGCATCATACCGGAGGCAGGTGGCGAAAAACCTGCACCAGCGCGGGCTTCCCTCCCGTCACGGGCCTGTGGGGCCGGAGCCGGCCACGGGGGCCGCGCCGCCGGCCGCTACCCTCGTCGGGACCGGAAGAACGCCTTCAGGAGGTCCGCCGATTCGGCCGCCAGGACCCCGGCCCGGACCTCGGGGTTGCGCTTGAGGTCGCCGGCCAACAGGTCCACCGCACCTCCCAGCGCACCCTCACGCACGTTGTCGGCGCCGTACACCACGCGCGCCACGTGCGCCTGAAGGACGGCCCCGAGGCACATCGGGCAGGGCTCCAGGGTGACGTAGAGGGTTGCGCCGCTCAGGCGCCAGTCGCCCTGCTCGGCGGCGGCGGCACGGAGTGCGAGCATCTCAGCATGGGCGGTGGGATCGCTCTCGATCTCGCTGCGATTGGCGCCCTCTCCCACCACCCTCCCCTGCACCGTCACCACCGCCCCGACCGGCAGCTCGCCCGACGCCCCGGCGTCGGCGGCCAGAGCCAGCGCCCGCCGCATCGGCGCCTCATCGGCGTCGACGCGTCCCTCGCCCGACAGCACGCCTTCGGCCGCAGCCACTCCCTCGACCCACAGCACGTCCCGCCCGCTGGCGAGCAGCCGCAGGCCGTCGCGGCTCTCCCGGGGCACCTTCCGGTCGATCAACAGGTCCGACAGCAGCCGGCTCCCACCCGTCAGGCGGATACGATCCCCGTGCCGGCGGTTGCGGATCTCCAGCGCCGGGTAGGCTGTCAGCACGCCCGGATCCACACCCACCGGTAGCTCGCCGGGCTCCCGCACCGGCCGCGCCGGCACGGCCAACGAGCGCCGAGCGACCTCCACCCGGCCGTACGCCACGCGCACGACCCTCCCCGAACCGACGTCGCTGCGCCAGGGTCCGCTCTCGTTCAACGCGGAGCGGATCGCTTCGATCCGCTCCGATGACACGGGCACGCCGGCGCTGGACAGGAGGCGCGCAAGGGCGGAACGCTGCAACGCCGGTGCCGCTCGAGACAGTGCCGCCTGCTGCAGCGGCCCGTCGCCGAAGCGTCGCCGCGCGATGCCCTCGAGGGCGTCCCTGGCATCGGCCTGGAGCGCGGCCGTACGGGCGAGCCGCCGCGCCGCGCCCGGCATCCGCGCTTCGAGCGCAGGCAAGACCCGGGCCCGGACCCAGGCCCGTGACCGCGCCAGGTCGTGGTTGCTCTCATCGTCTCGGAACGCGACCCCGCCATCGGCCAGGAAGGTTCGAAGACGCGCCCGCTCGATCCCGAGAAGCGGACGAAGCAGCGCGCCACGACGGCCCGGCATGCCCGTCGCGAAGGCCGCGCCCCGCAGTAGCTGGAGTAGCACCGTCTCGGCCTGATCGTCGAGGGTATGGGCGACCACGATCCCGTCGGCAGCTCCGGCCGCCGCCGCCCGGTGGAGGAAGTCGTAGCGCAGGCGCCGCGCCCCGTCCTCCACGTTCCAGCCCCGCTCGCGCGACACCGTGGCGACGTCCGCACCTCCGACGCGCAGGGGCACCTGCAAGCGCTCGCACAGGGCCTCCACGAACGCTCGGTCGGCCGCCGAACCCTCGCGCAGATGGTGGTCGAAGTGGACGGCCATCACGTCGATCCCCGCGTCGAGCAACAGCAGCAGCGCAGCCACGCTGTCGGGGCCGCCGGACAACCCGAGCGCCACCGTGCGGGCTCCGGGCGCGAGTTCCCGCAGCCGTTCCGCCACTTCCGCAACGAGCGCTTCCCCGCCCCGCACCTTGCCGCCGTGCCTCACGTCCCGCATTATGCCCTGCGAGCAACGACCGGCGCGCACGCCCTTCCCACGGGCGACCGCGCGACCGTCCTGAGCCAGCGAGCGCGCACGTATACTGCCGCATGACCGTCACCCTCATCGTTCTCGACTCCGTCGGGGTGGGCGCGCTGGCAGACGCCCGGGACTTCGGCGACGACGGCGCGCACACGCTCGACCACACCCTCCGGACCGCCCCCGTTGCGCTACCGAACCTGGCGCACCTGGGCCTGGGCAACATCACCGGCGTGACGGCCCTCGAGGCCGCCCCTAGGCCCCAGGCAAGCTACGGTCGGCTGGCGGAGCGGTCGCTCGGTAAGGACACCACAACGGGTCACTGGGAGTTCATGGGCATCGTGCTCGACCACCCGTTCCGCACCTTCGAGCGCTTCCCGGACGCGGTGATGAACGCCTTCGATGCGGTCACCGGCCGTGGCCACCTCGGCAACCGGCCGGCGTCCGGTACCGCCATCATCGAGGAGCTCGGCCCGCGACACCTGGCGAGCGGTGAGCCTATCGTCTACACCAGTGCCGACAGCGTCTTCCAGATCGCGACCCACGTCGACGTGGTCCCTCTGCCCACGCTGTATGCCTGGTGCGAGGCGGCGCGCGCTATCCTGACCGGCGACAACGCCGTGGCACGGGTCATCGCCCGGCCCTTCGCAGGTTCGCCCGGCGCCTTCCGCAGACTCGGCGAAGCCCGCCACGACTACTCGCTCGTACCCCCCGAGCGCACCGTCCTCGACGCCCTCGTGGAGGACGGGCGCGATGTCGTCGGCATCGGCAAGATCCCCGACATCTACAGTCACCGTGGCTTCACCGAAGAGGTGCACACCCGCTCCAACCTCGACGGCGTCGACCGCACCCTCGCCGCCATGCGGGGACGCCCCGACGGGCTGGTGTTCACGAACCTGGTCGAGTTCGACTCGCTCTACGGGCACCGGCGCGACCCGAAAGGGTACGCGGCGGCCCTGCGCGACGTCGACGAGCGCCTGCCCGAGCTGCTGGCTGCGGTCGCGCCGGGTGACGTGCTGCTCTTCGTCAGCGACCACGGCAACGATCCGACCTGGCCGGGCACCGATCACACCCGGGAGCACGGTCTGCTGCTCGCCTACGCTCCCGGCCGTGACGGCGGCGACCTCGGCACGCGTGCCAGCTTCGCCGACGTCGGCGCCACCGTGGCGGAGTTGCTGGCCGTGCCCTGGGACGGCCGTGGCACGAGCTTCGCCGCGGCCCTGCGCGTGAGCAGCTGAGCGGCACTCGCTGAGGAACCCGATACCACGACGGCCGCCCCGGTGGGGCGGCCGTTCGAACGTCAGCGTTCGCGTTCAGGCGTGCTTCGAGTTACTCCTGCACCAACTCGATGTACGCCTCCTGGGCGTTATCACCGCGACGGTTGAGCAACCGGTAGATGCGGGTGTAGCCGCCCTGCCGATCGGCGTAGCGGGGGGCGATCTCGTCCATGAGCTTGCGCTGCACGGCGCGATCGTGGATGTCGCGCGCGATGAGGCGGCGCGCGTGCAGATCGCCGCCGCGGGCGGTGGTGATCAACTTCTCCACGAAGGGCTGCAGGCTCTTGGCCTTGGTGAGGGTGGTCTTGATGCGGCCGTGCCGGAGCAGGGCCGTCGCCTGGGAACGGGCGAGGGCGCTGCGATGGCTGCTGGAGCGACCCAGCTTGTAACCGCGCTGCAGATGACGCATGGCTTACTCCTTCAGCTTCAGTCCGCGCGCCGCCAGGCGCTCCTTGATCTCTTCGAGCGACTTCTCGCCCACGCCGCCGACCTTCTTGAGGTCGCGCTCGGACAGCGCCAGCAGGGCGTTGACCGAGTCGATACCCTCCTCCTGCAGCGAGTGCAGGACGCGGCTGGACAGCTCCAGGCTCTCGAGGCTCATGACGACCTGCTCGGGCGCCGCCACGACCTCCTCCACCGCCTTGGTGGGGATGGTCATGACCGGAACCTTCTCCTCGCCGCCGTCGGCGCCTTCGCCGCTGAAGACGTTGAGCTGGTTGCGCATGATGTCGACGGCCTGGTCGAGCGCGTCGCGGGGATCGGCGCTGCCGTCGGTCCAGACGCGGATGACGAGCCGGTCGAGGTCCGTCTTCTGGCCGACGCGTGTGTCCTCGACGCGATACGCCACGCGGCGTACCGGGGTGAACACGGCGTCGACGGGGATCGAGTTGATGCGGTCCTTGGTGCCGTGGATCTCAGCGGGCACATAGCCGACGCCGCGCTCGACGCGCACCTCCATCACCAGCCGCCCACCCTTGGTGAGGGTCGCGATGTGGAGCTCGCCGTTCATGAGCTCGGCGTTGGCCGGTACGTCGAACTGCGCGGCCGTGACCTCGCCCGCGCTCTCCGCGCGCAGCGTCAGCGTCACCGGGTCGTCGTCGTAGAGCTTCACGACGAGGTCCTTGAGGTTGAGGATGATCTGCATGACATCCTCTTTGACCCCATCGATGGTCGAGAACTCATGGAGCACGTCCTCGATGTAGACGCTGGTCACCGCGGTACCGGGGATCGACGACAGCAGGATCCGCCGCAGCGGGTTCCCGAGCGTCACGCCATAGCCGCGCGGCAGCGGCTCCACCACGAACTCGCCGTATCGATCGGTCGTTTTCGACTTGAACTCTGGAATGATCTGCACCGTGCTCTCCTCCGGCCGTGGCCGCTCTACGACCTCAGCGCGAGTAGTACTCGATGACCTGCAGCTCGTTCACCGGCACCGTCAGGTCCTCGCGGGCGGGGCGATGCAGGAACCGGCCCTTGAGCGCTTCCTCGTCGAACTCGAGCCACGGATTGAGCTTGCCGCGCCGCCGTTCCTCCACGTTGCCCTTGATATGGGCGTTCTTCTTGGCGTTGGGAGCAACCTCGATCTCATCGCCCGGCGACAGCCGGTACGACGGGACGTCGATGCGCCGGCCGTTGACGTGGATATGTCCATGAGCAACGAACTGACGCGCCTGACGCCGGGTAGCGGCGATGCCGAGACGGTACACGACGTTGTCGAGCCGCGACTCGAGCAGCTGCAGGAACACCTCGCCGGTGGCCCCCACCTTCTTCGACGCCTCGTCGAACAGGTTCGCGAACTGCTTCTCGCTCATGTTGTAGTAGAAGCGCAGCTTCTGCTTCTCACGCAGACGCACGCCGTAGTCGCTGATCTTCCGGCGGCGGCGCTGGCCGTGCTGGCCCGGAGGATAGGGGTGGCGCTCCATGTAGCGTTGCACCTTGGGGGACTCCACCAGGTTGACGCCCTCGCGTCGGCAGATCTTTACGATCGGTCCTCTGTATCGGCCCATGGCTCTCCTAGCTCTCGATTCCGCTCACATGCGCTTCCGCTTGCGCGGACGGCAGCCGTTGTGGGGGGAGGGGGTG
>CAZTTB010000126.1:0-5254 GCA_964616005.1 uncultured bacterium | reverse complement strand
TCAGCGGCCGCTCTTCGCGAGCACGGCCTCGATCGTCTGCTCGACGGCCACGCTCGACACCTGGTAGGCACGCGGGATGCGGGCGCGGATGTGCCCGTTGGGTCCCACGATCATGATCGTGCTGTTGCCTACCACGGCCGGCAGTCCGCTCTCGGCGAGCGGGTTCCAGGCGCGGGCGTAGAAGTAGGTCCCCTGCGCCTTCTGTCGGGCGGCGTAACGTTGGAACGCTCCGTCACCCAGACGCCGGTAGGCGACACCGTAGCCCTCCCGGACGACCTGTGCCACGTGGGTCGGAGAGGCGCCAAGGAACATCCACTGGTCCGCCGGAGCCGGGACCGTGCCGAAGCCCACCACCTGCTTCAGGAAACTCGCAGCGGTGGCCGGGTCGGCGGCCTGCGGATCGACGTTCAGAGACACGAACACGACATCCTTGCCGAACCTTCCCGTGGTCTTGAGGTCGCTCTCCAGCGCCATCAAGAGGTTGACGCCGATCACCGGGCTCACCCGGGTGCCGCGGGGATCGAGGAAGCTGACGACCTGGACTTTGCCGCGCAGTGTGGAGGGGTCGAAGGGCCGCCCCAGCTGATCGGTGAAGCCGCGCAGGCTAGGGGCCGCACCCAGGTCGTGGATCGCATAGCCGCGCTCGGCCCGTGCGGCGGCGATCCCGGTGGGGTTCGAGACGCTGTGGTAGAGGTCGCTACCCACGAACGCCAGCACCCCTCCCACCAGCAGGCCGACCAGGATCTGGGCGGCGCGGACGGCGCGAACGGTGCCATTGGGACGCGGGGCGGTGTTCATCCTCCGGCCCCTACCAGGCGCGCGACGTCCCCCGCTACCTGTTGGGTGGGCGCCGTGCTGGCGTCGTCGAAGACGGCTCGCACCCAGCCGTGACGATCGACGATGAACAACGGGCTCTGATGCATGACCGCGAACGGCGCGTTCGCCTTCTCTGCGACTGCGTTACGCATACGGGCCTGGTAGGCGCTGGGTGCGAGCGACGCTGCCTGGGTGTTGGAGACGCGGGTGTAGCTGGTGTGGTAGCCGTCGCGCACGACGCTTCGCACCGTGGCGGAGGCACCCGTGAGGTAGGCCAGCCAGCGGGCATTCGGGTCGACTCCCTCCTGGACCAGGAAGGCTCGAAGGTCCTTGGGGCCGGTGGCCGGATCGATGTCGAAGGCCACGACCTGGACGTCGTTGGCGAGGTGGCGTTGCTTCAGCACCTGCTCGAGGTTCAGGACCTTGGAGGCCGTGAGTGGACACAGGGTGGTGCAGTAGGGGTCCATCGTAACGACCAGGCGGACCTTGCCGAGGAAGTCGGCGGAAGCCACCGGCCGGTCGAGCTGGTCCACGAGTGCGTACCTCGGGGACCGGAAGAGCCTCGGCAACGGGGAAGGGGCTCCGGCCGCCGTCGCCAGTGGACCGGGCCACAAGAACAGAGCCACCCCGGCGACCAGGCCGACGGCTGCGCCGAGAGCCACGAAGCGCCACGTCCGAGTGCCGTACACGGTCGCAGCCTAACGCCACGAACGTGTGAGCCATGAGTGGCGCCGGACCGCTCCGGAGGCGCGACGATGACCAGGACATATGTCCTGGACGGGTCAAATGTCCCTACAGTCGATCGGGCGTTCGGAGCGAGCATAGCGCTCGTTGGCCGAGCGCGGCCAAGGCGAGCTCGGAACCGAGTTCAGAAGTGGAGAGTCATCATGCACAACGTTCGCAAGGGTGCGGTCCTGATGGTAGCGACCTTGGGTCTCATGGCGCTGATGCCGGCGCTGGCGGCGAGCACGCCGGCTCCCGTGAGCCTGACGATGGTCGTCATGCACAGCAACAGCGTCGCGGGCGTGGTCGGCAAGCCCGGCCCCGACGGCACCAACCACGACGCGTTCATGCCCTCTGACCTGGTCGTGGAGCCCGGCCAGCAGGTGACGCTCACCGTCATCAACTACGACGACGGCGAGCACAGCATCACCGCTCCCGAGATCAACATGAACCTCGTCGCCAAGGGCGGCACCTTCACCAAGGACGCCAGCGGCAAGGAGACCGGCTTCACGCCCGGCAAGACCACGTTCACCTTCACGGCGCCCACCAAGGTCGGCTACTACCGCTGGTACTGCGCCATCCCCTGCGACGGCCCGACCCACTGGGGCATGAGCAAGGGCTTCGACGGCAAGGGCCAGGACGGCTACATGGCGGGCTACCTCGTCGTGCGCTGAATTTCACCACGGTCCGTCATCGCCTACGCGGCGGGGACGGAGCGCGGGCGGGCGCCCAACGGCGCCCGCCCGCGCCTCGTATGCGTCGTCGCAAGGGCTGTCAGGCGAGGGGCTCGAGCAGTGCCCGCACCGGCGAGGCGTCGGCGTGCGGCATTCGCAGCGGCAGGCAGATGAGGCGATAGCGGCCGGGCTCCACGCGGCTGAGCTCGAGTCCCTCCACGATGGCGATGTCGTTCTGGAAACAAGCACGGTGCGCCGGCAGGTCCTTGCTGTCCAGGGCGTCGACGCTGGGCGCGTCCGTACCCAGCAGACGGACGCCCCGGCTGCCGAGTGCTTCGATCAGCTCGGGGTCGAGGGGTCGGAAACTCGGGAACCGATCCCAGCGTTCCGGCTGACCGGTGCGCAGCAGGACCCGGGGCGGAAGCGGGGCGTCCGGGAGCACGCCGACCGGGACCGTGCCTTCGCCGCGGGCGTCGATCACCAGCGCCTCTCCCACCAGCGTGTCGAGCTCCACGGCGGCAAGGCGGGCGCCGGAGCGCGCGTAGTGCCAGGGAGCGTCGAGATGGGTGCCCAGATGGGTGGTGGTGCTGAGCCGCATGACGTTGACGGCGCTGCCCTCGTCGATGCTGCTCACCTGCTCGAGGCGGTAGTCGCTGTCGCCCGGCCATACCGGGTGCCCCTCCGAGAGTTCGCGCGTGATGTCGATCATGCACCCATGGTACGCGCCGCGGGCGCTGCGTTCTCACCCGCATCGTCGGCCGTCCCGGTAGCGTAGCGGCCATGGCACGCCTCATCCCTGCGGTACGGCGGTCCCCGTCGTTGCCGGTCCTGCTGGCGATCGCCCTCGTGGCGGCCGCCATAGGCCCGACGGGGTGGGCACGCGCGCAATCCGCCTCGCAGCCGGTGACCGTTGTGGCCGCGGGCGACATCGTGTGCCAGCCCGATGCCACGCCGGGACCGCGGGCGTGCCAGCAGCAGGCCACCGCGGACCTGGCGGCCAGCCTCCACCCCGATGCCGTGCTGGCGGTCGGCGACCTGCAGTACCCCTATGGCTCGCTGGCGTCGTTCCAGGCCGCGTACGAGCGCAGTTGGGGCCGCTTCAAGGCCATCACCTACCCGGTGCCGGGTAATCACGAGTACTACCGCGGCGCCGAGGGCTACTTCGCCTACTGGGGCGCACGCGCCGGCGATCCGGGCAAGGGCTACTACAGCTTCGACCTGGGGGCGTGGCACATCCTCGCGCTGAACTCGAACTGCCCGGCGGTGGGCGGTTGCGGGCCCGACTCGCCGGAGACACGCTGGATCGCCGCCGACCTGAAGGCGCACCCCAGCCAGTGCAGTCTGGCGTTCTTCCATCACCCACGCTTCAGCTCGGGGCCACACGGCAACGACAAGGCCATGGCGCCTTTCTGGACGGCGTTGCAGGCGGGCGGCGTGGACATCGTACTGTCGGGTCACGACCACGACTACGAGCGCTTCGCGCTGCAGGACGCCGACGGCCGGCTCGATCCCGCCCGGGGGATCCGCGAGTTCGTCGTGGGTACCGGCGGAGCGCCTCAGTACGTCGTGCTATGGCGTCGGGCGAACAGCCAGGCGCTCGAGGTGGGGACCTTCGGGGTGCTCGAGTTGACGCTTCGCAAGAGCAGCTACGACTGGGCCTTCCGTCCCGTGCCGGGCGGCACCTTCCACGACAGCGGCTCGACCGCCTGCCACGCGCCGCCGGCGCCCTGACGGCCGGCCCGGCTCGCTCCCGGGGGCGCAGTCGGCTCAGGCGCTACGGTGCCGCAGCAGGAACCAGCCGCCGCCGACCACCACTCCGATGCCCAGGCTCAGGGCCCCGCCGGTCGCGGCGGTGAAGGTCTGGGTCGAGTACTGCAGCCACACGCCCAGCGACGCCACCGAGCAGATACCGATGCCCAGCGCGTAACCGATGGCGGTCGTCCAATCCGTGCCGCCCGTAGGTTCGCTCATGGACGCACTATACTCGTCCGCCGCGAGCCGGTGGTCCTGCGACCACGATCCGCTCAGCGCGCTGCCGACTCGACGGTGGCCGCCACCTCACGCGCCAACCGCTCCACCAGTCCCTCGTCCTCCGCCTCGACCATGACGCGCACCAGCGGCTCGGTGCCGCTGGGCCGCAGGTTGATGCGGCCGTCGTCGCCCAGGAGCGCACGTGCCGCCGCCAGCGCGTCTCGCACCGGCCCGGCATCGATCACGTCGGCTTTGGCCCCCGGGGCCACGCGGACGTTCACGAGCCGCTGGGGGTACACCGGGATCTCGTCCATCCACGCCTCGAGCGGCCGGCCGGACTTGCGCACCGCGGCCAGCACCTGCAGCGCCGTGAGGATGCCATCGCCGGTGGGCGCCTTGTCCAGGAACAGGATGTGCCCAGACTGCTCGCCACCGAGGCGAAGCTCGCGCCGCTTCAGGTCCTCGTGGACGTAGCGGTCGCCGACCTGGACGCGGTGCATCCGGACGCCTCGCTCCTGCAGGTAACGCTCCACGCCCAGATTGCTCATCAGCGTGGCCACTACCTCGGTCTCGCCCCCGGTGAGCGCGCAGATGGCCAGGATGTGGTCCCCGGTCACGAGGCGGCCCCGACGGTCGATCAGCAGGGCCCGGTCGGCGTCGCCGTCGAACGTCACGCCGACGTCCAACTCGTGCTCGAGCACACGCCGACGAACGGTTTCCGGATGGGTGCTGCCGCAGTCGACGTTGATGTTCTCGCCGTCGGGGCGGGCGTGGATCAGGTCGAGACGGGCGCCGATCTTCTCGAAGAGCGGGGGCGCGATCATGTGACTGGCTCCGTTGGCGCAGTCCAGCGCCACGCGCAGGCCGTCCAGGTACGGAGCGTTCGCGAGCAGGTGCTGCAGGTAGTGCCCGTCGTCGGTGCGGTAGCGCGTCGCCGAACCGACGGCGCTGCCCACCACGGGCTCGAGGCCCTCCACGTCCAGCTCGAGCAGCGCCTCGATCTCCTCCTCGAGCGCGTCCGACAGCTTCTCGCCGGCGCCGTTGAAGAGCTTGAGGCCGTTGTCCCCGAA
>CAZTTB010000125.1:0-5317 GCA_964616005.1 uncultured bacterium | reverse complement strand
CAACTCGTTCATCGTGAGCGTGCCGGTCTTGTCCGAGCACAGCACGTCCATGCCGGCCATCTCCTCGATCGACTCGAGGCGCGCCACGATGGCCTTCATGCGCGCCAGCATCATCGCGCCGATCGCCATGGTGACGCTGAGCACCGCCGGCATCGCCACCGGGATCGACGCCACCGTCAGGATCAGCGCGAACTGCGCCAGCTCCAGGAACGGCGTTCCACGGAAGAGCTCGACCACGACGAGCGCCGCCACCAGGCCGAGGCTCAGGTAGATCAGGTAATCGCCGATCGACAGGATGGCCCGCTGGAAGTGCGATTCGGACTTGGCGCCCGCCACGAGCTGCGCCGTCCGGCCGAAGAACGTGTTCCCTCCGGTAGCGACGACCAGTCCCGACATCTCGCCCTGGCGCACCACGGAACCCGAGAAGCCCAGATCCCCGCGTGACTTGTCGACCGGCAACGATTCGCCGGTCAATGCGGACTGGTCGATCGACAGAAAGTCGCCTTCGTCCAGCTTGACATCGGCCGGCACCACGTCGCCGAGCCGCAGCCGCACGATGTCGCCCGGCACCAGCTCCTCCGCGTCGATCTGGACCCAGCGCCCGTCGCGCCGCGCGCGCGCGTGCAGCGCGAGCTGCTTCTTCAGCGCCTCCACCGCATTCGACGCCTGGAACTCGTGCCAGAACCCGACCAGGGCGTTGAACAGCAGTAGCACCACGATGACGATGAGGTCGGTCCAGTGACCGACCACCGCCGACAGCACGGCCGCCACCTCGATCATCCAGGCGATGGGCCCCCAGAAGAAGCCGAGCAACTTCAGGAGTGCGCTCTCGTGCTTGTCCTCGACCGAGTTCCGACCGTAGCGCTCCAGACGCGCGCCGGCCTCCTCGGAGGACAGGCCGTCGGAGTTGCTCTCGAAGCGTCGGAAGAGCTCCTCGATGGGCACCTCCGCCAGCTTCCTGGCGTCCTCCCCGGAAGGAGTCGCGGGGTCGTCGGAACCACGCACCTTGCGCGGGAGTGGGATCGAACGTTTCGAACGAGGGCGCGAACCTTCCATCGACACGCCTTCTTCCCGGCGTGGACGGTGCGCTCGCACTCGGGCGCCGCCGGGCACAAGCCCTTCGGCGACATCGTCGGCGGCGAACGCGGACACGCCCCGGCAGGACGTGCCACGGCTCGGCGGGCCGCCGCGCCGAAGGCATGCTAGCGCCGGGTGTGCAAAGCGGGAAGGGTCAGATGCCCTCGGTGTCCACGCCTTCGACTACCTCTGATCCCGGGCCGGTCTGTTATAGCTGGTTGGGTCGCCGGGGGCGAGACGCCCGGCCCTCCGTTGCGAAGGAGTGACCGCATGCAACGTCCGCCGGCGAAGCCCACCGCCGTCACCGACACTTCCGGACCCATCCAGCGCTGGTACCTGTCCTATGCCCTGCTGGGGCTCGTCATCTCGGGCGTGGCGCCCATCGTGCTGCCGCTGCTGGCCGAGCGCACGGGTGGCCCGACCGCTCCGGGCCTGGTCATGGCGGCGTTCAACCTCGGCATGCTGGCGGCGCCGCTGTGGGGCGCGCTCGCGGACAGGACGGGATGGCACCGCCCCCTGTACGCATCGGGATTGGCGGTCCTGGCCGCCGGCATCGGCGCGTTCCCGCTCAGGCACGAGCTGGGCTGGTTCGTCCTGACCGCGCTGGTCATCGGGCTGGCGGCGTCGGTGACCGCGACCGTCGCCAATCTGTTCATCACGGAGCGGCATCCGCGGGCGTCGTGGGGGGCCCGCTTCGGTTGGCTGCAGACCTTCTACGGCGCGGGCCAGGTCGCAGGTCTGGTGTTGGCCGGCGCCTTGGGCGGGTCACACGCCACCTTGGCCCTCGCCTTCGCGGCCTTCGTGGCCGTGCTGGCCGCGGCCATGTTCCGGGCCGTGCCGAAGTCGACGCCGACGGAACGGCCGGTCGCCGGAGACCACCACGCCCGGCATGGCGGCCTGGTGCTCGGCACGATGATGAGCCACGCGCACCTGCCTCACCTCATGCGGGCGCTGGCGAAGCTGCCGATGCTCGTGCGAAGCGGCCGCTCCCCCTTCACGGACTTCCTCGGCAGCTGGTTCCTCGGCAACGTCGGCAGCGCCGCCGTGTTCTCCTTCTACCCACTGGTGATGGGGCACGTCTTCGGCCTCCAGACGGGAGCCGCATCCTGGGCGTTCGCGGCCGCGGCCGCGGTGGGCCTGCTGCTCTACGGACCGGCCGGGAACGCCTCGAAGCGCCTGGGCGCCGGCGCGGTCTACCGGACCGGCCTTGGCCTACGCCTGGCGGCCCTCGTGTTCCTCACGCTGGTCGGCCTGACCCACATCGGAGCGCGGGGCTGGCTGGCGGTGGCCGGGTTCGGGCTGGTCGTCCTGGCGTGGTCCCTGCTGGCGGTGTCCGGCTCCGACCTCGCGGCGGAGAGCTCGAGCCTTCCCCAGGGCGAGGCGATGGGTCTCTACGCCGCCTCGGGCGCCGTGGCGGCGGTCATCGGCTCGCTGCTGGGCGGGTTCATCGCCGCACTCACCGGCTACGCCGGCCTGCTCTGGGTGGCGAGCGCATTCGTCCTGGCCGCCCTTGCGCTCATGCGACGTCGAGAGGTCCGGCCGACGGCCGGTGACGCAGCGGCGACAGGGCACTCGCCCTAGCGCCGCTCGGCCTCGACGGGCTGCCCGGCTCCGCCATCGGCTCGCGAAGCCTCAGGGACCCGCCGTCGAGGACGAACTCGAACCGTTCCGGTAGGGATAGCGGTCGTAGTTGGTGAGCTCGACGTACCCCACGCCCGGCGTCGAGCCCGCCACGCGAACGTCGCCCTCCCAGTAGACGATGCCGGTGGTCGACCGGGTGTTCATCTCCTGGTCCTTCATCACCGGCGTCACGCGCACGTCGATGCCGAAGCGGGGAACGCGAACCCTCCAGCTCAACGGGTACACCGCGCCGGTGGCGGGGCTGGTCCAGGTCTCGCCGGTGGGGGTGACCTCGAAATCCCGAGCCGTGAGGTGGACGGTGCGCCCGTCCTTCGTCACGAAGCTCCCCGCCGCCGTGGCGTAACCCCCGTCCCGACCGCGGATGAGGTAGAGCATGAGCTCGGTGTCGTCGTTGAACTGCAGGCTGTACCAGTCCCAGCCGGCGTAGCCGGTCATCTTGAAGTCGCCCCACTGGTGATCGTGCCAGGCGAGGCCGGTCACCTTCAGCTCGCGGCAGCCGAAGAAGGTGCAGTCCACCCCCAGCGTGCCCGTCACGGCCATGCGGGTGTACGAGACGTAGTAGCTGGTGCCACCGGGACCCATCGACTGGATGCCGGGCGGATCGCCGTGCAACGCCGCGGGCTTGCGCGGGTCGAGCGTCAGGTCGATGCTGTACCCGTCGCCCTCGGCGTGGACCTGCTGCGCGTTGCCGCCGGGCACGCCGCGGGCGAACCAGTCGGCGACGTGGACGTCGAAGCGGCTCGACGAGGCGCCCCCCTGGTAGCCCCAGGTCGTCGACTTCTGGGCGCTCGCGAAGGTCTTGCGAGACAGGTCGGTCACCGCGAAGTGCCCGACGAACGCCTTCTCCATGATGGCCGACATCGGCACCGGCCCGAACGCCTTCATGGAGGGAGGCGGGTAGGCCTTGAAGAAGGTGAGCTCGAACCCGTAGTGCCGCCCCTGCGGGTCGGTCAGGTGACCGGTGTAGTACCACCACTCGATCGGAGCGGCGTGGGCCGCCTGGTCGCGCGGCAGCTCGACCGGCCTCACCGGGTACGGGTGGTCGTAGACGCTCGGCACGCAGGCCGTGAGGAACAGCAGGGCGAGCGCGGGGACGGCGAGCAGCAGGCGGCGTGCGGCCATGCCCTACGGTACACGGACCGGCGGAGCAGGCATGATGGGAGGCGTGAGGCTCCTGTGCGCGGCCGACATCCACCTCGGGCGGCGGCCCTCGCGTCTGCCGGACGCGCTGGCCGACCACGCCGACGACCTCGACCCGGCGGCCGGGTGGCGGCGTCTGGTACAGATCGCGCTGGACCGCGGCGTCGACGCCCTCCTGCTGGCGGGTGACGTCGTCGATCAGGACGACGACTTCTTCGAAGCGTTCGCCGACCTCCGGCAGGGCGTCGAGCGGCTCACCGAAGCCGGCATCCCGGTGCTCGGGATCGCAGGCAACCACGACGTCCAGGTGCTCCCCCGCCTGGCCGAGGCGGTCCCCGGCTTCACCTTGCTCGGGCGCGGCGGTCGCTGGCAAGACCATCGGCTACGGGGCTCGGACGGCGCCCGCGTGCGCGTGCTGGGCTGGTCGTTCCCGGCGCGTGTGGCGCCCGACGACCCGCTGGCGGTGGGGTTGCCGGCCCGCGACCACGAGACCACGATCGGGCTCCTCCACGCCGACCGGGACCAGACCGGCAGCCGCTACGCACCGGTGCGTTCGGCCGATCTGCAGGCGGCGCCGGTCGACGCCTGGCTACTGGGGCACGTACACCGGCCCGACATCGCGCCGGGCCCGCGGCCGATCGGTTACCTCGGCTCGCTGGTGGGCACCGACCCGGGCGAGCCGGGGCCGCACGGCGCCTGGATGCTGGAGGTCGACCCCGACGGCACGCTGGAGCTGAGCGCGCTCCCGCTGGCGCCGCTGCGCTGGGAGACGGTCGAGGTTCCGCTGGACGGCCTCGCCGACCCCGCCGACGTCACGGTGCGCATCACGGCCGCGATCGATAGGCTCCATGCCGCCCTCGCCGAGGCGCCGTTCCGCGCGGTCGCCGTCGGATGCCGCTTGCTCCTGACCGGACGCACGGCCCTGCGCGCCGGCGTAACCCAGGCGCTGGCCGCCGCCGATCCGCGATCGGGGCTCTACCCTCAGGACGGCACCACCTACTTCGTGCACGCCACTTCGCTGAAAGCCCTCCCCGAACGGGACCTCGAGGCGCTGGCGCGCAGCGCCGACCCGGTGGGCCTGCTCGCCCGCAAGCTGCTGCTGCTGCAGGGACGGGGCGAGCCGGCGGCGCGACAGGCGCTCCTCCGGGCGGCGGGCCGGCGGCTCGCTGAGGTGCCCCAGCGACGCCACCTCAGCGCGACCGGAGCCGCGCCGCCCGACGAGGAGCGCATCGCTGCGCTGCTCGAGGCCGCCGCCCTCGACGCGCTCGACGCGCTGCTGGCGCAGAAGGCGTCGGCACCGTGAGGCTGCGCAGGCTGCGCGTCGACCGGCTTCCGGGCATCCATCCGGGCTTCGAACTGACCGACATCGCCCCCGGCGTGAACGTGGTGGTGGGACCCAACGCATCGGGCAAGAGCAGCGTGCTGCGCGCGGTGCAGGCCCTGCTCTACCCAGAGGAGC
>CAZTTB010000124.1:0-5382 GCA_964616005.1 uncultured bacterium | reverse complement strand
GGCGTCACCCTGCTGGCGGGTCCGGTCGCCGATCAGGCAGCGCTCCACGCGCTCCTGCGTCGCATCCGCGACCTCGGCCTGCCGCTCCTGTCCGTCACCCCGGTGCCGAGCGATGCCGGGGCTCCGCCCGGTACGCCCGCCCCGTAGGCGCCGCGGCGGGGCCGCCCCTCGCGGAGTGAGAGGGCGCGCCGCCCGACCGGATCCGCGCGAGTCCGGCGCACCGTCGAGAACGTCCGACCCGAAGCACAGCAACCCAGCCCGAATCAGGAGCGAAGGAGAGATCATGATGACTGCGACTGCGATGACCCGCCCCGAACCCCCCACGTCCGTCCAGAAGACCGCCCGCACGGCCGGCCTGCTCTACCTGATCCTCGCCGTCAGCGGGGGATTCGCCGAGTTCTTCGTGCGCCAGGCGATCGTGGTGCGCGGCGACGCCGAGGCCACGGTGGCCAACCTGTTGGCCTCCACCCCGATCTTCCGCCTCGGCATCGTGGCGGAGCTCGTCGGGCAGGTCGTCTTCGTGCTGCTGGTGATGGCGCTGTACCGCCTGCTCGGCGGCATCGACCGACGCCAGGCGAGGCTCATGGTCACCTTCGTGGTCATCGCGGTGGCGATCACCTGTCTGAACATGCTCAACCAGTTCGCCCCGCTGCTGTTGCTGAGCGGCGCACCGTACCTCGGTGCCTTCGACACCGCCCAACTGCACGCCCTGGTGCTCGCCTTCCTCGACCTGCAGCACGCCGGTTATCTCATCGCCCAGGTGTTCTTCGGTCTGTGGCTGCTGCCGCTCGGCATCCTGGTGTTCCGCTCCGGCTTCCTTCCACGGGCCGTCGGCGTGTTGCTCGTCGTCGCATGCGCCGGCTACCTGGTCGACGTCGCGCTGTTCTTCCTGGCGCCGGGCTTCGGGCTCGTCCTCAGCGAGTTCACCTTCGTCGGCGAGCTGGCGCTCATGCTGTGGCTCCTCGTGTTCGGCGTGAACGTCGAGCGCTGGACGAAGCGCGCACTGCAGCCGGCCTGAAGGCGAACGGCATCGGCGGCGGGACCGGAGCAGTTGCCCGGTCCCGCCGCCGCTACTGCCGCAGCGTCGGGTCGAGCACGTCGCGTAGGCCGTCGCCGAGCAGGTTGAAGCCGAGCACGGCCAGCGTGATGGTGACGCCCGGTGCGAACGCCATCAGTGGGTCGATGGTCAGGTAGAGCTGAGCGTCGCTGAGCATCGACCCCCACTCGGGCGTGGGCGGCTGCACGCCGAGCCCCAGGAACGACAACCCGGATGCCACCAGCAGCGTGACCCCCGTGCGCAGTGTGGCGTAGACGATGACAGGCGCGATGACGTTGGGGAGAAGGTGACTGAAGATGATGCGGCCGTGGCTCGCACCGAGCCCGCGGGCGGCCTCGACGAAGGCGCGCTCCTTGGCGGTGAGCACCGACGCCCGCGTGAGGCGGGCGAAGATCGGCACGCCGAAGAGGCTGGACGCGAAGATGACCGGGCCTACGCCTGGACCCGTGATGGTGATCAGGCCGATGGCGATGAGGAGCCCTGGGAACGCCAGCATGACGTCCACGACGCGCATGGAGAGGGCGCCGAGGATGCCGCCGGCATATCCCGACCACAGCCCCCACAGCCCGCCCACTAGCGCGCCGAGGGCGGTCGCCGACAGCCCGATGCCGATGGAGTAGCGCGCGCCGAAGAGGATGCGGCTGAGGATGTCGCGGCCGAAGTTGTCGGTGCCGAGCCAGTGCGCGCCGGAGATGCCCGCGCTGAGGTTCATGAAGTCGGAGGCGGTCGGATCGAAGGGTGCCAGGTACGGCCCGACGATCGCCAGGAAGAGGAATGCTACCGACAGCAGTAGCCCGATGGCGCCGCTGCGGTGGCGAAGGAGCCGCGCCAACACGCCCTTGCGGTGGGCGACGGTACGCCGGGTCGTGAGCGGAGCGCTAGTCATAGCGGATCCGCGGATCGATGGCCGCGTAGAGCAGGTCCACCGCCATGTTGATGAGCAGGAACTCGACGGCGAACACGAGCATGAGCCCCTGGATGACGGGGTAGTCGCGGGCGTCGATCGACTGGATCAACAGCCAGCCGAGCCCCGGGTAGTTGAAGACGGTCTCGACGATCACAGCGCCGCTGAGAAGGAAGCCGAACTGCAGGCCGGTGATGGTGAGCACAGGGATGAGCGCGTTGCGGAGCGCGTGACGGCCGATGACGCGAGCGCGACGCACGCCCTTGGCCCTGGCCGTGCGTACGTAGTCCTCCCCCAGGACCTCGAGCAGGCTCGAGCGGCTGAAGCGCGCGATCGTTCCCAGGGCGCTGGCCGCCAGGGTCAGCGCCGGCAGCACGATGCCGGTCGCGGTAGGCCCCCCGGAGATGGGCAGGACCCTGAGCCGGACGGCGAAGGCATAGATGAACAGGATGCCGAGGAAGAACGACGGCGTGCTGATGCCGAGGATCGAGAAGACCGTGATGGTCAGGTCGAGTGGCGAGTCGCGGTTCATCGCCGCCCCGATGCCCGCGCCGATGCCCAGCAGCGTGGCCGCCGCAATCGCCGCGACCGAGAGCCACAAGGTCGGCAGGAAGTGCTCGGCGATGACGGTGGTGGCCGGACGGTTGTTGCGGAACGACACCCCGAGGCTGCCACGAGCGAGGTTGCGCAGGTAGTACACGAACTGCGTCGGCAGGGGACGGGTCAGGCCGAAGTCGCGCCGCACCTGCGCGACCTCGGTGGCGTCGGCTTCCGGCCCGGCGTAGAGCCGGGCCGGATCGCCTGGGAGCGCCCGCACGAAGAAGAAGACGACGAGCAGGACGCCGATCAGCGTGGGGATCGCCTGCAGAAGGCGTCGAGGTAGGTAGGCGAGCATTCAGCCCTGGAGGTCTCCGCCTAGTTGGTGAACGCCGCGTCCCGCGCGTCGATGGTCTGCCCCGGCATGTAGTACACGCCGCTGAGCTTCTTGGACTGGCCGGCGATGTTGTCCGGGCTGTACAGGAAGATCCACGGCGCATCCTTCCAGACGATGGCCTGGGCCTGAGCGTAGATCTGGTCCCGCTGGGCCTGATCGCCGGTCGCGCGGCCTTCCTCGATGAGCTTGTCGACCTGCGGGTTGCTGTAGAAGCTCCAGTTATTGAACGCGGGCGGGAACGAGGAGGTCGCGAAGCTCTGCGTCAGCGTGCGGTCGGCGTCGCCGTTGGGCGTGGAGGCGCCCACCAGGGAGCCCTCGAGCTTGGTCTCGCTGAGCGGCTTGAAGATCTCTGAGACAAGGGCGCCCCGCTCGGTCGGGTTCAACACGGCCTTCACGCCCACCTTGGCGAGCATGCTCTGGATGACCTGCCCCGCCGTCTTGAACTCGGTGCTGTTGAAGGTCAGGACGGTGAAGCTGAAGCCGTCCGGGTACCCGGCCTCGGTGAGGAGTTGCTTCGCCTTCTCGGGATCGTAGCCGTAAGGCTGCTGCGCGGCGTAGCCGCGGACGGTCTGCGGCAGCGGCGAGTCCAAGACGGTGCCGTAGCCCTGGACCGCTACCTTGACGAGTTGCTCCTTGTCCACCGCGTAGTTCAGGGCCTGCCGGACGCGCACGTCGGTGAACGGCTTGAAGTGCGTGTTCAACGGGAAGATGCGCGCATAGGTGCTCTTCGAGATGACGGCCTCGAGGTCGGCCGAGGCGTCGACGGAACCCACCAGCTGGGCGGGGAGGCTCTCGATGAAGTCCGCCTCGCCGCTCTGCAGCATGGCGACGCGGGTCGCCGCGTTGGGGACCTCGAGGAACTCGATGCGCTGCACCTTGGGTTTGGGGCCCCAGTACGTCGGGTTGGCGTCGACCGTGATCTTCTGGCCTTCCTGCCAGCTCACGAACGTGAACGGACCCGTTCCGACGGGGTGCCTGCCGACGTCGGCGCCGTACTTCTCGATCGCGGTCGGGCTGATGATTCGGCCGTTGTACAGGGCGATGTTGGAGAGGAAGGTGGCGTCCGGGGCCGAGAGCGTGAAGCGGATCTCGTAGGGCCCCACCACCTCGAGGCTCTTGACGTTGGCATAGAGGCTCTGCGCCCTGGCCGTATTCTTGTTGGTCTTGTCCGTGGCCCATGCGAAGTAGGCCTTGACGGCGTCGGCGTTGAACGGCGTGCCGTCTTGGAAGGTGACGCCCTGCCTGAGCTCGAACGTGAACACCGTCGCGTCGGGGTTGATGGTCCAGGAGGTCGCCAGCTCGGGCTGGATCGAGAGGTCCTTGCCCAAGCCCACCAAGCCCTCGAAGATGACGCGTTCCACGCTGGCGTCCGCCAGGCCGGTGGTGGCGGCAGGGCTGAGGGTGTTGTGGCTCAACGACTGGGCGATCCTCAGTGTGGATTGCGCCAACGCTGTGCCCCCGACTACGACGAGGACGACGAGTGCGGTACGAAGGTACTTCCGCATGGCTTTCCCTCCCTATGGGGTGTGGCGAAACGAGCGCTCCTGGTGCCCTGGGTTGGGGCGGCGGTTTCGACGCGGGGCCGCCTCCGGCGTGGCGGTCGCGCCGGGCGGTTCTAGCTCGAGCGGTAAGTATCCGGTCGTCGGTGCGTCAGGCTCGGCAGGTGTTCCCGCGTCCTGGTCACGGCTTCGAGATCGATGTCCACGATGGTGGTGCCCTCCTCGTCGGGTGCGCAGGCGAGGACCGTCCCCCACGGGTCGACCACCATGGAACGACCGTAGGCCCGGAAGGCGCCCTCGACGCCGCCGAGCTGGGCGGGCGCCACAATGAACATGCCGTTCTCGATGGCGCGGGCGCGCAGCAGGGGTTCCCAGTGATCCTTGCCGGTGAAGAGCGTGAAGTTCGAGGGCACGAAGGTCATGACCGCGCCCTGCAGGGCGAGCGAGCTGTAGAGTTCGGGGAAGCGGAGATCGTAGCAGATGCTCATCCCGATCCGCCCGAAGGGGGTGTCGGCGGTGACGATGCGGTCGCCGGGCAGATTCCGTGCCGACTCCTGAGCATGGAACTGGCCCGCGATGCTGACGTCGAACAGGTGGATCTTCCGGTACTTCGCCGCGATCGAGCCGTCGTCGCCGAAGAGCACGCTGGTGTTGTAGACCTTGTCGGCCACGTCCGACCGCTCGCTGAAACTCCCGGCGAGCAGCCACAGCCCGTACTCCCTTGCGGCTGCTCCCAAGGCGTCGGTGAGGGGCCCCGGGATCGGCTCGGCGGTCGCGATCTTGACGTGATTCAGGCTGGATGGGACGCGCAGGTGGAACGTTTCGGGAAGGGCGACGAACTGGGCGCCCATTTCGGCGGCACTTCGTACCAGCCTCAGGGCACGCTCCACGTTGGCGTCCTTGTCTGTGCCGGCGTCGAGCTGAACGAGGGCCAGGCGACAACGTGACATGGACCAGTATTCCCCAATTCGCCTCGGGAAGGTAGGGA
>CAZTTB010000123.1:0-5384 GCA_964616005.1 uncultured bacterium | reverse complement strand
CCGCTAACGCCAGCAGGGTGACGAGGGTTCGTCGTCGCATGGGGCTTCGGCAGTCACATGGGTCATCGGGCGGTGGAGGCAGGCGGCCGCCGCGGCTTCACGGCGAGGGTCAGAAGTGCGAGAAATGCCGGTTCCGACGGCGCCTCCGCGTTCTCATGGTAGCACCTCGCAATGAGAAACTGCGGTACCATGACGCCTGATGACGACGGCTTCCGACACCGCACGCCTGACGGCGCTGGTACGCGGCCGGGTGCAGGGCGTGGGTTTCCGGGCCTTCGCCCGGCGCCAGGCGCTCGATCTGTCGATCCACGGCTACGTCGAGAACCTGCCGGACGGTCGGGTCGAAGTGGTCGCCGAAGGTGAGCGCTCGGAGCTCGAGCACCTGCTGGTCAAGCTGCGCGAGGGACCTCCGCACGCCGAGGTCGCCGACATCGACGTCACCTGGGGACAGGGCGGCGCGATGCGCCGGGGGTTCTTCATCTATGGCTGAGCGGGCCGCTCCTTCCGAGGTCGTCGTGCCGACGCCCCGCCCGCTCGGGCCCGAGATGCTGGAGACGGTTCCCGGCGTGTTGGGGGTGATCGTGCGGGAGCGAGCTCAGGACTACGCGGGGGCCCGGCTGCCCGAGCGATCCGGGCCGGCTCCCCGGCGGCGGTCTCTGATCGACGCCCTACGGGCGCCCGGTATCGGCATCATCGCCGAGGTCAAGCGCGCCAGCCCTTCGCGGGGTGTCCTCGCGGATCGCGATCCGGTGGAGCTGGCGCGCAGCTACGCGGCCGCCGGTGCGGCGGCGATCAGCGTCCTGACCGAGCCGCGGCACTTCCTGGGACGGCTCGAGCATCTGCAGGCGGTGTCGGCGGCCGTCGAGGTGCCGCTGCTGCGCAAGGACTTCGTCGTCCACCCCATGCAACTGCTCGAGGCGAGGGCGGCGGGTGCCAGCGCGGTACTGCTGATCGCGGCGGTGTTGGGCCCGGCGCTCGCGGATTACCTCGCGTTCGCTTCGGCGCTCGGCCTCGAGGCGCTGGTGGAGGTCCACGACGACGCCGAGCTGGCCCATGCACTCGCGGCGGGAACGCGCGTCCTGGGGGTCAACAACCGCGACCTCAGGACCCTCGAGATCGATCTCGGGGTGGCCCCGCGCCTGATCGAGCGCGCACTCCGCGGCGGCTTCGACGGCGTGTGCGTGGCCGAATCCGGGTACGCCGAGCGCAGCGAGCTCGAGGCGCTGCGGGGCCTCGCGGACGGTGTGCTGATCGGGAGCAGCCTGGCGGCGAGCGAGGATCCCGGCGCTGCGCTGGCGGCGCTTTCGTGAGGCGCCGGGTCCGGCACGGCGCGTCGCAGGAGCGGGCCACGGGAGGGCGGGAGCGATGATCGACGTCGACCATCCCATCGTGATCACGGGCGCGAGCAGCGGCATCGGCCGCGCCCTCGCCACCGAGCTGGGCTCGCGCGGAGCGTGGCTCGAGCTCCAGGGTCGCGACGCCGAGCGCCTGGTGCAGGTGGGCCGGGAGGTGGCGGCGGCCGGAGGTCGGGCCACGCTCCGCGTCCTCGAGCTGACCGACGATGGCGCCGTCGACGACTGGGTCGCATCGTTGCAGGCCCGCACCGTGGCGGCGTTGATCCACTGCGCGGGCATGATCCGACTCGGCACCGTCGCCGACACCCCGGTGGACGTTCTCGACGAGCACTACCGCGTGAACCTGCGGGCGCCGTACCGGTTGACGCGCGCGCTGCTCCCCGCGCTCGAGCGGGCCCGCGGCCAGGTCGTGTTCGTGAACTCGGGCGCCGGACTCCATGCCAGTGCAGGCTGGAGTGCCTACGCCGCCAGCAAGTTCGCGCTCCGGGCGCTGGCCGACAGCCTGCGCCAGGAGGTCGCGGCACGCGCGGTGCGGGTCACCACCGTGTACCCGGGCCGCACTGCCACGCCCATGCAGCGAGAGGTGCACCGCCAGGAAGGCCGCGCATACGATCCCGATGCCTTCGTTCGCCCGGACGACGTGGCGTCCCAGATCGCGGCGGTGCTCGCCCTGGACCCACCGAGCACGGTGACCGAGCTGACGATCCGTCCCGTCTAGCGCTCACGGCGCCACGCCGGCGGCACGCCCGAAGCGCAACCCGGACGGCCGCGGGCCGGGGCTATACTCGTTCCCATGGCTTCGAACCCGAGCAGTGAGCGCATCTACCAGCACCGCCTCGCCAACGGCCTGTGGCTGTTGTTCGAGCCGATGCCGTGGCTGCCCACGCTGAGCACGACCTTGATGCTTCCCTTCGGCTCCGCGACCGACCCCGAGGGTCGGGAAGGCAGCGCGACGGTGCTCCACGACTGGCTCCAGCGCGGCGCCGGGGCCCTCGACTCGCGCGCGCATTCCGACGCCCTGGAGGGGCTGGGCGTGCGACGCGGCGGCGGCGCCGGGCGCGAGATGGCCACTGTGTCGGCCTCGTTCCTGGCAGCCGAGCTGGCCGAGGTGCTCCCCCTGGTCGCGTCGATGGCGGCCGAGCCGCGACTCGACGACGACGAGTTCGCACCGGCCCGTGAGCTGGCTCAGCAGGAGCTGCAGTCGCTCGCGGACAACCCCACGCAGCGGCTGTTCAACGAGCTGATGACCCGCTTCCTCGACGGTGGCCAGGGGCGCAGTCCGTTCGGTAGCGAGGCGGGGCTGGCCGCGTTGACCACGACTTCCGTACGGGAGGACGCGCAGCGGCGGCTCGGCCCGAACGGAGCCATCCTGGCGCTGGCGGGTGGAGCGGATTGGGACACCGTCAGGGAGGGCGTCGAGCGTGCCTTCGGAGGTTGGACGGGGGAGACCGTGACGCTGCCGGGACCCGTCGTGCGAACGCCCGGCCGCGGTCACGTCCGCGCCGATTCCGCCCAGACCCAGATCGGCCTGGCGCTGGTGGCGCCCGCGCCGTCGGACCCGGACGTCTACGCCTACGACCTGGCGCTGCACGTGTTGAGCGGCAGCATGGGCGCCCGCCTGTTCACCGAGGTGCGGGAGAAGCGCGGCCTGGTGTACAGCGTCGGCGCCTCCTACCGGGCCCTCCACGGCTTCGGCTACACGCTCGGCTACGCCGGCACCACGCCCGAACGCGCCGACGAGACGCTGCGCGTGGTGCTGGCCGAGCTGGGTAAGCTGTCGCAGGGCGTGGAGGCCGATGAGCTGGAGCGCGCTCGTACCGGCATCCTGTCCTCGGTGGTGATGCAGGGCGAGTCGAGCTCGGCCCGCGCCTCACGTCTGGCCTCCGACGCACTGCTCCAGGGACGGGCGCGCACGCTCGATGAGATCCGCGGCGAGGTGGAGAAGGTGGACCTGAAGCGCATCAACGATTACCTGGCCGAGCACCCGTTCCCGGAGCCGACGGTGGTCACGCTGGGCCCCAAGCCGCTCGCTGACGAGGTGGCCGCATGAGCGCGGCCGACGCCGGGGGCGACGCTATCCGGTTCGATCGAGCCGTGCTCGACAACGGGCTCACCGTCATCGGGGAGTTCAACCCCTACGCGTCCACGGTGGCGGCCGGGTACTTCGTCCGGACCGGAGCGCGCGACGAGACGGCGGACGTCGCCGGGGTGTCGCACTTCCTCGAGCACATGCTGTTCAAGGGGACCGATCGTCGCAGCGCGGCCGACATCAACCGCAGCTTCGACGAGTTGGGGGCCCAGTACAACGCCTTCACGAGCGAGGAGCGCACCGTCTACTACGGCGCCCTCCTGCCCGACCGCTTGCCGCGGCTGCTCGATCTGCTGAGCGACATGATGCGGCCCGCGCTCCGCGCCGACGACTTCGACCTCGAGAAGAACGTCATCCTGGAAGAGATCGCCATGTACGAGGACCGGCCACACTTCCGCGTGTTCGAGGTGGCCGGGAAGGAGTTCTGGAACGGCCACCCGCTGGGCAACAGCGTGCTCGGTGGGGAGGCCTCGATACGGGCGCTGGCTCGCGATCAGATGCTCGCCTACTTCGAGCGGCGCTACGCGCCGTCCAACCTCACCCTGGTAGTCGCCGGCGCCTACGACTGGCCCGCGGTCACCGCGCAGGTCGCGGAGCTGACGTCCTCGTGGGAGCCGTTCGAGGCGGCGCGCGAGTTCCCCGCTCCGACGCCGCTGCACGGTGAAGGCAGGACGGAGGACGCCAAGCTCGAGCGGGTGCACGCCGCGGTGTTCGCGCCGGGCGTCGCAGCAGCCGACGAGCGCCGCTACGCCGCCGCCGTCCTGGCGAACGTGCTGGGCGATGACAGCGGTTCGCGCCTGTTCTGGCGCCTGGTGGACCGCGGGCTCGCCGACAGTGCCAGCCTCGGGCACGAGGCGTCGGACGGCGCGGGGGCCTACGTGGGCTACGTGAGCGCGGCGCCGGAACGGGCGGCGGAGGTCATCGACATCTACCGCGGCGTGGTCGAGAACGCCCAGGACGAGCCGCTCGACCCGGCGGAGTGGCGTCGGGCGCAACGGAAGCTGGCGACCGGACTCACCCTCCGCGCCGAGTCGCCGCTCGGCAGGCTGGTCTCGCTGGGCGCCGCCTATCAGACGCTCGGTCGCTATCAGAGCGTGCAGGACGTGGTCGAGGCGGTCATGAACAGCTCGGTCGAGCAGGGGCGCGCGTTGCTCGCCGAGCGTCCCTTCGACGGCCTCTACGTTCACACCCTCGGTCCCCGCGGCGCACGGTCCTAGAGCATCTTCATGATGGGCGCAAGTAGACTGGGGGCCGTGCGAGTCCTTCTCGGTGTCGTCTTGCTGCTGCTCTTCCCGGCGGGGATGGCGCTGGCCGAGGCTGCGCCCTTCGCTGCGCTCACGGTGACGCCGAACGGGCCGCAGCGCTACGACATCACCACCGGCGTGACGACGTTGCCTCGAGGGGGCACGGTGATCGACCAGGACACCGGGGTGACGCTCGAGGCGGGCACGCTCCAGGTGCTGGAGGGCTCGAGCATCGACGGGACGGGCGCCCGGGTGACCGGGAGCTTCGGAACGCTCAAGGCGGACACCATCCACATCGATATCCCGGCGGGGACATTGCGCGCGTCGGGCGATCTGACGCTCACCCGCAACGGCCTCACCTTGACGGCCAACGCGCTGCGCTACGTCGCGGGGCGCGAGGTGGTGGACTTCACCGGCCCGGTGACCGGGACCTCCCCGGACTTCCACGCCGATCGTGTCCTGCTGGACGCTCAGACCGGCGACGTGCTGCTGCTCGGGCAGTACAGCTTCAGCGACGGGTTGCTCACGTTGACGTCGCCGACCGACGGCGGCAGGCTGGAGCTGCACTTCCACCAGGTCGCCGGAACGCCGGTGTACGACGCCGCCTCCGAGGTCTCACCCAGGTTGCTGGCGCGCTTCTCCGCCGAGCTTCCCTGAGCGCCCCACCGGATGCGGCGCACCCGGCACCTCCTCGTC
>CAZTTB010000122.1:0-5417 GCA_964616005.1 uncultured bacterium | reverse complement strand
CTGGGGATCGCCACCGCGACCAGCAACTTCATGGTCGGCATCACCGCCGCCGCCAGCGTCTTCGTCTACATCGGCCGCGGCGACGTACGCCCGCTCATCGTGGTCCCGACCGCCGCCGGTGTCTTCCTCGGCGCGGTGGTCGGAAGCCTGCTCCAGTCGCGGGTCAAGGTCGGGGCCCTACGCTGGGCACTGGTCGTGCTGCTGCTCGGCATCGGCGTACAGATGCTGGTGCGCGGGCTGAGGGGCGGGGCGTGACCGGAACCGGGGGGCACGAGGACCGGCAGCAGGCGGCCGGGATCGGGCGCAGCATGCGCCTCGTGGCACGGAGCCTGTCCGGGCTCGCCCTGAGCTTGATGCTGGTGGGCCTGGCCTTGGCCCTCACCGGCGCCCCCCGGCCGATCGACCCCAGAACGCTCGACCTCACGGCCCGTGGGCAACGCCTCATGCTCGGCGGGATCATCGTGCTGTGCTCGCTGCCGGGCGTCCGGGTACTCACCGCCGGCGCGCACTACGCGGCTGCCCGCAACCTGGCCCGTGCGGTGGTGGCCCTGGTGGTGCTGCTCGAGCTGATCGCCTCGATCGTGACCGGCGGCTGAGAACCGCGTCGGCACGAGGCTCGACCGACCGGAAGGTACCGGCCCCCGGGCCCACTTCGCGCATGCCCAGCACGGTTTAGGAAGATTCATGAAGGTGCGTGCGCGATATCTGCCATTTCGCTCGACTCCAAACGGGTGAAGCACGGACATCTGACCACTTCCGCGTTAGGATGTGTTTAGGCGCTTGACCTGCTGCCCCCCACGGCAGGTCGAGCGCCGCTTCCGTTGCCTGCGCGCCCTCTGGCCAGCGGCGGCCCGATACGGCGCCGCTGCCGAGCGCGCCCTGCTTCGGCAAGACCCACCGCGCCCGGCATGCTAAACAAGGAGCACATGGATCGAACCTGCCTCCGGCACGGCACACGCTGGGTCCCCCGATGAGACGGCCGGGTGCCGCCTCCCTCGCGCGTCATGCGCCGGCTCTCCTGGCCTCGTTAGCTCTGTTGCTAGCTGGGCTGGCCTCCGGGACGGTACGGGCCGAGGGGCCCGCGTCCGGGCCGACCGTCGGCGCGGCCACGGCGCTGCAGCTTCTCGACCGTGTCACGCCGGACCCCTGGCAGGTGGATCGCGCGCTCATCCTGCCCGATGCGGCCGCGGGAGCCGGCCGCGCGAACCCTGCCTCGCCCTTCCGTGTCACGGTGGAAGCGGCCGGTTCGACCCACGCTTCGGTGGTGATCCCCTCGAGCGCGCCGCGGAGCGAGGCGGTGCCGCTCGGCGGCCTGGCAGCAGGCATCTCCGGCGCCGGCTCGATCTGCCGCATCGCCGGCCCGAAGGCAGCCGGCGCCGTCGACGACATGGCCGCCGTGCTGCGAAGCACGGGCGCGCCTGTGCTGGACGCGCCCAAGCCCCATGCTGCGCTCACCGAGCGGGTGGTGATCCGCGGACGCGCAACGGGCAGTTGGTACGCCGAGGCGGCGTTCCCGGTCAAGCTCCTCGCCGGGGACGGCCGCGAGCTGGCGGCCACCACCGCGGTCGCAGAGGGGAGCTGGATGACGGAGGGCTACGTACCCTTCCGCGCCGAACTGCGGCTCCAGGGGCCGATCCCCGCACGCGCCATGCTGGTGCTCGCCCGGGCCAACCCCTCCGGCCTCGCCCGCAACGCGGGGTTCCTGCTCGTCCGCGTGGGCTGCGGCTAGTCCCGCCTAGTCGTCCCCGCCGCCGAAGAAGCCGCTGCGGTGCGAGGCAGGCAGCGTCTTGAGGTAGGCGAGAAGATCCTGGATCTGCTGATCGGTCGGAGCCGAGCTGTTGCCCAGGTAGCCGTTCGCTCCCAGCGAGCCGAGGTTGTCGGAGGTCGACAGGCCGGTCTTGGCGTAGCCGGGCATGCGCTCGCTTCCGTACAGGATCAGATCCTTGAAGCGCGTGAAGCTGCGCAGGCCTTCCCCACCGATGCCGCGATCCTTGCCGCCCTGGCCGTTCTTGCCGTGGCAGGTCTGGCAGTTGGCGGTGTACAGCAGGGCGCCGATCTGCACCGGCGTCTGCGGGGTGTTGGCGGTCGTCGACGCCACCGGTGTGGCGGGGCTCGCGGTCGTCGACGCCACCGATGTGGCGGGGCTCGCGCTCGGGCCCTGCCCGATGGCGATGCCCGCCCCGACGACCGCCAGGGCCGCCAGGGCGCCCCATAGGTAGATGCGGCGCATCAGCGGCGCCTCCGCGGGGACGTCGCGGCGCGCTCACGCCGCGGCCCCGGGCGGAAGGCCGCTCGGGCGGCCTGAAGGTGACGGGTCGAGGGGTGTTCGTCAAGCATGCGTTGCCTCCATGGGCAACGCTATGTGGCAACGGTTAAGCGGGCGCAAACGAGCGGCACGGCAGCGACCGCCGCGGTCAGGGGAGCAAGATTCCCGCGGCGTCGAGCCGCCGCTCCACCTCCGCGAGCTCGTCGGCCGACAGCTCCCAGCTCCCCGCCTGCGCGTTGCGCCGCACCTGCGCGGGCGAGGTGGCTCCGGCGATGACGCTGGCCACGGGGCGGTGCGCGAGCAGGTAGGCGAACGCCAGGTCGATCAGTTCGCGATCGCGTTCCGCGGCGAAGGCGACGAGCGCTTCCACCACGTCCAGCACGTCATCGGTGAGCATCGCCTCCCAGCGCTCGCTGCCGGTCACGCGCGTTCCCTCCGGCAACGGCCGGCCCTTCCGGTACTTACCGGTGAGGATGCCGCTCAGGAGCGGGAAGTACGGCAGGAATGCGATGTCCAACCGCTCGCACGCCGGCAGCACCTCGCTCTCGGGCGCTCGCTTGAGCATGCTGTACTCGTTCTGCACGCTCACGAAGCGCGGCGCTCCGCTCGCTACGGCGTCCTCCGCCTCCCGGAGCTGAGCGGCGCTGAAGTTCGAGCAGCCGATCTCCCGCACCTGCCCCCGCTCCACCGCTTCGGCCAGCGCGCCGAGCGTATCGGCGATGGGCACGTCCGGATCGGGCATGTGGAGCTGGTAGAGGTCGACATGGTCCGTCTCGAGACGCCGCAGGCTGGCCTCGACGGCGGTTCGCACGTCCTCGGGACGGGCGCCCTTCGGGCCCTCCGTGTTGGCCGGATGGCCGAACTTGGTGGCAAGGACCACCGCGTCGCGACGGCCGCGCAGCGCCTCACCCATGAAACGCTCGCTGTCGTGGCCGCCGTAGAGATCGGCGGTGTCGAGGAAGGTCACTCCGGCATCGATGGCGGCGTCCAGGACGCTCTTGGTGCCGGCCCTGTCGAGGCGGCGTCCGAAATTGTTGCATCCCAAACCGACGACCGAGGCGTTCAGGGATCCGATGGGGCGGGTGCGCATGGCGTTCTCCTCGTTGGGGATGGAGCCTCAGGGCTCATGGGACGTCGGGTTTGCCGGCGTACATACTCGCGTCGGCGCTGCGGAGCAACGCGTCCTGGTCCTCACCGTCTTCCGGGTAGACGGCCAGGCCGATACTGGCCGCGATCGCCACGAGGCCGCCCTCGACCTCGAACGGCGCGGCGACGGCCGCCCGCACCCTCTCGATGATGCCATCCCCCGGCTCGCCGGGCTGAACGTTGACCAACAACAGGGCGAACTCGTCGCCGCCCAGCCGCGCCACCGTATCCGACCCCCGCACGCAGCCTTCGAGGCCCCGTGCCACGGCGACCAGCAGCCGGTCGCCGGTCTCGTGGCCGAACCTGTCGTTGACCAGCTTGAAGTCGTCCAGGTCGACGTAGAGCAGCATGAGCCGTTCACCGTCGCGTTCGGCGCGGCGCAACGCGACCACGAAGCGATCGTGGAACAGGGAACGGTTGGGAAGACCGGTCAGCGGATCGTGAAGCGCCAGGTACCGGAAGCGGGCCTCCGTCTGCTTGCGCTCGATGGCGATGGCGACCTGCGAGGACACGAACTGGAGGAGCTCGCGATGCTCGACGCCGTAGCCGGGACCGCCCGCCCCGGTCTGAGCGATCAGCGCCCCGACGACGCCGTCGTTGGACAGCAGCGGAACGCCGAGCCAGGCCCCTGAGGCGACCGCCGAGGCGTCGGAAGCGTCGACCGGCGTCGCAACGGAGTCTCCGGACCGGAGGACCGCGGCCAGATCCGACCCGACCTCGAGGGGGACCGCGTCGCGCGCGAGGGTCTCGGAGCCAGAGTCGTAGGTGAACGACAGGGTGTCGCTCAACGTGTCGTAGAGCACGACCTGGAACCGTTCCACCGGAAGCAGCTCGCCGATGATCCGGTGCACGATCCCGCACAGACCCGGCAGGTCGTCGGCCTGATGTGCGGCCTCGGAGATCGCGTACACCGCGCTCTGCAGGCGGGCGGCGCGCTTGAGCGGCGTGACGTCGCGCGCCACCGCCAGGCGCAGTCCGTCGGGACGGTGCCAGCGCGCCGACCACATGACGTCCACCACCCGGCCGTCCTTGCGAACGTAGCGGTTCTCGAAGTGGCTCTGCGGTCTGCCGCTCATGATCTCGGCGGCCGCGGCCAGCGTACGCTCGCGATCGGCGGGATGGACGAGATCGATCATGTTCTGGCCGATGAGCTCGTCCGGCACGTATCCGAGCAGCTGCTCGCACGAGGCGCTCACGTACACGTAGCGACCCTCGGCGTCCACCACGCATACGGTGTCGACGAGCAGGTCCAACACCTTGTCGAGCGAGGGTTCAGGATCCATGATCACGAGTCCGAGGTCACGACGACCCGTCCGAAGCGTACCCCGTTCCTCCGTGTGGGTCCAGACGGACCCCCGGGCGCACCGACCGTGGGCGCCGGGCCTCAGAGCAGCTCGTCGAACCGTGCGATGAGCGCGTCGATCTCGTTCACGGTGTTGTAGTGCACCATCGACACCCGCACCACGCCGTTGCGCTCGCCCAGGCCAAGGGCCTCGATGAGCCGGCGCGCGTAGAAGTCGCCGTAGCGGATACCGATATGCGCCCCATCCACGTGCGCGGCCACCGCCGCGGGATCGTGCCCCTCCACGGTGAAGCTCACGGTCGGCACCCGCAGCGCGCGGTCCGGCCGGTCGTGACCGAGAACGCGCACGCCGCGCTTGCCCCGCAGGTAGTCGAGCAGGCGTGCCGCCAGCGCCTCCTCCTGCTCGGCGATGAGCTCGAACGCCTGCGACACACGGCCGTGCAGGCTATCGGCGGGGGCGCCGGCCGAACGGCGCGCCAGAGCCTCGAAGTACTCGGTGACGCCGAGCAGGCCGTAGCTCAACTCGTAGTTGACCGAGCCGGGCTGCAGCTTGCGCGGCACGTCGTCGTCGGGGACGAATGCGTGGTTGATGGTCGCGAGCCCTTCGAGCAGCTCGCGCTTGCCATACAGCACCGCCAGATGGGGGCCGTAGACCTTGTAGCTGCTGAAGACGTAGTAGTCGACGTCCCACGCCCGGACGTC
>CAZTTB010000121.1:0-5445 GCA_964616005.1 uncultured bacterium | reverse complement strand
CCATCGGCAAGACCAACACCCCCGAGTTCGGCTACAAGGGGACCACCGACAACCGGCTGTTCGGACCGACCAGCACCCCGTTCGCGCCCGGCAAGAACGCGGGCGGCTCCTCGGGCGGCAGCGCCGCTGCGGTGGCCGCCGGGCTGGCGCCGCTGGGCGAGGGCTCCGACGGCGGCGGCTCCATCCGCATCCCGGCGGCCCTGTGCGGCGTCTACGGTTTCAAGGCCACCTTCGGCCGGGTCCCGGTGGCCGCCCGCCCGGACGCCTTCCTGCTGCACACGCCGTACGCCCACAGCGGGCCGCTGACCCGCACGGTGGAGGACGCCGCGCTCATGCTGCAGGCGATGGCCGGTCCCGATCCCCGCGATCCGCTGTGCCTGCCGGAGCTGGGCGACGACCTGGTGGCCGCCACGCGCGCGCCGGTGGCGGGGCTCCGGGTCGCCTACAGCCCCGACTTCGGGGGCTTCCCGGTCGAGCCGCAGGTGCGCGACGCGGTCGAGCGCGCGCTGAGCGCCCTGGAGGAGTCGGGCATGCACGTCGAGCGCATCGACCTCGCCTGGACCCGCCCCCACCAGGAGCTGGCGGAGATGTGGACGCGCACCAGCGCCGTGCGGGCGGCCGAGTCGGCGGTGTCGATGGCGCGGGCCGGCATCGACCTGCTGGGCGAGCTCGCCGACGAGCTCGACCCCGACTACCGCCACAAGCTGGAGCTCGGGCTCGAGCAGCGGGCGGTGGACTACCGGCTCGACGACGTGCTCCGGACCGAGGTCTTCGACGGTCTCCAGGACGTCTTCGACCGCTTCGATCTGGTGGTGACGCCCACCCTCTCGGTGGCCGGCATCGACAACGCCGACGACGGCACCACGCGCGGCCCGTCGGAGGTCGAGGGGCAGCCGGTCGATCCCTTCATCGGCTGGTGCCTCACCTACCCCATCAACTTCACCGGCCACCCGGCGGCCTCGATCCCCGCCGGGTTCACCTCCGGCGGCCTGCCGGTGGGCCTGCAGCTGATCGGCCGCCGCTTCGAGGACGCCCGCGTGCTCGCCGCCAGCGCCGCGTTCGAACGCGCCCGGCCGTGGCGTGACGCGTACGATCGCCTCGTGATGGAGGAGGACAGGTAGCGCATGGACGGCGCGAGGCTGCAGGGGAGTGGGAGCCACGGCAAGGTCATCGACGCCGAGGCCGCCATGGCGCTGTTCTCCGACGGCGCCACCTTCCTGTTCGGGGGCTTCGGCAGCATCGGTACGCCGCCGCTGCTCGTCGACGCCCTGGTGGCCGCCGGCTTCCGGCGGCTGAGCATCATCGGCAACGACGCCGGTTACCCCTCCCACGGCGTGGGCAAGCTGATCCGCGCCGGACAGGTGGAGCGCGCCGTGGTGTCGCACATCGGCTCCAACCCGATCGCCATCGAGCAGATGAACGAGGGCCGACTGCACGTGACCTTCGTGCCGCAGGGCACGCTGGCCGAACGCATCCGCGCCGGCGGTGCGGGCCTGGGGGGCGTGCTGGTGGACGTGGGACTGGGGACCGAGGTCGAACGGGGCAAGCGCCTCGTCGAGGTCGACGGCCGTCCCTACCTGCTCGAGCCCGCCCTGCGCGCGCCGCTCGGCATCGTGCTGGCCGACGTCGGCGACGCCTACGGCAACCTCGTGTTCCGCGGCACGGCCCGCAACTTCAACCCCCTGGTGGCGATGGCGGCGGACGTGGTCGTCGCCGAGGTGCGTACCCTGGTGCCGGCAGGAGCGCTCGACCCCGACGCCGTTCACATCCCGGGGGCCTTCGTCGACTACCTGGTGCCGGGCAGCCCGGTCCCGGCCGGCATCCCGGCGCCGAAGACATGAGCCGGGCACGGACCGGCGAGGAGGCTCCGTCGTGGACCCACGTCAGCTGATCGCACGGCGCGCTGCGTTGCTGCTCGAGGACGGCGAGCTGGTCGCCCTCGGCATCGGGCTGCCCACCCTGGTCGGTAACCACATCCCGCCGGGGCGGCGGGTGGTGCTGTTCGCCGAGGACGGCATCGCCGGCATCGGACCGCGCCCGCCCGCAGGCGAGGTGGACGTCGACCTCATCAACGCCGGCGGGGAACCGATCTCGCGCGCGCCGGAGACCGCCGTCTTCGACAGCGCCCTGGCCTTCGCGCTGGTGCGCAGCGGGCGCCTCGGCACGGCGGTGCTCGGCACCATGCAGGTGAGCGGCCGCGGCGATATCGCGAGCTGGAAGGCGCCGGGTGGCCCCAGCCCCGGCATGGGCGGCAGCATGGAGCTGGCGGCCAAGGCGCGCCGCACCATCGTGCTGACGCGCCACCGCACCCGCTCGGGCGAGTCCAAGATCGTGGAGCGTTGCGATCTCCCCCTGACGGCGCCGCGCGCCGCCGGCCTGATCGTGACCGAGCTGGGGCTGTTCGAGGTCACCGACGACGGCCTGCTGCTCAGGGAACGCGCTCGCGAGGTGTCGGCCGAGGACGTGAGGGCCGCCACCCCGGTCCGGGTCGTGACGCGGGGGCCGGTGGCGGTCATGGAGGACGTGATGGAACAGGCGATGGAACGAGCGACGGAAGAGGCGATGGAACGGGCGACGCGGGACGAGGGCCGCACGACGCCGGGAGGACGGGCATGAGCGCCGTGCTCGACGACGTGTGGGGCGAGGTCGAACGGCAGGTCGACCGCGCCTGGGACGCCGAGGTCGCCTTCCTCCGGGAGCTGGTGCGGCGGCCCAGCACGCTGGGTGACGAGCGCGCGGCGCAGGAGCGGGTGGTCGAGGAGCTCCGTGCCGTGGGCCTGGAGGCCACCGCGAAGGACGTCGACCACGCAGCCATCGTCCGGCTCCCGGGCTACTCGCCCGCCGACTGGGCCTACCGTGACCGGCCCAACGTGGCCGCGCGACTCGGCGGCGAGCGCAGCGGCGGCCAGGGTGGCGGACGCTCGCTGGTGCTCAACGGCCACATCGATGTGGTGCCGGCCACCCCCGAGCGGTTGTGGAGCGTCGACCCGTGGGGTGCCGAGATCGTCGGGGAGCGGATGTACGGGCGGGGCGCGGCCGACATGAAGGCCGGCATCGCGGCCATGCTCTACGCCGTTGCCGCCATCCGCCGCGCCGGCGTGGCGCTGGAAGGCGACGTGCTGTTGCAGACCGTGATCGAGGAGGAGTGCACCGGCAACGGCAGCCTGGCGGCGGTGACCGACCTCGCCGCCGGTGGCGGTGCGGACGCCGCGATCATCCCCGAGCCCTTCGACCAGACGCTGCTCACCGCGCAGATCGGGGTGCTGTGGGCGCGCATCACCGTGCTCGGCGCGGGCGCGCACGTTCTGGGCGCGGACCGGGCGGTCAACGCCAACGACAAGGCCGCCTTCCTGATGCAGGGGATCCGGGCGCTGGAGGCCGCGGCCAACGAGCCCGGCGCCCGCCACCGGGCCTACCGCGAGGTGGCGCATCCGCTGAACTACAACGTGGGCGTGGTGCGCGGCGGCGACTGGCCCTCCTCGGTGCCTTCGGAGTGCGTCCTGGAGGTGCGCTTCTCGGCCTACCCGGGGGCCGACCTGGATGCGGCGCAGGCCCGCTTCCGGCGGGACCTGCTGGCGTTCGCGGCGCAGGACCCCTGGCTGGCCGAGCATCCGCCGGAGATCGAGTTCTACGGCTTCAAGGCCGAGGGTTGTCTGATCGACACCACGACCCCGCTGTTCGAGGGGCTGCGCACCGCCCACCGCGCGGTGATGGGCGACGAGGCCCTGCCCTACGTCAGCACCGCCACCACCGACGTGCGCTTCTTCGCGCACCACCACGGCATCCCCTCGACCTGCTACGGTCCCGTCGGCGCCAACCTGCACGCGCCCGACGAGTGGGTCGATCTCCCCAGCGTGCGCAACGTGACCAAGGTACTGGCCCGCGCGACGCTGGCGTGGTGTGGCGTGGCTTCCTAGCTCGGATCGGGGTGCGGGCCGCCGCGGCCGGCGGCTAGTTCAAGTCGGCCCGGGCCACCACGCCGCCGGACGGGCCGCCGACGGCCAGCTCGACGCCCTTCAGGCCGTCGGCGCGGAACAGCAGCAGGCGGCCGCGGGTCCGGCCCAGCTCGACCCGGCCGGTGCCGGTCAACCCGTACAGCACGTAGGAACGACCCGCGCCGGGAGCGTGGGGCTGGAGCACCATGGCGCGCCCGTCGGGGAGCACGCAGGCCACGCCGGGGTGGCCGCCCCGCACGGCCTCGAGCGGCACGATCTTCAGCTCGGGGTCGCGCATCCAGTAGGCGATCACCGCCTCCTCGTGCGCGGCGAGGTCGGCGCGCCGCTGCTGCAGGGCGCCCCAGCCCGCGGTGCCGACGAGCAGCGCCAGGGCGATGGCGAGCGCCACGGCCAGGACGGGGCGCCGGGAGGGCGGCGGGCCCCCGGAGCGGCCGGGGGCGGGCGCCGGCTCCGCCCGCGGCGCCACAGGCGGTGCGCCGGGCGCGGGCTCCCGAGGTGACTCGGGGCGCTCGCTGCGGACACGTGCCAACAGCGTCTCCCAGGAGCCTGGAGCCGGGGCTTCGGGCTCGAGCGCCTCGGGCAGAGCGAACAGGGCGGCCCTCAGGGCGTCGGCCTCGGCCCGCAGCTCCGGCGAGCGTGCCAGCGCGTCGCCCACCCGGGCGGCCTCGTCCGGCGTCAGCAACCCGAGCAGGTAGTCGGGCAGCAGCTCGCGGAGCGTCGGCTCGGCGTTCACGCGGCGCCCCCTTCCAGCAAGGTGCGGAGCTTGGCGAGTGCGCGGCGCAGGCGGCTCTTCACGGTACCCAGCGGCAGCTCGGTCAGCTCCGCCAGCTCGCTGTGGCTGAAGCCCTGGTAGAAGGCCGCCTCCAGCATCGAGCGCTCGTCGCTCTCCAGGCGCGCCAGCGCACCGCGGACCACGATGCCGGGCAGCGGGTCGTCGTACGAGCCCACCGCCGCCTGGAAGGCGACGTCGTGCGGGTCGGCGTCGGCGGCCTTGCGGGGACGGCTCGAGCGGGCCCGCAGGCGCGACAGGCACAGGTTCCGGGCGATCGCGAAGAGGTAGGTCCGGAGCCCCGCGCGCTGGTGGTCGAAGCTGGGAGCGTGGCGGTGGAGCCGGAGAAAGGTGTCTTGAAGGATCTCCTCAGCCTCCTGTCGGTCCCCCAGCATGCGGTGCGCGAGCGCGGTGACCGCGCCGCCGTGGCGCCGGTACAGCGTTTGCAGGGCGTCTTCATCGCCCCGCGCGACCAGCGCGACCAGCTCGGCGTCGCTCGGTGTCTGTGCCACCGTGTCGTACACCTACCCTTTCCTACGCGGCGCCCGCCGGAACGGATGCCGCGCCTGTGCCAGGAAGACGCGACGACGCAGTCTACCCGTCGGCGGCCGGCGGCCGGTACGGTGGACCCTCGCGAACGCGCCGTCCGGTGCCGTACACTGACGTTCGCCCGAAGCGCGCCGGTCGGCATCGGCGCGGACCGATCGCGGCCGGAGCGCC
>CAZTTB010000120.1:0-5461 GCA_964616005.1 uncultured bacterium | reverse complement strand
TCCCGCCGGGGTGAAGCGCACGATGCGCCAGCCGCCGTACTGGCAGCTCCAGACGCAGCCCTCGGCGTCGACGCAGGCGCCGTCGGGGTGCAGCTCGTCGCCCTGGGCGAAGACGCGCTCGGCGGACGGCGCGCCGCTTGCGCGGTCGTAGGCGTACGCCCAGATGACGTGCCGGTGCGTGTCCGAGAGGTACATGGTCGCGCCGTCGGGGCTCCAGCACAGGCTGTTGGGAACGTAGAGGTTCCCGCGCTCGCGCGTGCAGCGGCGATCCGCATCGAGCCGGTAGAGCGAGCCGGCCGGCTCGCGCGGCCCCTCGTCCTTCATGGTGCCGGCCCAGAAGCGGCCGTCGCGGTCGCAGCGCCCGTCGTTGAAGCGGTTTTGCGGCCGCGCGAGCTCGGGCTGCGCGACGCATTCGAGCGCGCCGTCCTCGGGATTCAGGAAGTACAGCCCCGATTTCATCGCCGCCAGGATCCCGCCCGCGCGGCGCAAGGCGAAGCTGCCGATCGGCTCGGGCAGCGCGAGCGCGCGCACCGCCCCGCTCGCGGGGTCGAGGCGCTTGAGCGCCGGCGCGAGGATATCGACCCACCACAGCTCGCGCCCGTCCCACAGCGGGCACTCCCCGAGCAGGTCGGCGCCGCGCGCCGCGCATTCCACCTGGAACGACATTGCCCGAATGATCGCAGAAAGGCACCATTGCTTCATGTCATGGTACGAGGACAAGCCGGAGGCGGGAGCCGCCGGGCTGGATGCGGCCCCGGATGCCGACGACCTCGCGTTCATCGTCGCCGTTCTCGATGCGCTTCCCGATCATGTCTATGTGAAGGACCGGGAAGGGCGGTACCTGCTCGTCAACCGGGCCGGGCTGCGGGAGAGGGGGCTGAGCGATTTGAGCCAGGTCGTGGGCAAAACCGCGCGCGACTTCGTGCCGGACGAGGTGGCCGAGCGCATGCAGGCCGAGGACCGCGCGGTGATGGATTCGGGCCGGCCCCTGGTGAACCGCGAGGCGGCGACGAGCTTTCGGGGCGACGGCGAGAAGCGCTGGCACATCACCACCAAGATTCCGATGCGCGACCCGCAAGGCGGGGTCTCCGGCATCGTCGGCATCAACCGCGACATCACGGACCGCAAGCGCGTCGAGATGGCCCTGCGCGAGAGCGAGGACACGCTGCGCGCGACGTTCGAGCAGGCGGCGGTCGGGATGACCGTCATGTCGCTCGACCTGCGGTTCCTGCGCGCCAACGCGAAGTTCTGCGAGATGCTCGGTTACACGCTCGACGAGCTGCTGCAGATGCACCTGGTCGACACCAATCCGCCGGACACCCGCGAGGAGGCGATCGAATTCCGGCGCCGGCTGGTGGAGGGCGACGTCCAGGGCGGCGAGCTGCGCGAGAAACGCCTGCTGCGCAAGGACGGCAGCCTGATGTGGGTGGCGCTGGCGACTTCGGTGGTGCGGGGAGGCGACGGCGAGCCGCGCTGCTTCGTCAGCGTGATCGAGGACATCACCGAGCGCAAACAGTGGCAGACCGAGCTGCAGCAGCTTGCGCACTACGACGTCGTGACGGGCCTGCCGAACCGGGCCCTCGTCTACGAGCGCCTCGCCCAGGGGCTCGCGCGGGCCGCGCGCAGGCGCTCGCCGCTCGGACTGGTGTTCATCGACGTCGACCATTTCAAGAAGGTGAACGACACCTTCGGCCACGCCGCCGGCGACAAGCTGCTGCAGGAGGTGTCGGCGCGGCTCAAGCAGGCGGTGCGCGCCGGCGATGTCGTCGGGCGGCTCGGGGGCGACGAGTTCGTCGTCGTGCTCATGGATCTGGCCGCCGCGAACGACCCCGGAGCTGTCGCCCAGAGGATACTCAAGTCGATGCATCGGCCGTTCGCGCTCGAGGGCGGCGAGGTCTACGCGACCGCCAGCGTCGGCGTCGCGCTCTATCCCGACGACAGCCTGGATCTGGACTCGCTGGTCAAGAACGCCGACGCGGCGATGTACGAGGCGAAGAAGGCGGGCCGGGACTGCTTCCGCTACTACAAGCCGGAAATGAACGCCCGCGCGGCCCACAATCTGAACCTCGAGAGCGAGCTGCGCCGCGCGTTCGAGCGCGACGAGTTCGAGCTTCGCTTCCAGCCGAAGGTCGGCGTGGCGAGCGGCGAGATCACCGGCGTCGAGGCGCTGCTGCGCTGGCGCCATCCCGAGCGCGGGCTGCTCGGCCCCGCCGAGTTCATGCACGTGCTGGAGGAAACGGGCCTCGTCGTGCGCGCGGGCGCATGGGTGCTGGACAGCGTCTGCCGCGAGCTGAAGCGCTGGCGCTCGCACGGCGTGCGCCAGGTTCCGGTCTCGGTCAACATCTCGGCGCGCCAGTTCCGCGACGCCAATCTCGCCAGGGAAATCCGGGGAGTGCTCGGCCGCCACGGCGTCCAACCGACGCTGCTCGAGATCGAGATCACCGAAACCTCGCTCATGAGCGGAGAATCCCAGGTGGTCGCCACGCTCGCGGAGCTCAAGTCGCTCGGCGTCAGGGTCGCGATCGACGATTTCGGCACGGAATACTCCAGCCTCAGCTACCTCAGGCGATTTCCCATCGACATCGTGAAGATCGACCGCTCCTTCGTGAGCGAGATCCCGGAAAATCGCGAGGACGCGGCGATCGCGCGCGCGATCATCTCGATGGTCCACAGCCTCGGCCTGAGCGTGGTGGCGGAGGGCGTCGAGACGCGGGGCCAGCTGGGTTTTCTCGCGGTCCTCAACTGCGACGAGGTGCAGGGATTCCTGTTCGCGCGGCCGATGCCGGCTTCCGAGATCGAGCAGTGGCTCGCCGAGGGACGGCGCCTGGCGCTCTAGCAAGCGGGCCGCACGTTCGCAGGGCGGACCCCGGCGCGGGCCGTCCGCTTGATACTATTTCCGCCGAGGAGGCAGCCGAAGACATGCCAGAAGCAATGCCGCAGGATTCCGTGCCCCAGCCCGGCGCCAGCCAGTGGATCGGCAAGCCGCTGCGCCGGCTCGAGGACCAGAAGCTGCTCACCGGGCAGGGACGCTTCACCGACGACGTCGACCTGCCGGGCCAGGCGCACGCGGCCTTCGCGCGCTCGCCGCACGCGCACGCGCGAATCGTCTCGATCGACGTTTCCGCCGCGCGCGCCGCGCCGGGCGTGATCGCGGTCTACACCGGCGAGGACGTCGTCGCCGCCGGCCTCGCGCCGGTGCCCTTCACCCAGCTGCACAAGCGCCCCGACGGCGCGGACATGACGGTGCCGCCGCGCCACGCGCTCACCTCCGGCGTCGTGCGCTTCGTCGGCGACCCGGTCGCGATGGTGGTCGCCGAGACGCGCGACCAGGCGCGCGACGCCGCCGAGCTGATCGAAGTCGACTGGGAGCCGCTGCCGGCGGTGGCGGACCTCCCGACTTCGGCCAGCGGCAAGGGTCCGGTGGTGTGGGAGCCCGCCTTCACGCCCGAGTACGGCAACATCGCCGCGATCTACCGCATGGGCGAGCGCGCGAAGAGCGACGCCGCCTTCGCCGCCGCGGCGCACGTGGTCAAGCTGCGGGTGGTCGTCAACCGCGTCGTCGCCAATCCGCTCGAGCCGCGCGCGCTCGCGGCGCAGTTCGACGCCGCGAGCGGCCGCTTCACGCTCTACTGCCCGACGCAGAACACCCACACCGTGCGCGGCCAGCTCGCCAAGGTGTTCAAGCTCGAGGACGACAGGCTGCGCGTCGTCTGCACCGACCTCGGCGGCGGCTTCGGCGCGCGCGGCTACGCCTACCCCGAGCACGCCGCGCTGTGCTTCGCCGCGCGCGCCCTCGGCCGCCCGGTGAAGTGGCGCGCCGACCGCTCGGAGAACTTCCTCTCCGAGGTGCACGGCCGCGACAGCGTGACCGAGGCCGAGCTCGCGATCGACGCCGGGCAGCGCTTCACCGCGCTGCGCGTGCGCACCCTCGCCAACATCGGCGCCTACGCCTCGAACTTCGGCGCCTGCGTGCCGGCGATGTCGGGGGTGAGGGCGCCCACCGGCGTCTACGCCATTCCGCTCCTCGACCACGAAGTGAGGATGCTGTTCACGAACACGGGCCCGGTGGACGCCTACCGCGGCGCCGGGCGCCCGGAGATGGGCTACCTGCTCGAGCGCCTGGTCTCGCGCGCGGCGCGCGAGCTCGGCGCCGATCCGGTCGAGCTGCGCCTGAAGAACATGATCACGCCCGCGCAGATGCCGTACAAGAACCCCGCCGGCCAGACCTACGACTGCGGCGACTTCGGCAAGGTGCTGAAGGAGGCGGTGGCGGCGGCCGACTGGGACGGCTTCGCCGCGCGCAAGGCCGCGGCGGCCGGGCGCGGCCTCCTTTACGGCCGCGGCCTGGCCTGCTACGTCGAGATCACCGGCAGCGCGCGCGTGACCGAGGCGGTGAACCTGACGGTGGAGGGCGACGGCACGGTGACGCTGGTCTCGGGCACGCAGCAGATCGGGCAGGGGATCCAGACCTCGTACGTGCAGATCGTCGCCGAGCTGCTCGGCGTGCCGCCCGAGGCGGTGCGCGTGATCCAGGGCGACACCGACGTCGCGCACGCGGGCGGCGGCGCGGGCGGCTCGAGGAGCCTGCAGGTCGGCGGCAGCGCGACGCTGATGGGCTCGCGCAAGCTGATCGAAACGGGCAAGGCGCTCGCGGCGAAGGAGCTGGAGGCCGCCGCCGTGGACATCGAGTTCAGCGCCGGGCGCTACCGCATCGCCGGCACCGACCGCTCGATCGCGCTCGCCGAGCTCGCGGCCAGGCAGCCCGAGCGGCGCATCGGCATCACGCACAGCGAGACGGTGAAGGGGCAGACCTGGCCCAACGGCTGCCAGATCTGCGAAGCCGAGGTCGACCCCGACACCGGCGAGGTGCGCCTCGCGCGGATGGTCGCGGTCGACGACGTCGGCCGCGTCATGAATCCGCTCATCGCGGAGGGACAGGTGCAGGGCGGCATGATGCAGGGAATCGGCCAGGCGCTGATGGAACAGTCGGTCTACGACGAGTCGGGGCAGCTGCTCACCGGCTCGTTCATGGACTACGCCATGCCGCGCGCCGACCTCGCGCCGGAGCCCGAGGCGGCGTTCGACGAATCGGTGCCGAGCGCGCTCAACCCGCTCGGCGCCAAGGGGGTCGGCGAAGCCGGCTGCCACGGCGCGATGCCGGCGGTGGTCAACGCGGTGCTCGACGCGCTCGCCGAGCGCGGCGTCGGCGCGCTCGACATGCCGCTGACGCCCGAGAAGGTCTGGCGCGCGTTGCACGCGCGCGCCTGATTCCGCCCCCGCGCCGGCTCAGCCGGGGTTGGCCGCGTGCAGCGCGGTGGGACCGGCGCCGGCGCCGGAGCCCGGCGGCGGCAGCTTGTTCGCCAGGGCGATCGCGTTGCCGCGCTCGATCAGCAGCTTGGCGTGCGGCTTGTCGGTGGTCTCGATGTGGTGCAGGAGCCAGAAGTTGAGGTAGCGCATGGTC
>CAZTTB010000119.1:1336-5502 GCA_964616005.1 uncultured bacterium | reverse complement strand
CAGGGGACGACGATGGCCAGGCGGTTATCGCCGTTGGCCCGGGCGACGGCGCGCACGGCCTTGGGCGCGCCGATACGGGACGCCTGCTCGGCGTAGCTCCGCGTGGCCCCGTAGGGGATGGAGCGGAGCTCGCGCCAGACGCGTTCCTGGAACTCCGTGCCGAGCGTGAGCAGGGGTGTCTCGAAGGATCGCAGCTCCCCGCGGAAGTACGCCGCGAGCTCCCGCTCGAGCGCCCGCCCGACCGGGTTCAGGCCCGGCACGAAGGCGCCTTCCAGACGTGCCGCGAGCCGCTTGAGCTGGGTCTCCAGCATGGGACGGTCGGTGAACTCGAGCAGGCACACGGCGTCGTCGGTGGCGGCGACCAGCATCGGCCCCAGGGGCGTGGCCAGCCGCGAGACATGGACGAGCCGCGCGTCGCGACTCTGCGACGCGGTGCGGCCGGTGATGGCGCGCAGCGCGTCCTGGAAGCCGCTGAGCGAGTCGTAACCGTTATCGAACGCGGCGTGGACGACGGGTGCGCCGTCCGCCAGCTGATGGATGGCCTTGGCCAGCCTGCGCCCGCGCTGGTAGGCGTGGAAGGTCATGCCGTGGTGCTTCTTGAACCAACGCCGCACCCAACCGGGATCGAGCCCGCGCTGGCGCAGGTCGCCGTCGCGCAGGCGGCGGCCGGGGTCGGCCTCCAGCTCGTCGAGCAGCTGCCTTATGGCGCCCGGGGTGGCACCCGCCGGCTCCAGCGGGTGGCAGCGCTGGCAAGGACGGTAGCCGCTGGAGAGCGCTTCCTTGGCGGTACCGAAGAACTCGACGTTCTCGGGCTTGGGCTTGCGGGCCGGGCACGAGGGACGGCAGAAGATGCCGGTGGTACGCACGGCCACGAAGAACACGCCGTCGAGGGTGGCATCACGCTCGAGCATGGCCCTCAACATCGCGTCGCGCGGCGGCAGGCTGGGTGCGCGCCGGCCCGGGGCCGCAGCGACGGGCGGATCCAGCACGGGTCGGGTCATGGCCGCACTCTACTCGCGCCGCGCCGGGGCGGCCACCGGAGAATAGGCACCGAACTCGCCCGGTCGGGCCGGTACCCCGGCACGGGTCAGGGCAGAGGACCGTTGACCGATACGCCGTGAGAGCTTAGGCTATCACCCATGTCAGTCCTCGATGCGGCCCCGCCGCCGCCGGGCACGGACGACGATGGCGGCACCGAGGCGATCCTCCGCGCCGCCGCGGCCCTCAGCCGCAGCCACGGCGAAGCCTTCACGATGGCGCAGCTCGAGCGCCGCACCGGGCTGTCCCGGGCCACGCTCTACCGCCGCGTCGGCAGCAAGAAGGCGGTCCTGGCCCAGCTCGCCGCACGCGGCGAGCGGCTCCCCGATCGAGGGGACCCGCACACGCGCATCCTGGCAGCGGCGCGGCGCGTGGTGGCCGAACGTGGGGTGGCGGGAACCACCATCGAGCGCGTGGCCGACCGGGCGGGCGTCGGCGTCGCCACCGTCTACCGGCACTTCGGCGGTCGCGAGGGGTTGCTCGAGGCGTTCGTGAGGGCCGCCGCCGACCGGGCTCGGGTGCAGGACCGGGTCGAGCGCTCGAGCGGGGACCTCACGACCGATCTGACCGCCATCGCCCGCGAGGCGCTGACGCTGTTCGGCGACAACCGCGATCTGATGAGGATCGTGCTGGCCGGCACGCCGGACGAACTCGAGGTGCTGCACGTCCTGAAGGGCCCCTCCGAACGGACGCTCGACCGGCTGGCCACACTGTTCGAGCGCGAAGCGGAGGCGGGGCGGCTGGCCCGCACCGGCCCCCCCCGGCACCTCGCGCTCGCGTTCGTCGGCACCCTGCTGGCGTTCGCCGTGATCGGCCCCGACCACTACGACATGGCGATGGACGATCGAGACGCCCTGGCGAGGCTCGCCGTACACCTGTTCCTCGACGGGGCGGCGAGCTAGCGTGCGCCGGCAGCCCCGTCAGGACACGGCCTCCGGCCCGGCGCCCCGGGTGGTCGCGCTCGGTGATCTCGGCGCCGAGGACGTGGCGCGCGCGGGCGGCAAGGGGGCCAACCTGGGCGAGCTCATCCGCGCAGGGCTGGCGGTTCCGCCGGGGTTCTGCGTGACGACCGACGCCTACCGCACCTTCGTGGCCTCCGCCTCCGACGCCTCACCGCTCCTCGACGCGCTGGCGGCGCTGGCGCACGACGACACCGACGGTGCCCGCGCCATGGGCGAACGGCTGCGCACCGTGCTGGAGGCGGCACCGATCCCCCACGAGCTGGCCCGTGACATCGAGGGCGCCTGGCGGCAGGCGGGCGCCGACCGCGCCTACGCGGTGCGCTCCAGCGCCACGGCCGAGGACCTGCCGGGCGCGTCCTTCGCAGGCCAGCAGGACACCTACCTCAACGTCCGCGGCGAGCGCGCCCTGCTGGACGCGGTACGCCGCTGCTGGGCCTCCCTGTTCACCGAGCGCGCCATCCTCTACCGGGCGCGTAACGGGTTCGACCACCGCGAGGTGGCCCTCGCCGTGGTGGTGCAACAGATGGTCGACGCCGACGTGGCGGGCATCCTGTTCACGGCCGATCCGGTTTCCGGTGACCGCCTGACCACCGTCATCGACGCCGGCTTCGGCCTCGGGGAGGCGCTGGTCTCGGGCGTGGTGACGGCCGACCGCTTCCGCATCGACCGCCGCCGCGGCGCCATCATCGAGCGTCACATCGCCGACAAGGGCCTGAGCATCGTGGCGGCCGCCGACGGCGGGGTCGAGCGGGTGGCGCTCCCGGACGAGCGCAGCCGCGCGGCTTCGCTGACCGATCGCCAGGTGCTGGAGCTCACGGCGCTGGGAACGCGCATCGCCGAGCATTTCGGCCGGCCGCAGGACATCGAATGGGCCTACCGCGACGGCGAGCTTACGACGCTGCAGGCCCGTCCCATCACGTCGCTCTACCCGCTGCCCGTACCGCGACCCGCCGACGGCGGCCGGCACCTGTACTTCAGCTTCGCGCACGCCCAGGGGGTGCTCGAGCCCATGACGCCGCTGGGGCTGTCGACCTGGCGCGTGCTGCTGCCGTTCGGCCGGCCCGACGGCGAGGAGAATCCCTACCTGGCGCTGGCAGGGGGCCGCATGTACCTCGACCTGTCGCCGGTGCTGCGCCACCCGCTCGGGCGCCGCGTCCTCCCCGGCGTCCTGGCCAACGCCGACCCGCTGGCGCCCGCGGCGCTGCGAGGGCTCGTTGCCGATCCGGACTTCCTACGCCACGGCGAACGGGCCGGCTGGGGCGGGTTGCGCCGTACCATGGCGCCGGTCGCCCTGCGCGGCCTGGCCTGGCTCACGGTTCGTCGCCTCGACGGCGCTGCGCCTGCCGCCGATCGCGCCGTAGACGGCTACCTGGTCCGCGCCCGCCGCGACCTCGACGCCGCCGCCGGCCCACAGCGTCTTCACGCCGCCTACCGCGTCCTAGAGGAGGTCTTCCTTCAGGGCGCCTGGAAGCTGCCGCCCTTCATCGTCGGAGGGATCCTCGGCTACCACCTGCTGAGGCGCTGGGCGCCGGCCGGTCACGACGAGGACGTCGCTGCCGTGAGTCGCGGGCTCTCCGGCAACGTCACCACCGAGATGGACCTGCGGGTGGGCGATCTGGCCGATGTGGCCAGGCCGTACCCCGAGCTGACGACGTGGCTCGCCGACGCCCGCTGGACAGCGCAGGAGCGGCTCCAGCGCGCCCGCCGGATCTCCGGCAGCGACGCCTTCCTGGAGGCACTGGAGGGCTTCCTGGAGCGCTACGGCATGCGCGGACCGGCCGAGATCGACGTCGCCCGACCGCGCTGGCGCGACGACCCCACCTCGCTGCTGGGCATGATCGCGAGCAACCTTCAGCACGACACGGCGGGCGCACACCGTGCCCGCCACGCCGCCCTGGCCGAGGCCGGCACCGCTGCCGCCGAGCGCCTGGCCCGCGCCGCCCGCCGCGGGCCCTGGGGCTGGCTGCGCGGACCGGTGGTGGCACGGCTGACGCGCGTGGCGCGCACGCTTCCGGTCCTGCGGGAGCACCCCAAGTACCTGCTGGTCCGGGCCCTCGACCTGGTCCGCCCGCTGGTGCTGGACGCCGGCGCCGAACTGGTGGCCGCGGGTCGCCTGGAGCTGCGCGAGGACGTGTGGTGGCTGACCTGGCCGGAGCTGCTGGCGGC
>CAZTTB010000119.1:0-1236 GCA_964616005.1 uncultured bacterium | reverse complement strand
GCCGCCGCGAACCCCGATCTGCGCGCCATCGTCGCGGCCCGCCGTGCGGACCAGGACCGCTTCTCGCGCCTGACGCCCCCCAGGCTCATGACCAGCGAAGGCTTCATCCCGTCGCTCGCTTACCGGACCGGCACCGTGCCGGCCGGCGCGCTCGTCGGCAGCGCGGTGTCGCCGGGCGTGGTGGAGGGGCGGGCGCGGGTGGTGCTCGATCCGGCCCGGGCCGGGCTCGAGCCCGGCGAGATCCTCGTCGCTCCCTTCACCGACCCAGGCTGGACCCCGCTGTTCACGCAGGCCGCAGGCCTGGTGATGGAGGTCGGCGGCCTCATGACCCACGGCTCGGTGGTGGCGCGCGAGTACGGGCTGCCCGCGGTCGTCGGGGTGGAGAACGCCACCACGCTCATCGCGACCGGGCAACGCATCCGCCTGCACGGCGACGCAGGCTACGTCGAGTTGCTCGACGAGGGAACGCCCGACCCGGCCGCCGACGTCGGCGGCACGAACGTTAGAGGAGAGTGAACTGCACGCAACGCTCATCCTCACGTTCCGACGCGTCCAGCGCGACCATGCGCGTATCGTCATCATGAAGGCGAGCATCCGTCCACCCCGGCCTTGACACCCCACACCCTCTCCTCTATGCTCCGGCTGACCGAGGGCGGCCGGGGAGGGACGCCCCGCCGGTCGACACGAACTGCGAGCCCCCCGCGCCCCGGCGCGTTCCGAAGCGAGGTCCCCGATGCAACGACCGCAACGCCTCCACACCCGTACCCCGTCCGGCTAGGGACGGCGCGCCCTCGTGCGCGCGCCCCCTCCGACGAACGTTCCCCAACGATCCTTGCGCCACCGACGCCCTCGCGCGACGCGGCCGCCAGGCGGCCGCGGACCCCGTGGCCCGAACGGCGTCACCCGCACTGCCATCTGGAGGTGCCCATGAAGCATCTCGATCGACTCGACCACCCGCCGCGAGGCCTACGCCGCCTCCTGAGACCCGGTCCCCGTCCCTGGTTCCACCGACCCAGGCCCGCGGCGCCCGACGCCCACCTCGGGGCTGACATCGGTGCCGACATCGGCCCCGGCGCGGCGGAACGCGTCACCCACGGAGCCGACTTCGACCGGCTGGTCGCGCTCTACCGCCGCATGATGCAGCTCCGCGACCGCGCGCTGGTCGAGACCCGCGTCGGCGAGGACGCGCTGTCGGTCGGCGACGAGCTCAAGGCCACCCAGCACTTCTCGTTCGGC
>CAZTTB010000118.1:0-5544 GCA_964616005.1 uncultured bacterium | reverse complement strand
CGATCACGCCGACGGTGGCCGCGTTCGGGGGCATCAGCCCGTGGAACGGCGACAAGCACGTCATCACCATCGAGACGGCCGACCAGCTCGGGTACGCCCTGCCCGCCCCCCGCACCGGTTTGTCGGGCGGCGTGTCGCGGGTGGCGATCGATCTGCCGTCCGCCGCCAGCTACACCGTGGCCGCGGACGGCAAGGCGCTCGTGATCCGCTTCCCCGACGCCCACGCCACACCCAAGAGCACGCCCATGAGCGACCCGAACGTCACCGAGATCGACGTCACGCAGCGCGAAGGGCAGGCGTCGCTGGTCGTGCATACGAGCTACACCCTCGACCCCGAGGGCAAGGGCTTCGAGGTCGGCACGTTGGACAAGGGCAACACCAAGACGCTCTACGTCGATTTCGCCCCCGACCTGACCGGCCAGCCCATCGCCAAGCTGCTCGCCAGCGACCCGAGCGCACCCCAGGCGCTGGCCGCACCCAAGCCGCAGCCCCAGGTGGTGGTCATCGACCCCGGCCACGGCGGCATGGATCCCGGCACCCTGTCGAAGTGGTCGGTCGAGAAGACCGTCGTGCTCGATGTCGCGCTCAAGCTCAGGAAGCTGCTCGAAGCGCAGAACGTCAAGGTCATCATGACGCGCGACAACGACACCTTCCTGACCCTGGCGCAACGCTCGGCGTTCGAGACCCCCGAGCGCAACCTGTTCGTGTCGATCCACGCCAACAGCGCCCCGGTGGCGAGTGCCTCGGGCATCGAGACCTGGGTGTTCGGCAAGCCGCTCGACCCCAACTACATCAACCTGGCGATCCAGGAGAACGGCTCGGGGGCGCAGGGCCAGGCGCTCACCGAGAAGGCGCGCAAGACGGCGGACGACATCGCCGGCCAGATCCTGCGCGAGACCCAGTACAACTTCTCCATGACGCTGGCCGACGACGTCCAGCAGCACTTGATCTCCGCTACCGGCGCCATCGACCGAGGCGTTCGCAAGAACCTGTTCTACGTCCTGCGGACCGCGCGCATCCCGTCGATCCTGGTCGAGGTCGGGTTCGTGAGCAACCCCACCGAGGGGCACGACCTGCGCGAGTCCAGCTACCAGGAGAAGCTCGCGCAGGGGCTGGCGGCCGGGATCCTGGAGTTCCTGCACGGCGGGGGGATGCTGGCGCAGCGGTGAGGCCGCCGGCGAGCGCACCGCCGACGGTCCCGGTTCGCGTGGGAGCCGCGCCTGAGGGCGGGTCGGGCAGGTGGTAGCATGACCGCAGCATGTCGGGAACCGTTCCACCCCGCGCGTCCGATGCCGACGGCGACCGCGCCCACAGCGACGAGGACGGCGTGAGCCCCGGCCGCGTGGGAGGCGACGTGGTCCGGGGCGCCGGAGGCGTCGTCTTCAACAGCGACGGGGACGTCCTGCTCATCCGCCACCTGAGCGGCTCCTGGGTCTTCCCCAAGGGCCACATCGAGCCGGGCGAGGCGCCGCTCGAGACCGCCCTGCGTGAGATCGAGGAGGAAGCCGGCGTACGGGCTCTGTGCGACGACGCCGAGGCGACCTTCACCACCAGCTACCACAACCCCCGCGGCGAGCTGCGCCGCATCACCTGGTTCCGCATGCGGACCGAAGCCCGTGAGCCGGTGCTGCGCGAGCGCCTCTTCCCCGACGGCGCCTTCGTGCCGCCCCGGGAGGCCCTGGAACGGCTCAGCTTCCACGAGGACCGGAACCTGCTCGAGCGGCTGCTGGCCGCCCACGGCAACGGGTCGGAGGGCGGGGCGTGAGCTTCGGGCTGCTCGGCACCACCGGCGCGCTCAGCGGCCAGGATCTGCTGGAGGGCCTGCGAGCCCTGCGCGCCAGCGGCACCCTGGCGCTCTCGGCCGACACCGGGGCGGTACTGCTCCAGGTGGCGCGGGGCCAGGTCGAAGCCAGCTACAAGCTCGGACACTACGACAGCCTGGAAGCACCGGCTCAGGGCTTCCACCTGCACCCGCACGAACCAAGCGAGGCGCCCCGTCTGCCGAGCCGCTGCCCGGAGAGCGCCAGCCCGCTGCTGCGGGCGATGCCGCGCTTCGCGCCGCCCAAGATCCTGCCGCCGGTGCTCGTGGATCTGCGGATGCTACTGGAGAAGCTCCGTGGCAGCGCCTTCAACGGCGCGTTGTCGTTCGCGACCGAGGGCGCCAGCGCCGCGGCCCTGTTCCTACAGGGGCGCATCGGCGCCGCCGCGGCCGAGCGGGCGGGGCACGTCCACGTCGGTACCGACGCCATGCGCGTGCTCCAGCGGGCGGGGCTCGACCCCGACGGGCCGGAGCTCGAGCTCGACGCGCTCGATCCGCTGCTGGTACGCAGCCTGCTCGGCATGGCGCTGGGCCGAGCCGCGCCGAGCGCCGACCCGAGCACCTTCAGCGGACTGGTGCTGGAGGCGCAGGGCACTCGCTTCGTGCGCAACGGCCAACCCTATCTGCAGATCGAGGGGGGCGCCGGCGGCCCGACGACCCGCTTCGCCCTGCTGGAGGACGACGCCGCCATGCCCGACCTCCACCTCCCCGACGAGCCGCCGGGCTGGGAGCAGCAGCGCTACGCCCTGACGCTGCGCGGCCAGGACGCCCTCAACCCCATGACCGAGCTGGCCATGCACTTCCGGACCTCGTTCGGGCGCTCCGGCCAACGGGTGCTGGAAGCGCTCGGCGGCGGGCTGACGCTGGAGCAGGCCTCCGAGCAGCTCCACCTCGACCTGCAGGAGCTTAAGCCGTGGCTGAAGCGGTTGGAGGACGAAGGACTGGTACGGGCGAGTGCGGTGTGACGGGTCCTCACCGACCGGTTCGGTAGAATCGAGACTCGTGCCTCCGCGCCCGTAGTCGAGCGGAGCCCTGGGAGAAGACGATGACGACCCTATTCATGATGCTGCACCAGCCGGGCGGGAGCCGCCGTGGGTGAGCCCCAGGACGAGATCTCCCTGCGGGAGCTGTACCTCATCTTCAAGGGGGGGCTGCGCTGGATCCTCGGCGCCTCCGTCGCCGTGGCCGTGATCGCCTTCGCCGTCATGCACCTGCAACCGCAGCGCTACCAGGCGACCGCCACGGTCCGGGTGGCGCCGCTCCAGGTGCAGGGACAGACGCTCCAGAACGGCCAGCTCCAGCAGGACATGATCGACGTCAACTCGGTGACGCAGATCGGCTTCGATGCCTACCGGACGGTCGCGCTGTCGCACGGCGTCCTGTCCAGCGCCGTGAAGGCGACGCCCGCGACGGCGCCCGACTACGGACCGAAGCAGCTCGCCGAGAACGCCACGGTGACCAAGGTCTCCGGCGGCGGCAGCGATCCCCTGATCGTCTCGCAAGAGGTGACGGCGACGAGCCCGGAGCGCGCCGCCGCCCTGGCCAACGCCTGGGCCCAGGCGAGCGCCGACGCCGCGCGCGCCTCGATCGGCAACGCTCTCGGGGGTGTGCGCACCACCATGAACGCCCAGCTCGGAAGCCTGTCGGCCGCGCTCGATCGGGCCGAGGCGCAGTGGGCGAGCTTCCAGAAGCAGGACGAGCGCAGCTCGCTGCAGGCGCAGCTCGACTCGCTGAACACGCGCACCACCACCGCGCAGGAGAAGCTCGACGAGCTCGACCGCAACATCGCCACGTCCAAAGCGCAGCAGGCCCTGTTGCAGGCGGTCGTGGACGCCCGCAGCCTCGGCAAGCCGGCAGCTCTCGCGGCACAGATGCAGGCGCTGAGCGACCAGGGCGTCCTCTCGCCGGATCTGGCCCAGCAGCTCTCGGCGGCGATCGCCTCGGTGCCGAGCACCGTGGGCGCTAGCGGCCAGGACCTCGCGACCCTGGTGGCGCGGGCCCAGCTCCAGCAGCAGACCGCGGACCTGGCCGGCTACGTCGCCGAGCGTGCGACGGTGACCCAGCAGCTCGACGGTTTCTCCAAGCAGGCGAGCGAGCTCCGCAACACGCTCGCGACGCAGCAACAGACGGCCCAGCAACTCCAGCGCCAGCTCGACAGCGCCACCCAGGCCTACGACAAGGTCTCGCAGACGGCGCCTCTGATCGACATCGCCGACAAGCTGGTGCCCAGCATGGCGGGGGTCTTCAACGCCGCCTCCGTGCCGGAGCAGCCGGTGAGCCGCCGGTCCGCGGTGGTGACGGCGGTGGCCTTCGTGCTGACGTTCTTCGCCATGGTGCTGTTCGTGTTCCTGCGCGCGGCGGTCGCGGAGGACCCCACCACGGAGCATCCTCCGCGAGGCAGCACGAGTCCCGCCGCTCCCCGCGCCACGATCGAGCCGTCGACGTCACAACCCAGCCGCACGGCGGACGCGCAGCCGGAGTCCCGGGGTGCCGGGTCCTACCCGCACCGTTAGCCGGGACCCATCGTGACCCCATCGTGAGCGCTCCCAGGATCCTCCTGACGGGGGGAAGCGGCGTCCTCGGGACCGAGCTTCGTAGGTTGCTCCCCGGGATGGACGCGCCGCCGCGCAGCGAACTGGATCTGCTCGACGCCGCCGGCGTGGCCGAACGCGTGCGCGCGTACCGTCCCGACGTCATCGTGCACGCCGCGGCCTATACGGACGTCCTTGCCGCAGAGAGTGACCGGTCCAAGTGCTGGAACGTGAACGTCGCGGGCACCCGCGCTGTAGTGGCCGCAGCGAGGGAGACCGGCGCACGGCTCGTGCACATCTCCACGGACTACGTGTTCTACGGCGACGGGGGACGACTCGGGAACGGCTACCGCGAGGACGATCCGCCGGGGCCGGTCCGCAACTACTACGCCCTGAGCAAGCTGGCGGCGGAGGAGGTCGCGCGCACGCTGCCACGGACCCTCGTGCTCCGTACCAGCTTCCGTCCCGGTGCCTGGCCCTATCCGGTCGCCTTCACCGACGTGTTCACGTCGCAAGACTACGTCGACGTCATCGCGCCGGACATCGTTCTGGCGCTCCGCCATCTCGACGATGTCCCCTACGACACCCTTCACATCGCGACCGAGCGCAAGAGCGCGTTCGAGCTGGCCCGCCGGCGCCGACCGGACGTGCGGCCGGGGAGCAAGCGCGAGGCGGGCGTGGAGCTCCCCGACGACATCACGCTCGACGTATCGCGATGGCGGGGGTTGAAGGCGAGCCTCGGTGCCTGACGCAGACGCGTTAAGCTACGGCACGTGATCGACGTGACACCGCTCGCCATCCCGGAGGTCAAGCTCGTCGCCCCTCGGGTGTACCGCGACGAGCGCGGCTTCTTCCTCGAACGCTACCGGCGCGATGCCTTCGAGGACGCCGGCATCGCCTGCGAGTTCGTCCAGGACAATCATTCCCGCTCGCAACGGGGAACGGTCCGGGGGCTCCACTTCCAGCGTCCGCCTCACGCCCAAGCGAAGCTGGTGTCGGTCACGCGCGGCGAGATCTTCGATGTGGCCGTGGACGTCCGCGTGGGATCGCCGACCTACGGACGATGGGTCGGCGCCGTCCTGAACGACGACACCCTGCATCAGCTCTTCGTGCCTCCGGGTTTCGCTCACGGCTTCGTGGTGCGAAGCGAGGTCGCCGACGTGCTCTACAAGGTGGACGCGCCCTACGCGCCAG
>CAZTTB010000117.1:2119-5570 GCA_964616005.1 uncultured bacterium | reverse complement strand
GCCCGACCCGTGAACACCGTGCCGGCCACGCTCTCGTTGGCCAGCACGTCGCCCACGGCGAGCGCGCCGCGGGCGACCAGTTGCGCCACCCTCCCCGCCGTACCCGTCCCCGTCGGCGAACGGTCCACCTGCCGGTCGGCGAACACGCAGAGGTTCGCCTGGTCGGCATCGGCGCGCCGCGGAGGACCCGCGAAGATCGTGCCGTAGATACCGCGCAGCTCGGGCTCGAGCGGATGCACCACCTCGACGGCATCCACGACCGCGCGCTTGATCTCGTCGCCGACCACCTTGAACCGCTCGAGGGGATCGCGCTGCATCGTCAGACCGACCTCCGCCGCATCGAGGTAGGCGTAGAAGGCGCCGCCGAACGCCACGTCCACGCGCACCTCGCCGACGCTGGGGATGCGAACCGTCAGATCGCGCAGATAGAGGAACGACGGCACGTTGGTGAACCGGACCCGGCCCGCACGGCGTCCGTCCCACGCCACGAACGCTTCCACGAACCCCGCCGGCGTGTCGAGTCCGACGCGTGTCTCCGGCTCCCGCCTGGGGACCGTACCTTGCTCCACCAGCACCGTGGCCAGCGCGATGATACCGTGCCCGCACATGTCGCTGTATCCCTCGTTGTGCATGAAGATGACGCCGACGTCGGCACCGGCGCTCACCGGCTCGGTGATGTAGCAGCCGTACATGTCGGCGTGCCCACGCGGCTCACCCAACAACGTGCGCCGCACGTGATCGAGGTGGTCGCGCACCCACCCGCGCTTCTCCAGGATGGTCGCGCCCGGGATGGGGGGGACCCCGCCCGTCACGATGCGCAGCGGTTCCCCTGCTGCATGGGCGTCGACGGTGGTGTAGCTGCGCGTGAACTCCACGGATCCTCCTCGCATGCGCCACACGAGCGCTCGCTCTTGCATAGCACGGCGCACCGCACGCCGCACCGGAAGCGAAGCGTTTCATGGCGCCCGGCAGCGTGGCGGGTTGAAATGGGATCGCACCCTGCTCATGGAAAGGGCGTGTCATGACGGTCCGAGCTCCTCCCCCTTCCCCATCCTCGCAGCGGCGGGGCGTGCGGTGCCGGTGGCTGGCCGCGCTCCTGCTCGCGGCGTTGGCCGTCTCTCCCGCGCTCGCGCAGGACGCTCGCATGCTCGGCATGGGCGGTGTCGCCGTGGCCGGCCCAAGCGCGTCCTCCGTGAATCCGGCGTTCGCGGCCGTCCCTGGCAACGGGGGCACCAGCCTCACCCTTCCGCTCGGCGCCCTCAGTGCCGTCACCCGGGACTACTGGGATCCCTACAGCGCCGGCTTCGACGCCCTTTCGACGCTCGATCAGGGCAGCGCCTTGGGCCTGTATCTGCTGAACCCGGCGGCGAGCCCCGATCGCGTCACCGTGGGCGTCGATGCCAACGGCTTGAGCGTGACCTTCGAGGGCGGCGCGACCATGCGACTGGCCGACCCCACCAGCTTCGACGGCGGGCTCGAACTGCCCGTGGGCGGCGCCGTGGGCCCGCTGAGGTTCGGCGTCCGCCCGTACCTCACCCTGCACGCCCGCTTCCAACCGGGCACCGATACCCGTAAGGTCTTCGAGACCGGCAGCGCCAGCGCTTCGGCAACGCTCGAGGCCGATGCCGAGGCCGGGGTGGCGCTCGACGTCGGGGCGGCACTGCCGCTGCCGGTCCCGAGCGCGGTCCTGGGGGGCGGGCGCCTCTACGCGGGCGTGCGTGGCTCCGCGATCGCCGGCCTCGCCAAGGCGAGTGCGGATCTCAAAGGTCAGATCCAAGCCGAGCAGGACAGCAGCGGGAACTACACCGGTAACGTGCTCTACAGCTACAGTGGCACCCTCTCGCAGGGCGGCCTTCTGAACGGGACAGTCGGCTACGGCGCCCAGGCCGCGCTCGGCGTTGCCGCCACCGTCCCGAGCGAGATCGGCACGGTGACCCTCGGTGCCAGCGTCCGGCACCTCGGCGTGATGATCTGGACCGTCGACCAGACCCGGGTCCAGGGCGACCAGGCCAGCGGCAGCAGCACCAGCCTCGGCACGTCGCAGCAGGTCGAGTGGGCACGGCACGTGACGGTCGACGCTGATGTGGCCTTGGCCGTCCCCGCAGCGAACCTCGGCGTTCCCGGCATGGATCTTCTACTCGCTGCCGACGGGACGGTCGATCTGTCCGGCGGCTTCGCCGCCCACATGGGCACCGAGTTGCGTTTCGGCCCCTTCGCGGTCCGGGCCGGAGCCGGCTACCAGGACGGTCTCCGACTCGGCGTCGGGGCCGGTGTGCGGACCGGCCCGGTCGGCCTCGACGTCGCGCTCACCTCGCACCGGTCCCCCTTCACCGACCACCAGGCCTACGGCGTTGCCGCCTCGCTCGGCTTCGGGTTCTGAGGAGGCCAACGATGACCCAGACCCATCCTCTCGCCCGCACGCTCGCCGCCCTTGCGCTCATGGCGTCTCTGGCGCTCCTCCTCGCAGGTTGCTCGAGGCACACCGCGCTAACCGTCCGAGCCGACCTGATCCCCTTCCTCGATTCCGCCTCCACCCAGACGACGGTGCCCTACACGGGTGGCACGACCACCATCGACCTGCCGCCCAACAGCAGCCAGCCGACCGCAGGTACCCTCGTCGACCTCAACAATGTGGGCGTGCCGACGGACGCCATCCGGACCATCGACGGCCTGGCGCTGGACTTCGCAGTGACCATCACGCCGGACAGCGACATCGATCCGGGCACGGCCACGCTCTTCATCGCCCCCGCCTCGGAGACCGACATCTTCCAGAGCGGCTACGAGGTGGCGCAGGTCACCATCCCCACGCTGCCTGCGACCCTGTCGACGACGGTGACCGGAGCCTTCCAACTCGACGCTCAACACCATGCAGAGGCCTTCACCCGGATCCAGAGCGGGTCGTTCCGCCTCGGAGTCGCGCTACAGGCGTCGGCCTCGAGCGGCGGCCAGGCCCAGCTCGACCTCACGCATCTCGAAGTGGCCGTGTCGCTACCCCCGGGGTGGGGCCTTCCCTAGGCTTCCCGGTAGGCCAACCGCTCGATAGGACATTTGTCCTGTGCAGGACGGGACTCCGGGCTCTTGACAGTCCCATTGGGCCCACGTAGCCTGAATCCATCCACGAGGTACGCGGGCGCCAAGGCGTCCGCGTCCGCTAGGAATGGCATAGCGTGATCTCGATACGCTTCGAGGGCATCGGCAAGGACTTCGGGGCAGGCCCCGTCCTGGACGACGTGGGATTCTCGGTCGAGGCTGGTGAGATCCACGCTCTGGTCGGCGAGAACGGTGCCGGCAAGAGCACCCTCATGAAGATCCTCGGAGGCTACCTCGTCGCATCAAGCGGACGCGTGCTCCTGAACGGCGCACCCAGCCACTTCCGTGATCAACGCGAGGCCGAGGCGGAAGGCGTGGTGCTCATCCACCAGGAGCTCAACCTGGTGGATGATCTCACCGT
>CAZTTB010000117.1:0-2019 GCA_964616005.1 uncultured bacterium | reverse complement strand
CAGCTCGCCAACCTCATGGTGGGCCGGGAGATCGCCGCCATGTTCCCCGAGAAACGCCTCCAGGACGCCGGCGATGTGCTGTGGCGCGTTCACGACGTGAGTGTGGCCGGATGGGCCGAGAACGTGAGCTTCGATCTGCGCCGTGGCGAGATCCTCGGCTTCGCTGGCCTGGTGGGCGCCGGCCGGACCGAGCTGTTCGAGGGCATCCTCGGCCTGCGGCGGCGCATCGACGGGCACTTCGAGCTCGATGGCCATGGCCTTCGCCTGCGGCATCCCGCCGACGCGGTCGGCGCCGGCATCGTCTACCTGAGTGAGGACCGGAAGGGCAAGGGGCTGCACACCACGCTGCGGCTCGCTCCCAACCTGACCTTGATGGCCCTGCGCCGCTACGCAGATCCCCTACTGCGGCCGGATCGGGAGCGTCGGGCTTTGGAGAGGGCGGTGCGCGACTACAACATCCGCGCCGGCAGCTTGGACGCGATCGCCGGGACGCTGTCGGGCGGAAACCAGCAGAAGCTGGCGCTCGCCAAAGTTCTCCACACCGAGCCGCGCATCCTGATCCTGGATGAACCCACCCGAGGCGTTGACGTCGGCGCCAAGCAGGAGATCTACACCCTCATCCAGCAGCTCGCCTCCCGCGGGCTGGGGATCATCGTGGTGTCCTCCGAACTGATCGAGCTCATCGGCATCGCGCATCGCCTCGTCGTCATGCGGGGTGGGCGGGTGACCGGGAGACTCGACGGAGACGCGCTCAACGAACCGGAGATCATCGCCTACGCCACCGGAGTCAAGGGGAGCCATGCAGCCTGAATCCACCGCCCATACGAGCCGACCCCGGCGCCCTCGCCTCCGGCTGGGGGGTCTCGGCCCCCTCATCGGATTGGCCGCGGTCGTCGCGCTCGCCACAATCCTCAACCCCAGCTTCTTGACCCTCGGGAACATCTTCAACGTGCTGACGCGCACGTCGTTCATCGGTGTCATCGCGGTCGGTGGGACGTTCGTGATCATCGCTGGCGGCATCGATCTGTCGGTGGGATCGATGGCCGCCTTGCTGGCCGGTTCGATGATCCTGTTCATGAACGCGCTGTCCCCAACGTTCGGCAGCGGATGGCTCACCATCGCCTTAGGGGTCGTATTCGTGGTGGTCCTGGGCGGCCTCTTCGGGCTCGGCCATGGCCTCGCCATCACCAAAGGACGCATCGAGCCCTTCATCGTCACCCTCGGCACCCTCGGGATCTTCCGGTCGGTGCTCACCTACCTCTCCGAGGGCGGCGCCATCACCCTGAAGCTCGATGTCAGCGACGTCTACAGCCACGTCTACTACGGCAGCCTGCTGGGCGTCCCGATCCCCATCTGGGTCTTCCTCGCCATGGCGGCCCTGGGCGGGTTGCTCCTCAACCGCACCGCCTACGGCAGGCACGTGCAGGCGATCGGCTCGAACGAGCAGGTAGCTCGCTTCGCAGCTCTGCGTGTCGACCGCGAGAAGATCCTCACCTACGTCATCCAGGGGGTGTGCGTGGCGGTGGCCACCATCCTCTACGTGCCCAGGCTGGGCTCGGCGAGTCCTTCGACGGGCTTGCTGTGGGAGTTGGAGGCCATCGCCGCCGTGATCATCGGCGGGACTGCCCTCAAGGGCGGCTTCGGGACCGTGTCAGGTACCGTCGTCGGAGCGATCCTTCTCTCCACCATCGGCAACGTGCTCAACCTTACGAGCATCATCAGCGTCTACCTCAACGCCGCGGTCCAGGGCGTCGTGATCATCCTCGTGGCGTTCCTGCAACGCGGCCGCCGGACCCAGTAGAGGGGGGTGAGGATCAGTTCTAGCTCGGCGACGACGGGCGGGCAAGGGCCCGCACCACCCCACACGTTCTTAGGAGGACGTATGAAGCGCATCATCCACGTGATCGTAGTGCTGGCCCTGGGTCTGACGACGTTGGCGTTCGCCCAGGACAAGAACGTTATCGGCGTGTCGATCCCGGCCGCCGACCACGGCTGGACCGCCGGCGTCGTGTACTGGGC
>CAZTTB010000116.1:0-5793 GCA_964616005.1 uncultured bacterium | reverse complement strand
GCTGCTGGACGATCCAGCGCACGATGGCCAGTCCCAGGCCCGAGCCGTTGCCGCGCCCGCTGCGCGCGCCGTCCACTCGGTAGAAGCGTTCGAACAGGTGCGGGATGGCGTCCGGAGGGATGCCCGGGCCGTCGTCGAGGATCTCCAGGCACACCTCCTTCTGGGAGCGCGAGACGCCCACGGTGATGTGCTTGGCGCCGGCGTTGATGGCGTTGTGGATGAGGTTCAGCACCACCTGCTTGAGGCGGGTCTGGTCGCCGCGCACCTCCAGCACCGGCACCGCGGCATCGACCTCGATCACGGTGTCGCCGGCGACCGGTGCAACCTCCATGTGAACGGCCTCGAGCACCTCGATCAGGTTCATGGGCTCGAGCTGGATGGAGAAGCCGGCGTCGGCGCGGGCGAGCTCGAGCAGATCGTTCACGAGCTTCGCCATGCGCTCCGCCTCGCGCCGGATGACGGTGAGCGAGTCGCCCTGTTCCTCGGTCGGGTGGGTGCGCCGCAACAGATAGTTGGCGTGACCGACGATGGCCGTGACCGGCGTGCGGAGCTCGTGGCTGGCATCGGCGGTGAAGCGCCGCTGCGTCTCGAACGACTCCTGCAAGCGGTCGAGCATGTTGTTGATGGTGACCGCCATCTCCCGGATCTCGTCGCGGCTGCTGGGCGTCGGGACGCGCTGCGACAGGTCGCGCCCGGACACGCGCGCAGCGGCTGCCGTGACTCGTTTCAAGGGCTGTAGCGCGCGGCTCGACAGCAGCCACACCCCTGCCCCGAATGCCAGGAAGGCGAGCAGCACCGTCAGGACCAGGTTGCGGGCGAGCTGGTCCAGGGTGCGGGCCACCGTGCTGGACGGGATGCCCACGAACGTCACTGCCTCGAAGGTGCGGGATTGCGCCGGGAAGTAGAGCGTCCCGAGCTCCGCCAGCACCGTCAGCTGCTCCCCCCCGGAGAGCGATACCACCGAGGTGACGTGTCCGTTGCTCAGCAGATCGGCGAGCGCCGAGTCGGGCATCAACCCGACCAGCGAGTCGTCGGTGGGGTTGGGGCGGGGGTAGTCCGAGGGGCGGTAGGGGAAGCCGTCGCGGATGCCCGCCGGGGTATCGGGGACGGTGTTGGCCGAGCCCAACAAGATGATTTGATAATACGCGTCACTGGGCAGCTTCTGCAGCCCCTCGCGCACCGGCACCGTACCGCTGGTGAGGTCGGAGAGCGCCTGTTGGGCCCTGTCCTCCAGCGCCGAGGTCAACGAACGCTCGGTGAGGATGTACACCGACACCGCCACCGCGGACAGGATCAGCGCGATGAAGACGCTGAAGAACAGCGTCAACCGGAGGCGCAGGGACATGCTCAACCTATTCCTCACGCAGCACGTAACCCACGCCGCGCACGGTGTGGATCAGGCGCCGTTCTCCTTCCTTCTCGAGCTTCCGGCGGAGGTAGCCGACGTAGACGTCGACCACGTTGCTGCCCCCGGTGTACTCCGGCCATACCTTCTCCTCGATCTCGAAACGGTTGAACACCTTGCCGGGGTTGCGCGCGAAGAGCTCGAGCAGCTCGAACTCCTTGGCCGACAACTCGATACGGCGACCATCGCGGAACACCTCGCGGCCGTCCAGGTTCATCACCAGATCGGCGACGCGGACCTCCCCGGTGACGGCGGGGTTCACGCGCCGCAGGTGGGCGCGCACGCGGGCGAGCAGCTCTTCGATGCTGAACGGCTTGACCAGGTAGTCGTCCGCTCCGGAGTCCAGCCCGGTGACCTTGTCGTCGACCGAGTCCTTGGCCGTGAGGATGATGATCGGGGTATTGCTGGTCTTGCGGATGCGGCGAGCCACTTCCAGGCCGTCGAGCACCGGCAACATCAGGTCGAGCACCACGAGATCGGGGTTGAGCTCACGGAACTTGGAGAGGCCGGTGACTCCGTCGTAGGTGACCACGGTGTCGTAGCTCTCGGCCTGCAACTCCAGGTCGATGAACTTGGCGATCTCCTTTTCGTCTTCGACGATCAAGATGAGGGGTCTGCGCTCCATGGAGGGCATTATGCAACCCGTTCTCATGAGAGTCTTGATGAGCGCTACGTTGCCGGCCCCCGTCGATCCCACCCTGCGCTAGCCGTCGTCCTCCAACGGGATCGTCTCCTGAACGACGATCTCCGTCTGGAGCACACTTTCCGCCCACGCCTGCGCGCCCGGAAGCGAGTGGTCGCGCCAGTTGCCACACCGCCGCTCGCTGCAGCCGGGGATCGGCCCGTCGTGGCGCGTCACGTCGCCGAGCGCCGCCTCGAAGGCCGCCCGGACCTGCTCGATGTCGGGCTCCCCCATCACCGTGAGGTAGAAGCCGGTGCGGCAGCCCATCGGGCTGGCGTCGACGATGGTGGCGCTCAGCCGGTCGCGGAGGTAGCCGGCCAGCAGGTGCTCCATGGTGTGCAGCGCGGCCGTGGGGACCTCGGCTCGGTTGGGCTGCACCAGTCGCAGGTCGAACTTCGAGACCACGTCGCCCCGCGGCCCCTGGTAGCGACCCGCATGGCGGACGTACGGGGCGCGCACACGGGTGTGATCGAGATCGAAGCTGGCGACATGGGTGACGGGTTGCATGCCGGCAGTATACGGGCCCGCTCCCAGGGAGCCGGCGAGGGCCCCTAGCCAGAATCGGCGACGCCGGTTACACTAGGCCCGGCCCGATCACGGCACGACAGCGGCCTGGACTCGACCATGAGCACGCGATACGCGAGGGGACGGAATCAGGGTGGCCGGCGCACCGCTAGTGCGGCGGCGGGGACCGACGAGCCGTATCGCATCACGCCGACCGACGAGCGCGTGGCCATCTTCATCGACGGCAGCAACCTCTACAACGGCATGCGCGAGAACCTGCAGAACACCCGCGTCAACATGTCCGAGTTCATCGAGCAGCTGCGACGCGAGCGGCCGCTGTTCCGCACCTACTACTACAACGCCACCCTCACCGACGACTACGACGAGGACCTTCGCGACGGCCAGCAGCGCTTCTTCGAGTCGTTGCGGCGCATCCCCTACGTCACCGTTCGGCTGGGTCGGCTGCACCGCAGGCAGGACGGCTCGCTGGTGGAGAAGGGCATCGACGTGGCGCTGGCCGTGGAGGCGCTGTCGCTCGCCTACCAGGACGCCTACGATTCGGCCCTGCTGGTCTCGGGCGACGGCGACTACGTGGAACTGGTCGAGAGCATCAAGCGCACCGGCAAGCACGTGGAGTGCGCCATGTTCAAGAACCAGTCGGCCGGCATCCTGCTCGAGTACGTGGACATCTTCCAACCGCTCGACGACCTCGACTGGACCCGTATCCTGTTCTGATCCCGGGTCCGTCGCCCGTCGGCGACGACCGCAACGACCGGGATCGAGGAGCGGGCGCGCTCGGCGTTCAGCTCCGCATACGCTCGGCCAGCGGCTCGAGCCCGCGTGCTTCGTCGATGAAGAGCTGCAGATGCGGGAACGGGATCTGGATGCCGGCGGCGTCGAGCGCTTCCTTGGCGCTCTCCAGCAGGCTCGCGCTCACCACCGGCTCCACCTCGATCGTCTCCGGCCCGATCCAGGCACGCATCACCAGGTTCACCGACGACGCGCCCAGCTCCTCGACCAGCACCGAAGGAACGTGCGGTGGATCGTGGAGCACCTGGGGATGCCGTCCGAGCACCGGCATCAGCACCTCGCGCGCCGCCCGCGCCGACTCCTTGTAGGCGATCCCCACCGGGATGCGCAGCCGCAGCGGACCCCCCGCGGACAGGTTCACGATCTCCGCCGATGCCACCTTGGCGTTCGGGATCGAGCTGTGGACGTTGTCGCGCGTCACCACCCGGGTGGTGCGCAGGCTGATCCGATCGACCCGGCCCACCTTCCCCGCCAGCTCGACCCAGTCCCCGATCTGGAAGGGGCGCTCGACCAGCAGCGTTACGCCCGAGATGAAGTTCGAGAGGGTGTCCTGGGCGGCGAAGCCCACGGCGATCCCGACCACGCCCAGGGCGGTCACCACGCCCAGCACGTCGACCCCGAACTGGTCCATCACGGTGACCACGGCAAGCGCCGCGATGACCACGCCCGCCACGTTGCGCAGCAGCTGGACCAGGGACGGATCGAGCCCGGCGCGGCTGGTGGCGTTGCCCAGCAGGCGCTGCGCCGCCAACCAGGCGGCATAGTAGACCAGCGCGAACAGCGCGGCCGTGGCGACGCGCCCGAGGACGGCGGCGTCGACGCCGAACTGGGCCATCACCGCCAGCAGCGCCAGCAGCGTCACCGCGTAGGCCAAGGCCCGCCGCAGCATCCGGACCAGATCGACGGGCACGCGCAGGCGCCGTCCCGTCGACCCCATGACGCGCGCCAGGACGGCGTACGCCGCTCCGAAGAGCACCAGCAGGAGCAGCGCCACGATGAGCCGGGTGGCCAGTGTCGCCAGGGCTCCGCCGCTCGCCACACCCTGGGGGCCGAACGGCCCGAGGGCGTGCAGCAGGCTCTGCTGCAGTTGCTCCCACACGCTGGCCAGGAAGCGCCCCATCCCGCTCACCTGCCGGCTCCGTCGTCGGAACAACCCCGGCCCGCGTACACGCGGGGCGGTGCGCCGCGTGCGATGGGGCAGCGGTCGACGGGCAAGGCCCGCGTGCTCATCGAGCTCAGCGTCATGACGTAGCCCTCCTCGTCGCGAGTATACGGGCGCGCTCCGGACCCGCCAGCGGGCCCGGGCGTGCTAAGATCTTCCTTCGCAGTGTGGGCTGTCTGGCCGCGGGGAGCCCGAGAGGGTTCCTTGAGGAAAGTCCGGGCACCACAGGGCAGGGTGCCAGCTAACGGCTGGGCGCGTAAGGCGACGGCACGTGCAACAGAGAGCAGACCGCTTCGCACCGGTCGGGCCCTCGAGGCCCGGCGGCGCGCAGCAAGGGTGAAACGGTGCGGTAAGAGCGCACCAGTGCCCCTGGCAACAGGGGTAGCTAGGTAAACCCCACCCGGTGCAAGGTCCGATAGGGAGAGAGAGCCTGCCCGGCTCGTCATAATCTCCGGGTTGACCGCTCGAGGCGCGCGGCGACGCGCGTCCCAGATAGATGGCCAGAGGCCCGCCGCGCCGCCGCTCAGGCGAACGGCCGGCGGATCACAGAACCCGGCTTACAGGCCCACCTGCCACGGGGCGACCCTTCGGGGTCGCCCCTTCTCCTTGCGTCGTTCCCCGCGGTGTCGATCTTGCCCCGTTCCACCCCCACACGTCCCACGCTGCGACAGCGCCCCGGCCGCTCCCGCCCAACCGCAGTGAGGTGGGAGTTCAGGGGGCGGGCCCGACCGGCGCAACGCCCGAGTGGGGGCCTTGTGGGACGCATCTCCGTGATCATGGTGAAACAGTGAAATACGGTGGGAGAACGTGGGAAAGTGTGGTAGAATCGTCCAACGCCGATCGAGGCGGTGGATGCACCCCATCCACGTGGGACGAGGAGCGACCAGGGCATGCCGTTCGGGGAATTCCAGTACGCGGTCGACGACAAGGGACGGGTGATCGTGCCGCCCGCCTTCCGCGATTTCGTGGAGGACGGCATGGTCGTCACCCGCGGCATGGAAGGGTGCCTCTACGTCTTCCCGCTGGCCGCCTGGCAGCGCATCGAGACCCGCCTCACCGAGCTCCCCCTGACCGACCCGGAAGCGCGCAACTTCGTGCGCTTCTTCTACTCCGGCGCCGCCAAGGCCAAGCTCGACTCGGCCGGCCGCATCACCCTCCCCTCCACGCTCCGGTCGTTCGCCGAGGTGGAGAGCAACGTGGTGGTCGCCGGCGCGCCCAACCGGCTGGAGA
>CAZTTB010000115.1:0-5914 GCA_964616005.1 uncultured bacterium | reverse complement strand
CCAAGAGCTGGCTGTCGGCGGCGAGCTTCCAGCACACCACCCACGTGCTGACCGAGGCGGCGGTGTCGGGCAAGGCCGACAACCTGGTCGGGCTCAAGGAGAACGTCATCCTGGGCCGGCTCATCCCTGCCGGCACCGGGTTGGACGCCATCCGGCACACCCGCGTGGCCGACAAGACCATGCTCGAGAAGAGCGAGCAGGCCGGCGGCACCGTGGCCCAGGCGCCGGCTCGGCCGGCCTCTGACCAGGAGAAGCGCCCCGAGGCCTGATCGGGGAGACCTGATATCTCGCGGGGGCCGGCGCGTGCGCCGGCCCCCGTTCGCTTGGGACTGTTACCCTGTCGGGGATGCGAGCGAGCGCGCCCGGCGGGGCGGTCGGCGGCAACCGGTGGGAGGGCGTGGTGCTGGCGCTCGACCCGGGGCACAACCTGGGCGCGGCCTGGGTGCGTCGCGACGGCACCGTGGAGCGCCTGGCCGTCCTCGCTGCTGACGACCTCGAGCGCCTCGAGCTGCCACCCGATGGGGTCGTCCTTGTTGGGGACGGTACCGGCAGCGGCGCGGTGGTGGAACGGCTGCGCGCGCGCGGGCTCGAGCCCACGCTGGTCGACGAGAGCGGGACCACGCTGGCGGCACGCGAGCTGTACTTCCGCGATCATCCGCCGAGAGGCCTGTCGCGGCTCCTGCCTCGCGGCATGCGCGCCCCGGGTCGCCCCATCGACGACTACGCCGCCTATGCCATCGCGCTGCGCTGGCTCGGCGCACCACGCTAGCGGCCCCAGGCACCGCCCCGGCCGCCGACTCGGCGGCCGGGCGTCACGACTTGCGGGCGTGCACCGTCACGATCGGGAAGAACCAGTCGACGTAGGCGGGCAACGGCACCGTCGCGACGCGCTCGAGGTGGAAGCCTGCCGCCTCGACGGCGCGCGGGGTGTCGCGACCGATGTGGCAGCCGCGTCCCTCGACGGCGTTCCAGAGCGGATCGAAGGCGTCCTGTATGCGTCCGATGACGGGGCGGCGGTGGCGCACGTGCTCCAGCAGCCGCAGTGAGCCGCCCGGGCGCAGAACGCGCCGGGCTTCACGTAGGGCCACGTCGGGACGGGCGACGCTGCACAGCATCAGCTCGGCCACCACGATGTCGAAGGAGTCGTCGGGGAAGGACAGGTCGTGGGCGTCGCCGGGCAGCACGCTGACCTCGGCAGCGGCCGCGTGGGCGCGGCTGGCCGCTATGGGTCGGAAGGCCGGTTCCGGTTCCACCGCGGTGACGCGCGCCGTGGCCGGGTACAGCCCGAAGCCGCTGCCGGTCCCGCAGCCGAGCTCGAGCACCGCGCCCGTCACGTCCTGGAGCAGGTCGCGTCTCGCCGCCGCCAGTGCCAGCCGGTCCAGGCGGCCGACGACGTCGTCGTATAGCGCAGCGGCGCCGCCGGCGCGCCGCTCCATCCAGTCGCGTGTTCCCACAGCACCTCCCCACGGCGGGCGGCGCCCCGAGGCCACCACGCCAAGGGCCGGGGAGACACCCCGGCCCGCGTGAGAAGCGCGGCCGTTGGCCGCCGCGCGTCCCCTAGTTCAGCTCGTCGTCTTCGCCCGCGTCCATCATGGCGCGTGCTTCCTGCACGCTGATGGACAGAACCGCGCTGATCTCGCCGGCCAGCAAGCGCAGGGCCCGCCGGTAGGCCTGGCGGTCGAGATCGGGGAGGCCGCGTTCGAGATCCCAGCGACGCAGCTCGCTGGCGAGCGTGGCGATCTGGTAGGGGTCGCCGCTCGTCAGGATGTCCGTCACCTTGCGGTGGCGCGCCGCCCACTGCTTGGGCAGCGTGATGCGTCCGTTGTTGAGCCGCTCCAGGACGCTCTGGACCTCTTCGCTGGTGAGTGCGGGGCGCAGTCCCGCCTCCTGGGGCGCGTGCACCGGAACGTAGGCGCGCGACGTGCCGTTGGGGAACTCGACCTCGTAGTAGTCGAGGTCCGCTCCGGCGATCGTGCGCACGGTCGTTCCCGAAACGATGCCGACGCCGTACGGCGGGAGGACCACCTGGTCACCACTCTTGAAGGTCTTGGATTGATCTTTCAACGTTGCCTGCTCCCTTCTCTCAGGGTCCGTCCAAGCTTGCGCGGCCGCCGACTACAGCGGCACCGGGTTCGACAGATTGTAGGAGTAATGGGTGTGGGGGGCTCGCCCCAGAACATACGTGGCTCCGACGAGCACATCCACGTACGGCATTCTAGCAGATTCGGGGGGGTCTTGCATGGGGTCCAAGGTTGCGAGCGGAGCTTCCCGACGCGTCGAGAAAAGACGTCACGGACGAGAAGTCAGCCACAGCGGGCGCCGTAGCCCGGGGGCGCCGGGCGACGATCTCAGACCCCCGGGATCTCCGGTGGGATGGCGTCGCCGGAGGTATGCTCGTTGGAACGCACGGTGAACACCACACCTGCCAGCAGGATGCCGGCGCCGACCACCGTCAACGTCGAGGGAACCTCTCCGAAGACGGCCAGGGCCAGCAGGGTGGACCCTACCGGCTCGAGCAGGGTGGTGGTCGCCACCAGCGTGGGGTCGAGGTGCCGCATGGCGTAGTTGATCCCGTTGTGCCCGACCAGCTGCGGTACCAGCGCGAGAAGCGCGATCCACGCCAGGCTGGAGGTCGAGTAGCCGAAGTACGGCACTGCCAGGAGGGCGGGCAGGGGCAGCAGCACCAGCGCGGCCACGGCGTAGGCGACGCCGGCGTAGGCGTCGAGCCCCACTCCAGAGCGCTGCACCGTGCGTCCGAGCAACAGGTAGCCTGCTGCGCTGGCCGCGCCGACCAACGCCAGGCCGTCGCCCAGCAGCGGCGCGGTCCCGCCACCGAGGTCGCCGAAACCGATGACGGCGGCACCGCCGACGGCCAGCACCACGCCGATGAGGACCGAGAAGCTGGGTGCGCGGCCGCTGAACAACCACGCGAACAGCGCCACCCACAGTGGCGAGGTGGCGACCAGGGTGACGCTCGCCGCGACCGACGTGAGGTTCAGCGAGGTGATCCAGGTGGCGAAGTGGATGCCGAGCAGCACGCCGGCCGCCGCCGTCCACAGCAGGTTGCGGCCGGTGAGCGGCGTGCGCCGGAGTCCGCGAACCGCCAGCGGCACCATCACCAGCGAGGCGAGGACCATCCGGTACAGGGCGATCACCACGCCCGGAGCGTCGGCCAACCGTATGAACACCGCGGCCAGGCTGACCGCGGCGATCGCGACCGCCAACACCATCGACACCCGGGTGGTTCGAGGCGGCGCCATGGGCGCCATCGTACCCCGTGCCGGTGGCGGCCCGTGCCCTCCAGGCCGCCGTTCCACGCGCCGGACGGAACCCCCCCAGCGCTGGTACAGTGGGGTGGTTGCTCGACGAGAGGGGGCCGCGTGGCAGCATTCCCGTCCGAGTTCACATGGGGTGTGTCGACCGCCGCGTACCAGATCGAGGGTGCGGTGGGCGACGGCAAGGGCCTGAGCATCTGGGACACGTTCGCGCACGTTCCCGGCCGCATCGTCGACGGCAGCAACGGCGACGAGGCCTGCGACCATCTGGCGCGTCTCGACGAGGACCTCGACCTGATGGCCCGGCTCGGGGTGGGCGCCTACCGGTTCTCGACCGCCTGGACGCGCCTGTTCCCCGACGGAGGCGGCCGCCTCCGTCGGGCGGGGCTCGACCCCTACGAGCGCCTGGTGGATGGTTCGCTGGCGCGCGGCATCGAGCCGTGGCTGTGTCTGTACCATTGGGACCTGCCTCAGGCGCTGCAGGATCGCGGGGGCTGGGCGGCGCGCGACACGGTGCACTACTTCGTCGACTACGCCGCTGCGGTGGCCGAGCATCTCGGCGATCGGGTCCACCACCTGCTGATGCTCAACGAGCCCAACGTCCATGCGGTGCTCGGGCACCTGCTCGGCGTCCACGCGCCCGGCGTGAGCGATCCGGCGGCGTTCGCCGCGGCCCTCCACCACCAGAACCTGGCGGCCGGAGCGGGCCTGGCGCGGCTGCGTGACATCGACGCCGCGTTCACCCTGGGGACCATCGTGAATCTGCAGCCGGTGCTGCCTGCGGAGGACGGAGAGGAGCACGTGCGCGCCGCGGCGCTGCTCGACGCCGTGTGGAACCGGGCTACCCTCGATCCACTCCTGCTGGGGAGTTACCCGGACGCGGCCGCCTGGCTGCTCGAGGGGATCGCCGATCCCGACGACTTCCGGCTCATCCGGCAGCCTATCGACGTGCTGGGCGTCAACTTCTACAGTCGCGCCTGGGTGCGGGCCAGCGAGACGAGCCTGGTGGGGCTCGAGCAGGTCGACCCGCCGGCCGGCGCCGAGACCACCGCCATGGGCTGGGAGGTCGCGCCCGATGCGCTGGTCGGGCAGCTGGTCGAGCTTCGGGATCGCTACGGCAATCCTCCGGTCGTGATCACCGAGAACGGCGCGGCCTTCCAGGACGTTCCCGACGCGGAGGGACGGGTGGAGGACGAGGCGCGCGCCCGCTACCTGGTCCGCCACCTCCGCGCCCTGCAGGCGGCGCTGGAGGCCGGCTGCGACGTTCGCGGCTACTTCGCGTGGACGCTGGTGGACAACTTCGAATGGGCCGAGGGGTTCAGCAAGCGCTTCGGTCTGGTGCACCTCGATCGCACCACGCAGGGTCGTACGCCCAAGCGCTCCTTCGACGTCTACCGCAGCATCGTCCGGGGCGCGACGCTCGAGGCGGTCGAGGCCACGCTACCGACGGCCGACGGCTGAGTGTGCCCGGAGGCGGCCCTCAGCCGGCCGCCGCGTCGTCCGTGCGGCGTGCCAGGCTCACGGCCAGGAGCGCCCAGCCCACGATCTGCAACAGACCTCCGAGCGGTGTGACGGCACCCAGCACGGTGACGCCGGTCAGTACCAGCAGGTAGAGGCTGCCGGAGAAGATCAGCGAGCCCACCAACAGCGAGAGCGCTGCCAGCCGACTGCTGCGGGGCAGTGCAGCGATCAGCAACAACCCCAGGGCGTGGTACATCTGGAAGCGGACCGCCGTCTCCCACACGCCCATGCGCTCGGTACCCAGCAGCGGAGCGAGCGCATGCACGCCGAACGCCCCGAACACCACAGCGAGCCCGGCCAGCGAGGCGCCCCACACGGCGCTCCCGCGCGGCCCCAGGCCGACGCTGCGCACGCTTCGAACAGCGCTCATGTCGGTCTCCTTCCGTGCCACGGGACTCCGCGCCGCGCGGCACGCCGCCGATCGTACCGCGACGATGCTCGGGACCCCCACGGCGCCCGGCCGGAGGATCGGCTCGGCGTCAGCGTCCGCCCGAGCTGCCGCCGCCCCCGCCGCCGCCGCCCCCGCCGGAGGACGAGCCGCCCGACGACGCCGACGCGGACGCTGATGCCAGCGCGCTGGAGAGCGATTGGATCTGTGCCGACATGGAGGCCAGATCGGTGATCCCGCTTCCGGCGTGGGCGCCGAGCCAGGCGCCCCGGCTCACCATGGCGCCCTGATCGGCGCCCGCCAGCGGCGCGGCGCGAGCGAGCGTCTTGAGGTAACGGTCGGAGACGCCGAGCGCGGCGGCGTAGCAGTAGTAGACGTCCCACAGCCCGAAGAAGTCGAGCGGAGCGTCCTTCATGCGTGTGTAATCGGTCAGGGTGCGCTTGAAGCCGTTCCAGCCGTAGATCTCGGGTGCGACCTCCTCGCGCCAGGCCGGCAGGCTGATGGCCGCCGTGATGGCCAGGCCCACGGCCAGCGCGGCCCCGGCGATGAACAGGCCGCGCGCGGTGCCGTGGGCGAGGAACGCGCCGCCACCGAGCAGGGCCGCCATCAGGATCGCCGAGACGCTCCAGCGGCGCATCGCCCGCCGGCTCAGCGCGCTGACGAGCGGTCCGCCGCGCCGCGTCTCCAGCCAATCGCGCACCTTCGGCCCCCAAGCGCGCACGAAGGTCTG
>CAZTTB010000114.1:0-5950 GCA_964616005.1 uncultured bacterium | reverse complement strand
GGCGTTCCGCTCGCTCGACCGCGACCGCGGCCCGCGGCCCAGCGACCTGACCGACTTGGTCATGGCGGCCACCGTCGGTCCCTACGTCGACGCGCTCGCAACCGATCGCTACCTGCGCGAGACGTTGCAGCGCGTCGGGTACCGCACGCCGGTGTTCTCCGGGCGGCACCACGAGGTGTTGCGCCTGGCCGCCCTCGTGGAGAGCGGCGCGCTGCCGGCGGACCGGCGCCCGCGCAGCTAGGGGGCCGGACGCTCGCGGGAGCGCGGCGGCGCGCCCCGCCGGCGCGCGAGCCTCGCCGGTCGCCCCCCGCACGCCGTGCTCACCCCTTCACCACCAACCGCGGCCGGAGGCGGGCCGCCTTGCGCCCGATGCCGGCCACGTGGAGGGTGTCCGGGCTGGACGCCCGCCGCCGGTCGCGACCATCACCTCGAAGGACGGCACGTCCGTCACCGACCCGTTCACGACGAACCCTCCCGGCCGCGTCGCGCGCCTTCGCTAGCTGCACGCTCGCGCTCGGCCCGCTCACGCTCCGCGGCCGCCGCCAGCGACTCCCGCACCTCGGCGTCGGAGGTCTGGGGGAAGTCGCGGTACCAGCGGCCCACGGCCAGGAAGTCGGGGGGCGTGCCGAGGCACACCACCTCGTCGGCTTCGCGGCGCAGCGCTTCCGCCGCATCCGGGGCGGCGACCGGCGTCGCTACCACCAGGCGGGCGGGGGAGCGCCCGGGCGGAGCGCCGCGGAGCGCCGCCACCGCCGAACGCATGGTGGCGCCGGTCGCGATGCCGTCGTCGACCAGCACCACGATCTTCGCGCCGACGTCCGGCGCCGGGCGGTCGCCCCGGAACACCCGCTCGCGGCGCGCGAGCTCGGCGCCCTCGGTGCGCGCGACCCGCTCGATCGTCGCCTCGCCGAGGCCCAGGTCGCGCACGATCGAGTCGTTGAGCACGCAGAACCCCCCACTGGCGACCGCGCCCAGCGCCAGCTCCTCGTGGCCGGGTACGCCGAGCTTGCGGACCACCAGCACGTCGAGCGGCGCGTGCAGCGCGCGCGCGACCTCCGCCGCCACCGGCACGCCGCCCCGCGGCAATCCCAGGACGATCACGTCTCGTCGGCCCGCATAGGCGCCGAGGCGCCCGGCGAGCGCGCGGCCGGCTTCGCGGCGGTCCTCGAACGGCATCATGAGTCAACCCCCGTCCGGAGTGCGACGTTCAGGGGCGGGCCTCGTGCCGCTCACCCCACGCGAGGCCCGGCCCGGGGACACAGATGTCTCCTCTGACCCCAGTGAAGCACAGCCGAGCCCGGCGCGGGTCCCCAGAAGTCCGACAGCGTTGTGGCTCAGTCCGCCAGGTGGCCCAGCTTCGCGATCTTGGTGTCGAGGTAGCGCTCGTTGTAGGGGTTCTGGCCGGCGTGGAGCGGCACCCGCTCGACGATCTCCATGCCGTAGCCCTGCAGCGCTGCCACCTTGCGGGGGTTGTTGGTCAACAGGCGCAACTTCCGGACCCCCAGATCGGCGAGGATCTGCGCGCCGATGCCGTAGTCGCGCAGGTCGGGCGCGAAGCCGAGCTGCTCGTTGGCCTCGACCGTGTCCGCCCCTTCGTCCTGCAGGCGGTAGGCACGGATCTTGTTGAGCAGGCCGATGCCGCGCCCCTCCTGGCGGAGGTAGACCAGCACCCCCCGGCCCGCGTCCGCGATCGCCTTGAGCGCGGCATCGCGCTGCGAGCCGCAGTCACAACGCAGGCTGTGCAGGGCGTCGCCGGTCAGACACTCGGAGTGCATGCGCACCATCACCGGATCGCCGCTCGACACGTCGCCCAGCACCATGGCGACGTGCTCGTTGTCGTTGAGCTCGTCGCGGTAGCCGACCACCGTGAACTCCGCCCAGGGCGTGGGGAGGCGGGCGCTGTCGACCCGCCGCACGAACACCCCCTTGCGCAGCCGGTAGGTGATGAGGTCGGCGATGGTGCCGACCTTCAGGCCGTGCTCGGCGGCGAACGCGCGGATGGCGGGCAGGCGCATCATCGAGCCGTCGTCGTGCATCAGCTCCGACAGGGCCGCCGCCGGCTTCATCCCGGCCAGCACGCACAGGTCGACGGCGGCCTCGGTGTGGCCCGCGCGCCGCAGCACGCCGCCCTGGCGGGCCCGCAGCGGGAACACGTGGCCCGGGCGCGCCAGGTCGTCGGCGCGGACGCCGTCGCGGATCGCCGCCCGGATGGTGGTGGCGCGGTCCTTGGCGCTGATGCCGGTGGTGACGCCCTCCCTGGCCTCGATGGTGACCGTGAAGGCGGTGCTCCGGCGCGCCGTGTTGTGCGCCACCATCGGTGGCAGGTCGAGCCGGTCGGCCTGCTGGTCGGTCAGCGCCAGGCACACCACGCCGCCGGAGTAGCGGATGACGAAGGCGAGGTTCTCGGTGGTGACCTTCTCGGCCGCGATGATGAAGTCGCCCTCGTTCTCGCGGTCCTCGTCGTCGACGAGGATGACCGGCCGTCCGGCGCGGAGCTCCTCGACGAGCTCCTCCACGGGCGCCAGCTCGGCGCGGGGTGTCGCGTCGTCCATGTCAGCCCTCCCTGCCGGCGGCGACCCCGACCTGGGCCCGCCCGGCCGCGCCCGTGCCGTCATGGTGCGTGTCGCCATCGCCCGCAGCACGCTCATCGACGGCGCCGTCGTCGGCGAACGCCAGCAGGCGTTCGACGTGGCGCGCCAGCATGTCGGCCTCCAGGTTGACGCGGCTGCCCGGCTCGAGCTCGCCCAGCGTGGTCACCTCGAGCGTGTGCGGGATCAACCACAGCGTGAACTCGTTGGCCGCCAAGGTCCCGTCGCTGCCGGCGGGTCCGCCCACGTCGACGACCGTCAGGCTCACCCCGTCCACCGTGACCGAGCCCTTGGGGATGAGGTAGCGCGCCAGGCGCTCCGGTGCGCGCACGCTCAGCACGAACGCGCCGGGCTCGCTGCGCTTGGCCAGCACCTCGCCGACGCCTTCGACGTGCCCGCTCACCACGTGTCCGCCGAAACGCCCATCGGACCTCAGGGCGCGTTCCAGGTTGACGCGGCTGCCCGGCGTCCAGCGGGGCGCCGTCCTGGCGACGCTCTCCTTGGAGAGCTCCACCTCGAAAGCCCCGTCCTCGACGCGGATCGCGGTGAGGCAGCAACCGGAGACCGCGACCGAGTCGCCGATGCGAAGGTCCTCCAGGACGCGTTCCGCTTCGATGCCGACGCGCAGGTCGCCGCCGCCGTCGACGGCGGCGCGCACCACGCCCACTTCTTCGATGATGCCCGTGAACATCTCAGGCCTCCTTCGTTCCATCCGGGTCGACCGTCGCGGGTTGCGGGTAGCGCACCCGGCCGGTCACCAGCAGGTCGCCGTCGAGCGTCTCGGTCGCGACGTCGGACAACGTCAGGGCGTCCTCCATGCGGGCGACGCCGATGCCGCCGAGAGGGCTGGCGCCCGCTCCGCCGAGCAGTTTGGGACCGACGAACCAGGCCACGCGGTCGACCGCCTGCGCTTCGAAGAACGCCCACGCCAGGGTGCCGCCCCCTTCCAGCAGCAAGCTGGTCACGCCGCGCTCGAGCAGCGCCGGCAGGGCGGCGCGCACATCGGTGCGCCCTTGCGTCTCGTCGGTCGCGATGATGTCCGCGCCCCGATCGCGCAGTGCCTTCAGGCGCTCCGGCGACGCCTTGCGGGTGACGAACAGCAGGACCCGCGCCGGCACGCCGCGGTCGTCCGGCTCGAACAGCCGGGCCGTCACCGGCGTGCGCGCCACCGAGTCGAACACCACCTTGACCGGGGTGCGCCCCCCCTCGATGCGGCTGGTGAGCAGCGGATCGTCGAGCAGCACGGTGTTGATGCCGACCGCCACGGCGTCGAGCTCGTCGCGCCAGCGCTGCACGCGTTCGCGCGAGGCCTCCCCGGTGATCCAACGCGAGCGGCCGGTGCGCGTGGCGATCTTGCCGTCGAGCGTCATGGCCGTCTTGTAGAGCACGAAGGGTCGGCGCTCGAGCTGCGCGACGCGGAACACCTCGTTCTGAGCCTCGGCCCGCTCCCGGCCGAGCCCTACCTCGACCTCCACCCCCGCCTCGCGCAGCCGTCGCACGCCGGCTCCGTCGGTGACCGGGTTGGGGTCGAGTGCCGCGACCACCACGCGGCGCACGCCGGCGGCGATCAGTGCCTCGCTGCACGGGGGGGTGCGACCGCTGTGGTCGCAAGGTTCGAGGGTGACGTAGGCGGTCGCCCCTCGGGCACGCTCGCCCGCAGCCCGTAGCGCCTCCGCCTCGGCGTGGGGTTCGCCGGCGCGGCGGTGCCAGCCTTCGCCCACGACGGCGCCGTCGTTCACCAGCACGCAGCCCACCATGGGGTTGGGCGACACGCGCCCGCGCCCGTGCTCGGCCAGCGCCAGCGCGCGCTCCATGTGGCGCGCGTCGACGCCCGCGCCCGGGCCGTCGACGGCAGGCGGGGAGCCTTCCCGCGTCGGTGCGTTGTCGTTCTCGCGTTCAGCCATTCGAGCCCGCGCCCGGCGATCGCCGCGGCGCAGCACACCTCCTTCTCTCATCCGGACTGTCACCGTCGGTACCGGAATCGCACCGGTTCGGGCCCGCCACTCGGCGAAGGCTTCGCGGACTCGGACGCACGCAGCCGGGCTGCGCACCGTCCTCACCGCCGGTCGGGAATTTCACCCTGCCCTGAAGGATGTCGAATTGTGGAGGCCGTCGTCGGCCTCGCACCCATTGTAGGCGAGGCGCGCGCGCCGGGTGTAGTCGGAACGTCCCGTCCGAGCCGCCGATCGCACCCGTCGTGGGCCCGGAGCCATGACCGTGACGTCGGTGCCGACCGGAGCCGACGGCGGCGCGCCCGGTGCCGGGCGGCCTGGTAGCATCGCCCCACGATGACCCACTCCGATGCTGCGGCTCCCGCCGACGGCGCGGCCTTCGAGGCGCGCCTGACCACCTACGCCGACCTGCTCGTCAGGGTTGGCGTCAACCTGCGATCCGGTCAGGGCCTGCTGGTTCGGGCGCAGACCGAGGCGGCCCCGCTGGTGCGCAAGGTCGTCGAGACTGCCTACCGGCTGGGCTCGCCGCTGGTCGACGTGTCCTGGTCCGACGATGCGGTGACGCGCGCGCGCTTCCTGCACGCTCCGAGCGACAGCTTCGAGCGCGTACCGACGTGGCGCGCCGACGGCCACCTGGCGATGGCGCAGCAGGGCTTCGCCTCCCTGGCCATCCTCAGCGACGACCCCGACCTGCTGGCCGGCACCGAGCCGGAGCGCTGGGCCACCTACGCCCGCGCCTGGCAGCGCGCCAACCGCGCCTACCAGCAGATCGCGATGAGCGACGGTATCGCCTGGAGCGTGGCCGCCTACGGCGGGCTGGCCTGGGCCCGCAAGGTCTTCCCCGGCGTCGAGGACGCACAGGCTGTCGAGAGCCTGTGGGACGCGATCTTCGCAGCCAGCCGGGTGACCGAGCCGGACCCGGTGGCGGCGTGGGAGCAGCACAACGCCCGGATCAAGGGCTGGGGGGCGCGGCTGAACGCCCGCCGCTACGCGGCGGTGCGCTTCCGCGGTCCCGGCACCGATCTGCGCGTCGGCCTCGCCGACGGCCACACCTGGGAGGGCGGGAGCGCCGTCACCCCCGACGGAACGCCGTTCATGCCCAACATGCCCACCGAGGAGATCTTCACCGCACCCCACCGAGGGCGCGTCGACGGCGTCGTCCGGGCCAGCATGCCGCTGGCCAACGGCGGCTCGGTCATCGACGACTTCACCCTGCGCTTCGAGAAGGGCGCGGTGGTCGAGGCGCGCGCCGGTACCGGCCAGGCGGCGCTGGACCGCATCCTCGATACCGACGAGGGCGCCCGGCGGCTGGGCGAGGTGGCGCTGGTGCCGGCCTCCAGCCCCATCGCGCGCAGCGGGGTGCTGTTCTTCGAGACCCTGTTCGACGAGAACGCCGCCAGCCACATCGCG
>CAZTTB010000113.1:0-6044 GCA_964616005.1 uncultured bacterium | reverse complement strand
AGGAAGGGATGTGAAGGCGGGCGTGAAGACAGGGCGCGGAGTCCGTCACGGACCCGCGACGCACCGTCTGGTACACTCACACGGTTCGCCGTAGGGAGTACCGATTTGTCCACGCCACGCGTTCCCGTGCCCGACCCCAAACCCAGCGCGCTCAGCCTCCAGGCGTTGGCCGCACTCGCGTGGCACGGCGCCTGGTTCATCCTCGTCGTGGCCGCGATCGCCGGGGCGACGGCGTTCGCCGTCACGCGCACCCAGCCGCCCGTCTACCAGGCGAGCTCGGCCTTGCTGGTGACGCACCCGGGCTCACGCTACGCCGGCACCAACGTCATCGCGCCCCCGTCGGTCGACGCCACGGTCTACCAGAGCGCGCTCATGGACGGCCCGGTGCTGGCCGATGCGCTCACGCGGATCGCCGGCCGGCCGCCGACCGACCCCGAGATCCGAGCGGCGCGACGCGCCATGACGATCAAGGTCGATCAGAAGGACCTCTCCAGCGTCATCGGCATCGACTACAGGAGCCACGACGCGACCTACGCGGCGAACATGGCGAACGCGGTCGCGCAGGCGCTGGTGAGCTGGGATCGCAACCGCGTGCGGGAGACCTTCGCGCGCACCATCGCCACCCTGCAGCAATCGATCAAGGAACTCGACGCCCAGATCGGCTCCAGCTCCGGCAACGCTCAGAGAGCGCTCGTCACGCTGCGCGACCAACGCACGCACGACCTGCAGTCGGTCCAATCGATGAACGCGTCCTCGGTGACGGTGGCGCTTCTCGAGCCGCTCTCGGCGGCCACCGTGCCGACGGCGCCGGTCGGTCCGCGCCTGATGTTCAAGACCGCCATCGCAACGCTGCTGGGGCTGCTCGGCGGCTTCGCCCTGCTGGTCCTGCGCTTCACGGTCGATCGCAACGTGCGCGGCCGCGCCGACATGGTGGACCTGGCCGGCGTCCCGGTGCTGGCGGAGTTCGCGCGGATCCCGCGCAAGGCGCACCGCCTGTCCGGCGAGGTCGCCAGCGTGCTGCGCACCAACCTGATGTTCGCTGCACACTACGAGTCGCCGCTGGTCGTGGCCATCACCAGCGCCCAGAGCCCGAACGAGAAGTCCAACGTCGCCGTCAGCCTGGCCGAGAGCTTCGCGCGGGCCGGCCGCAAGACGCTGCTGGTCGACGCCGATCTGCGCCGTCCCGGAACGGCGTCGGGCCTCGACGTCGGCTCGCTCAAGGCCACGCCGCTCGAGACCTACCTCAGCGACCCCGCCGAGAGCTACGTGCCGGCGGCGGTGGCCATCGGCGGCAAACGCACCTTCGACTTCATCCCCAGCTTCACCGCCGCCGCGTTCCCGGTGGAGCTGCTCAGCAACGCCTTCCCATCGCTCCTGGCCGGCTGGCGTGCCAGGTACGACTGCATCATCGTCGACGCACCTCCGGTCCTGCCGTCGGCCGACACGCTGGCGATCGCTCCGTATTGCACCGACGTGGCGGTGTGCGCCAGCCTCGGCACGTCGCTGCGCGACAACGTCAAGGAGTGCATGGTGATGCTCCGCCAGAGCGACATCAACGTCGTGGGCACGGTGCTCACGAACAGCGTGCGACCGCGCCGCTCGGGCCGCTCGGACCAGTACGAGCGCTACAGCGTGCTCGATCTGCAATCGGTCGATCCCTACCGCACGTTCACGCGTGACCCGCTGGACACCCAGGGCGCCCCGGCAAGGCCGTCGCACTGACGGCCCGGGCTCCTCAGGGTGTGCCCAGACGACGCCGATGCCTACCATGAGCCGAAGGAGCCTCCTGGCCTGGCTGGCCGCGGGCGCCGCCAGTCTGGTGACGGGCGTCGGCCTCGCGGGCGCCTACAGCTTCCGGGTGGAGCGCCGTAGCGCCACGATCGCGCGCCTGCGCGCCCCGCTGCGCGTGGCGCTGCTGGCCGACCTGCACTACGGCCCGTTCATCGGCTCACGCTCGGTGGCGAGGTGGGTGGACGCCGCGCTCGAGCTCGAGCCGGACCTGATCGCCCTGGACGGCGACCTGGTGGACTACCGGGCGGGTCCCGATATCGACGGGCTGGTCAGCGAGCTCGCCCGCCTGTCGGCCCCTCTGGGCGTCTATGCGGTCTGGGGCAACCACGACCACGCCCGCTACCGGGACCTGACGCCGTTCGCCGCCAGGCTGCAGTCGGTGGGCATCGAGGTGCTGGTGAACCGCGGCGTGACCGTGCGTCCCGACGTCTACCTGGCCGGTATCGACGACCTGCGTCGGGGCCGGCCCGACCTGGCGGCGGCGATCGCCGGCCGCGGCGACGGCGCATGCCTGCTGCTGTCGCACAACCCCGACGTCCTGCCGGAGGTGCCGGAAACGGTCGACCTGACGCTGTGCGGTCACACGCACGGGGGCCAGGTGTGCCTGCCCGGCTTCGGCGCTCTGGTCACCTCGTCGCACTACGGCAGGCGCTTCGCCCAGGGCTGGGTGCACGGACCCGCGCGTGGCTACGTCACGCGCGGGCTCGGTGTGAGTATGGTGCCCCTGCGGCTCGATTGTCCGGCGGAGCTGACCTTGTTGGATCTGCGCCCGCCCGCCGGGGTCGGGACGGCGCCGGCCTAGCGGCGGAGCAACGTCGACTGCTGAGTGGCCACGCGGATCTCGCCCTCACGGCCCGGCACACTGTCCACATCGCTGGGGATGCGGGCATCGGCCTGCGACTTGGCCGAGCGCGTCATGTCGCCGCCGATGCGCTGCTGTGCCCAGTTCGTGCGCACGCGGGCGAAGCGAGGCGAGGTGCCCTCCTTGAGGAAGCGCACGTTGCTGTAGCGGGGATCGGTGAAGTCGGCGACGGCGCCCGACGCCACGGCATCGATGACCTGCCGGATGCCGCGCTCGAGCGTCCAGTTGGCGGTGAAGCCGAGCTGATCACGGATCTTGGTGAAGTCGACGCGATAGTTGCGCCGGTCGCCGTCGAGCCCCGAGTCGATGACCTCCGAGCCGGGTACCTGCGCCTGGATCGCCCTCCCGATGTCGGCCAGGGTGGCGTTCTGGGCGTCCGATCCGACGTTGAAGATCTCGTTGCGCACCACCGACACGGGCGCGTTGAGCGCGAGCAGCATGGCGCGGGCGGCGTCCTCGACATGGACGAACGGGCGCCACTGATCGCCGCCGAACACGGTGATCTTGCCGTCGGTCACGGCCTTCGCCGACAACAGGTTGACGACCAGGTCGAAGCGCGGCCGACCCGACAGCCCGTAGATCGTCCCGAACCGCATCATGGTGGGAACGAAGGTGGGGCTGGCCATGTCGAACAGCACATTCTCCGACGCGATCTTGCTGCGGGCGTACAGCGAGACGGGGTTGAGCCGTGAGGTCTCGTCCAGCATCTCGTCCGACGCTCCGTACACCGAGCAGCTACTGGCGAACAGGAAGCGCTTCACGCCACTGCCCTTGGCCACTTCGGCGATGACGCGCGTGAACTCGAGGTTGACCTCGGTCGTGAGCGCCTCGTCCAGCGAGCACGCCGGGTCCCCCACCAGGCCGCCGAGGTGGACCACGGCGTCGACGTCCTTCATGGACGCCACCACGGTGTCGACCTGGCGGAAATCGGCGCGCACCAGCTCGAGATCGGGGTGGTCGAGGTACTGCTTGATGGGCTCCTCCCCGAACAGCAGCAGGTCGAGCACCCGCACCCGGTATCCGGCCTCGAACAGGTGGGGCAGCAGCGCAGACCCGATGTAGCCGGCCCCGCCGATGACGAGGACGCGGGGGCGTTGCTCCTCGGCGCGGGCGGTGCGGAGCAGCCCGGCCTCGGCAACGGCGAAGCCGCGCCAGGTCATCGACCAGTAACGCGACAGCAACACCAGCAGGGCTGCGAACGACCACGCCAGTACGAGCGTGCTCGGCTCCAGCGCCGGCGTCACCTGCAGCATCGCCTGGATCAGCCCGAAGGAGCTGAAGGCGAGCGTGACGGCTCCCAACATCTCGACCGTCTTCATGCGGACGGGGAGGAACCGGACGCGGCCGTAGAAGCCCCAGGCCGCGTACACCACGAGCGACACCACGGTGATCATCGGCGCGTGGACGAGCCAGGCCTGGAAGAACTCCGGCACACGGTCGAGGCCCGGCCGGACGGACATGCCCAGGAACAGGGTCACGATCATGGCGCCCGTGAGCGCCACCACGGACATGACCGCATCGGCGAGCACGCGGAGAACGATGGGTAAGGAGAAGACGTTGACTCGACTCATGAAGACGGGTCCTTTCGAGAGTGGATCACGTTGCGCACGCCACATGCATTCCCAGGGCCGGGCGACGCCCGCGCGAAGACCAACTTCGCGACTCGGCGCTATCGAACGGCGGGTCCGCCTCCTAACGCGTTCCTATTCTGCCCCGAACCCACGCGTTCGCACGTGACGGATAACCAGGGAGCGCCCGGCCGGTCAGGTGATCACGCGGCTGACGATGCGCCACCAGTACCAGTTCTCCGCATCCAGACGGCTGAACGCCAGCTTCCCGAGCTGCGCCGCCTGCATCAGGCTCGGGTCTCCGGAGTGCACCATCATCAGCGATCCGCCGTTGTGCACCAGGCACCCGCGGGCCGCCATCGGACGGCGGAGCTTCGGCTCCATGCGTCCGATCAGGGCCCCGGCGCCGGCGGCGTCGGCTTCGGCGAACAGATGGTCGACCACCCCGTCGAGGCGACGAGGGTGCGCGTCCAGGGCGAACACGCGGCACACGTCGTCCGGCCGCAGATAGACGGCGTACCAGCCCGCCACGGTGCCGCGCTCGTCGCGCACCAGCGTGGCGGTGAAGGTGCCCTGCTCCCGGGACTTGGCCAGCTCCGCGAACAGCCAGGCCAGATACTCGGCCGTGTACTCCGGGCGCAGCCGGGAGCGGGCGTGGATCGATGCGATGGCCTCGATCAGCGTCTCCGGGGTCAACGGCTCGGCACGCCACGACGAGCCCACCGCCCGCAGCCGCGCGGGGGCCGCACGGCGCGCCAGCACGTCGCTCCCCAGCGCCAGCGGGGCCAGCAGCGGGCGCACCGCGGCACCGCCGCGACGGCGCGCCAGCACGGAGCTCCCCAACGCGAACGGGCGCAACAGCTTCACCCAGCGCAGAGACTGGAGGTGGGCGATCTCGCCACCCAGCGTCTCCCAGATGCGCTCGAACTTCACGTGGCCGCCGTCGCTGATCGTGATCGCCTGGGGGCCGGTGAGGAAGCGCCTCAGCAGGAACGTCGCCGCCGTGGTGGGGGCCTTCGGGTCCACCACCGAGGGGAACAGCCCGGCCAGGGTGGCGGCGCGGCCGTCGACGCTCACCGGCGTCGTCGTGATGCCGAGGAAGCCGAGCATCGAGCCGTCGTCCCCCTCGGCCACCAGCGGCCCGATCTCGGGATCACGGTTGGGATTCTCGACGTAGATGCTGCGTACCAGCTCCGTCAGCCCCCGCTCGGGGGTGCGGGTCTTGTCCCGGAACCAGTACTGCCACAGGGAGGCGACCGCCTCGGCATCGCCGGGTTCGAAGCGGCGGATGTGCATCCCGCCCGCGGCGCCGGCGGCGCCCGTCGCGTGCTGCGTCGTCATCGCCGGATGGACTCCAGGGGCTCGATCAGTCGCGGGGCGGCGTGCAGGTAGCGGCTGACACGCCGCTTGGCCGCGATGTCCTCGAACACCCGTCCCACCTGCTCGGGCGTCAGTCCCACGGCGCCGGCCACGCGCTCGGGCGGCAAGCCGCGATCGACCGCGTACAGGCACAGGTCCATCTTGTCGTAGGGCAGCGAGAAGTAGAACTCCTCCTGGCTCTGCGGCATCGAGTAGGTGTCGGTGGTCGGGGGGCGCGAGCGGATCTCCTCGGGTACCCCCAGCTCCGCCGCGAGCTGGTAGACCTGCGTCTTGTAGAGATGGGCGATCGGCTTGACATCGGCCGAGCCATCGCCGTTCTTCACGAAGAACCCCTGGTCGTACTCCAGCCGGTTGGGCGTCCCGAGCACGGCGTAGTTGAGGCGGTCGGCGTGGTAGTACTCCATCATCTTGCGGCAGCGTTGCTTGAAGCTGGTGGCGGCCAC
>CAZTTB010000112.1:0-6094 GCA_964616005.1 uncultured bacterium | reverse complement strand
CAGACGTCCACGCAGGACGCGTCCTTGACGCCAATGCAGGGCTCAGCGATCACGTATGCCATCGAGCTTCCTCTCCGGGCCGCACCGAAGCGCGTGCGGCCGTTCGCGCGGTGTGCCAGGCGCCGTGTGCCAGACGGTGCGCCTGACGGTGCGCCTGACTCCAGCGTAGCAGTTCGGAGGGTGCGCGACGGCCGATGTCGGACCCTCACATCGGAGTTGTAACAGGGGGCCGCACGGCCCGGCAAGGACGAATGTCCATGGCAGGCCCGTCCGGCCTCGACCACGAGGCCGGCATCGACGCAGGGGGCACCGTTCGTGGGGGCGCTCTCGGGTCCGTTCCACCTGCCGGCGGCGTACGGGACCGCGCGCAACGGGGTAACGCAGGGGTGCGGCACGGGTGTCGCAGGCGCAACCGAAAGGCCCGCACCCGTCCGGGTGGGGCCGCAACTGTCTCCCGTGCTCACATGAGAGCAACCCTCGATCGCCTTGTTCTGCTCTGTCGGTGCTCCTCCGTCTGAGGAGTTACTCGGTCGAGCCTCTAGTGGGCCGAGGGTTGCTCTTCGAGAAGTGGTCTTTTGCCTCTATGGTTTAGACCTCCTTCCGATTCGATGATAGTCCCGGCGCCTTCCGCGGTTGGGGTGCGGTGTCCTGGTGTGGCGGGCGGGCTTGCGCTATAATTGGAGAGTTGGGCCGCTCGTGGCTACGGCGAGCCAGCCCCGGAGTCTCCCTCCACCCCACCAACCTCGCATGCAACCAGGCCGATCGGGATCCACCCGTTCGCCGCCTCGCGCCCGGGATTCACTACGACGGCGCGCGGCTGCGGCCGGCCGTCTTCGAGGTGACCTCACGGACCGCGGGGCGGCGCCGAGCGCCGCCCCGCAACAGTTCCGGCCCACGGGTCGGCTCAGCGCATGAACAGGCCGCCGAAGCCCGCGATGAGTCCGGCGAAGATCAGCGAGACCGTGTTGATGACCTTGATCAACGGGTTGATCGAAGGGCCGGCGGTGTCCTTGTAGGGATCACCCACCGTGTCGCCCACGACGCTGGCGGCGTGCGCATCCGAGCCCTTGCCGCCGTAGTTCCCGTCCTCGATGTATTTCTTGGCGTTGTCCCAGGCGCCGCCGCCGTTGGCCATCATGAGCGCCATCGACAGCCCGCTGATGATCACCCCGATCAGCACCCCGCCCATCGCCAACGGCCCGAAGAGCAGGCCCGTGATCAACGGGGCGACGACCGCCAGGATGCCGGGAACGGCCATCTCCTTGAGCGCGGCGGTGGTGACGATGTCGACGGCCTTGCCGTACTCGGGCTTGGCCGTGCCCTCCATGATGCCGGGGATCTCGCGGAACTGCCTGCGCACCTCCGTGATGACGTGCCCGGCCGCCTTGCCGACGGACTCCATCAGGAACGAGCTGAACAGGAACGGGATCATGCCGCCGATCAGCAGCCCGACGAGCACGACCGGGTCGTTGAGCCGGAAGGCGCCACCCCCGAAGAGTTCGGGCTTGGCGAGCTTGACGCGCTCGGCGTAGTCGGCGAACAGCACCAGCGCGGCCAGCGCCGCGGAGCCGACGGCGTAGCCCTTGGTCACCGCCTTGGTCGTGTTCCCCACGGCGTCCAGGGCATCGGTGTGCGCACGGACGTCCTCGGGCAGGTCCGCCATCTCGGCGATCCCGCCGGCGTTGTCGGTGATGGGCCCGTAGGTGTCCATGGCGACCACCATGCCGGCCACGGAGAGCATGGCGACGGCCGCGATGCCGATGCCGTAGAGCCCGGCGAACGCCCAGGCGACGAACACGGCCAGCACCAGCACGATGACCGGCAGGGCGGTGGACTGCATGCCCACCGCGAGGCCGCTGATGATGTTGGTGGCGCTGCCGGTGGTGGAGGCGCGTGCGATGCGCTGGACCGGTGCGTAGTTGGTGCCGGTGTAGTACTCGGTGATGAACATGATGAGCACCGTCACGACGATGCCCACGAGGCTGGCGGCAAAGATGCTGCCCCAGCCGGAGGCGCGGTCGAGCACGCTGAAGTCGAAGCCGCGGAACATCAGATAGCTGGCGATGAGGAAGCCGAACGCGCTGATCCCGGCGCTGGTGAACACGCCGTTGTACAGCGCCCGCATGATGGCGCCCGACTTGGGAAGCCGTACCACCTGGGTGCCGAGGATGCTGGCGAGGATCGCGATCGCGCCCAGGACCAACGGGAAGAGCACCAGGTTGGTCACGGCGTGCTCGCCCGGCAGCAGGTAGCCGAGGAACACGGAGCCGACCGCGGTGACCGCGTAGGTCTCGAACAGGTCGGCCCCCATGCCGGCGCAGTCGCCGACGTTGTCGCCGACGTTGTCGGCGATGACGGCCGGGTTGCGAGGGTCGTCCTCGGGGATGCCGGCCTCGACCTTGCCGACCAGATCGGCACCCACGTCGGCTGCCTTGGTATAGATGCCGCCGCCGACACGGGCGAACAGGCTGATGAGGCTGGCGCCGAAGGCGAACCCCACCAGCGGAGCCACCGGGTCGGACAGCTTCAGCACGACTTCGAACAGCCAGAAGAAGCCGGACACGCCGAGCAGGGCCAGGCCCGCCACCGCCAGGCCCGCCACCGCGCCACCGTTGAAGGCGATGCGCAACGCCCCGGCGATCCCGCCGCGGGCCGCCTGGGCTACACGCACGTTGGCCCGGACCGCGACGTTCATCCCGATGTAGCCGCTCAACGCCGAGAACAGGGCACCGATCAAGAACCCGACGGTCGTCCACCACCACAGCACCGCTTCGTGACCGCTGCTGGCCACGGCCACCACCGCGAAGAGCGCGCCGATGATGAGGGCGACGACGAGGATCGTGCGGTACTGGCGGTTCATGTACGCGCCGGCTCCCTGGCGCACCGCGTCCGAGATCTCCACCATGCGGGCGTCACCGGTAGGAGCCGCCATGATCCCGCGGGCCACCAGACCGGCCGCCGCCAGGGCGATGAGCGCCGCGATCGGAACGAGGATGATGAGTGCGTCCATCTTGCCTCCAGGGTCAACTCGTGGTCCCGTAGGGATCGGGCCACGTTCGCATGCGGCGTGGCACGAGGTCCCCTCGGGTTCGAAACGCAAACGGAAGTGTACCACGGCCGCTGCCGCTCGCCCAGGGCCATCCATCTGCCCTCCGGAGGCGCGTGCGGGTCGGGGTGTAAGGTGGGCGTGGCAGTTGGAAGGAGGTCCGTATGAGCCCGCACCCCCTCGCCGGCGAGCCGGCCCCCAGGGAGATGCTCGTCGACGTGCCGCGCCTGGTCGCGAGCTACTACACGCTCCACCCCGACCCGGCGGTGGCAGGCCAACGGGTCGCCTTCGGGACCTCCGGTCACCGAGGCAGCAGTCTCGACGCGGGCTTCAACGAGGATCACATCCTGGCCGTGGCGCAGGCAGTAGCCGAGTACCGGGCGCGGCAGGGGGTGGACGGACCGCTGGTGCTGGGCGCCGACACGCATGCCCTGTCGGAGCCGGCGCTGCGGACCGCGCTCGAGGTGCTGGTCGCCAACGGTGTGGAGGTCGTGGTGGCCAGGGACTTCGCGGCCGTGCCGACCCCGGTAGTGTCCCACGCGGTGCTCGCGCACAACGGCCGGCCGGGGGCGCCGCGTGCCGACGGCGTCGTGATCACGCCCTCTCACAACCCTCCGCGGGACGGGGGATTCAAGTACAATCCGCCCCACGGCGGTCCTGCCGGTACCGAGGCGACCGGCTGGATCCAGGAGCGCGCCAACGCCCTGCTGGAAGGCGGGCTGGCCGGGATCCGGCGGATGCGCTTCGAGCGGGCCGCGGCCGAGGCACACGTGCGCGATCTGGTGACGCCGTACGTCGAGGACATCGGCAACGCCGTGGACCTGGAGGCCGTGAAGGCGGCGGGCGTTCGCATCGGGGTCGATCCGCTGGGAGGCTCGTCGCTCCGCTACTGGGAGCCGATCGCGGAGCGTTGGGGGCTCGACCTCACCGTCGTCAACACCGTCGTCGACCCTACCTTCGCGTTCATGCGGGTCGATCACGACGGCAAGATCCGGATGGACTGCTCGTCGCCGCAAGCCATGGCCGGGCTCATCGGGCTCAAGGACGACTTCGACGTCGCCTTCGGGAACGATCCGGACGCGGACCGTCACGGCATCGTCACGCCGTCCGTCGGCCTGTTGAATCCCAACCACTACCTGAGCGTGGCCGTCGACTACCTGTTCCGTCACCGACCGGACTGGCCGGCCGATGCGGCGGTGGGCAAGACCCTGGTGTCGAGCTCGATGATCGATCGCATCGCGGCCGATCTCGGCCGTCCCCTGGCCGAAGTGCCGGTCGGTTTCAAGTATTTCGTCGACGGCTTGCTCCACGGGCGCTACGGCTTCGGGGGTGAGGAGAGCGCCGGCGCATCCTTCCTCCGGCGCGACGGCGGCGTCTGGACGACCGACAAGGACGGGCTGCTGCTGGGGCTCCTGGCCGCGGAGATCACGGCCGTCACCGGCAAGGATCCCGGCGAGCGCTACGCCGAGCTGACCCGGCGCTTCGGCGACCCGGTGTATGCCCGCAGCGACGCCCCTGCCAACCCGGCGCAGAAACGGGTGCTGGCAGGGCTGTCGCCCGACGCGGTGAGCACCACGACGCTGGCGGGCGACGCCATCGTCCAGCGACTGACCGAGGCTCCCGCCAACGGCGCATCGATCGGAGGGCTCAAGGTCGTCACCGCCGGCGGCTGGTTCGCCGCCCGGCCTTCGGGCACGGAGGACGTGTACAAGATCTACGCGGAGAGCTTCCGTGGCAGCGAGCACCTCGCCCGGATCCAGGAGGAGGCGCGCGAGCTGGTGCAGGTCGCCTTCGACGCCGCCGGAGTCTGACCGGAGAGCGCCTCGCGACCGTCCGTGCCGCGTCTCGTGACGATTTGTTCATTGTCGTGACGGGTCGTGGCCCGGTAGCGTGGCACCATGACCAGGACCACCCCCGAGGGCGAGGCCGAAGTGCGGCCCAGGATGCGGTCCAGTGACATCGTGATCGACGACGAACGGCTGAGCCTGGCCGCCAAGGGGGTGTTCGTGACGGTCACGTTGCTGGGGAACGGGTGCCGCGTTCAGGACATCGCGCGTCACTGTCGTGACGTGCCGGCAGCCGTCGAAGCGGCGCTGCAGGAACTCGAACGGCTGCGCTACGTGCGCGTCGAGGACGATGCGGTGCGCGTGGAGGAGGCTTCCAGCTTCGGCATCCTCGAAGTCTGAGCTGCCGTTCCCTGACCTTCAACCCGGCCGCACGTGGGGCACACTCAACACCGGGACGGCGCTGCTGCGGATGAGCATGTCGGCGCGGCTGCCCAGCAGTAGGCCGACGGCGCTCGAGTGCCGCCGCAAGCCGATGGCGATCAGGTCGGCGCCGACCTCGCTGGCCGCTTCCGGCAGCTTCTGCGCCGGGTTGCCGTCCAGCACGAGGTGACGTTCGGCGGCGTCACCGGCGAGCGCATCCAGGGCCTCGGTCACGGTGCTCATGTAGTCGGGGTTGTCGCGCACGCGGGTGTCGTCGAGCACGTGCGCGATGACGAGCTTGACGCCGCTCCGGCTCAGGCCACGGCAGAACTCCCAGGCATGGCGCGAGGCGTCGCCGAAGTCGGTCGCCACCAGGATGCGGCGGACCTGGAGCGCCGGGACCTCGTCTCGCACCGTGATCACGGGGGCGGGCGAGCGCCGCACCAGGCGACCGGCGATGCCGCCCAGGAAGTAGTTGTCCAAGCGGTTCAGCCCGTGCGCTCCCATGACCACCAGATCGACGTCGGCGGCGGCGTCGAGCAGCTCGCGCACGGGCTCGCCCCAGCGCAACTCCGAGGTGGCGTCGGGCGAGGCGAGATGCTCCAGCGAGTTGCGGAGCCGGTCGACCTCTTCCTTGCGGTCCTGCTCGACGCGTCGCGTCAACTCGGGGTTGAGGTGATCCAATTGCGGCTGCAGATAGGGGTGAGAGTGGCCCGATTCGAACCGCTGTTGCACGTGCACCAGATGCAACTCGCCGTCGACGCGCTGCCGGATGTCACGAGCGATGGCCAGGGCCTTCTCGGCCGTGGCCGAGAAGTCGGTGGGGTGCAGGATCCGCATG
>CAZTTB010000111.1:2006-6150 GCA_964616005.1 uncultured bacterium | reverse complement strand
ACCGTCCGGATCACCCCGTAGCCGCCGGCGTCGCGCAACTTCCCGCGGATGTTGGCGATATGCACGTCCACGACGTTGCTGGAGGGCGGGAGGCTCTCGCCCCAGACGTTGGTCTCGATCTCCTTGCGGCTGTACACACGGCCCGGCTGGCCGGCCAGGTATGCCAGCAGATCGTACTCGCGCGGGCTGAGGTGCACCTCGTCGTCGCCCCAGAGCACCTGCCGCCGCACCGGGTCGATGGTCATGTCGCCGACCGTGCGGGTCGAGCCCAGGCTGCGCTTGCGGAGTTGCACGTTGATGCGGGCCACCAGCTCCTCGACGTGGAACGGCTTGGCCAGGTAGTCGTCGGCGCCGGCATTGAGCATGTCGACCTTGGTGTTCAGCTCGTCGGCGGCGGTCAGGATGAGGATCGGGGTGTCGCCGGTACGGCGCACGCGCCGCGCGATCTCCTGGCCGCTCAGATCGGGCAGGCCCAGATCGAGCACCACCAGATCCGGGTCGGCCTCGCGGATGGCGGAGAGCCCCCGGATGCCACTGTCGAACGCCAGCACCTCGTAACCCGCCTCCTGCAACTCCAAGGTCAACAGCCGCAGGATGTCGACGTCGTCCTCCACGATCAGGATGCGCTTCTTCGACACCTACTCCCCCTCCCCGGGCTGAACCGCGAGGGCGATGCCGCGCTGAGCGAGCAGCGCCCGGAGGGACACGGGCTGGTCGCTCTCGGGGAACACCAACAGGATGTCCTTGCCGTCGACGCTGATCCTACCGCTGATGGCGCGGGCGCCGCTCAGCGCCGCCGCACGCTCGGCCTGGGTAGCGTCGGGCGGGAAGAACAGCAGGCGCAGCTGGGTGCCCGCGGCGGGCGCGGTCTGGAAGACGAGCTGCGAGTCCTGGAGCCGTGCGCTGGCGTAGACCGTCAGCAGGTCCGGGGAGACCAGCCGTACCTCGGTCCCGACCGGCAGGGCGGGAACGCCCAGTACGCTCTGCGCCACGAGCAAGAGGACCCCCGCGCTCATGGCCGTCGCCTGCCGATCCACCCGTGGTCCATGCCCTCATGCTATCAGGGCGCCATGAATCCGCTGCTGGAGCGGCTTAAGGGAACCTTCATGGCTCCCGCGGGCCGCCTTCGGGCCCCCGCAGCAGCGGCAGCGAGACCGGGCCTCGCGCGAACGCCCGCGGTCCACCGAGAAATGCGGTCGGGGAGGCGCCCAAGTGAACGACCTAACCCCGCGGGCGGGTGCCGTCGGTCATCATGGACCCGGTGTGACAGCACGCGGGTGAGCGCCGCAGAGCAGGATAGGGCAGCAGGCGGCGGCTGAAGGCAGCCGGACGCCGAACCGGCCTCTCCCGGACGCCGTGCATGAAGGGGTCTCGCATGAGCCATCCACCGGTCCCGAGCCGGGCCGCGCAGGCCATCGTCCGGCCGCACGGCGGCCCCGCCGCCAGGTCGCGATCGCTGCGGCTGCCGGCCGCCGTCTTCCTGGCGCTGGCGCTCCTGCTCGGGCACGGCGTCGGCCACGCACAGAGCTTCGACGCCACCCGCTACTACCAGCAGTGCCTGCGGTTCGAGGCAGGGGGCGATCTCGAGACGGCCCGGCAGAGCTGCCTCAACGCCCTGCAGATCGACCCCGGCAGGGTCGACGCCACGGTGGCGCTGGCCCGCATCGAGCTCGAGCTCGGCATGACCGGCTCGGCCGAGCAACGCCTCCACCAGATCCAGGACCAGACCACCAGCCCCGAACCGCTGGTGCTGCTCGCGCAGGCCGCCGTGCAGCTCGGCCGCTTCAGCGAGGCCGACGCCTACCTCCAGCAGGCGCGTGAACGCCTGAGCGCACAGCCCAACCGCCAGCTCTCCGCCAAGGCCGCCTACCTGGCGGGCCGCGTCGAACAGCACCGTGGCCTGTTCAATGCTGCGCTCGCCGCGTACGGCAACGCCGTCGAGCAGGACAGCCTCGACGTCGCCTACCGCCTGGCCGAGGCCAGGCTGCGGTTCGAGCTCGGCGATCCCGCCAGCGCGCGCGACCAGCTCGAGGCGTACATGAAGCTCTCGGGGGACACCACGAACCCTCAGGTCCACGCGCTGATCGGCACCGCATTGTGGTCGATGGGCAACCTTACCGCAGCCGCCGGGGAGCTGGAGACGGCGCTGGCGTTGCGCAACTCGCGCGACACGAGCGCCCAGGCGGGCGACCTCCGCAAGCTCGCGATCATCTACTACGCCGAGGGCGAAGTGCAGGCCGGGGGCCTGGCCCTCCGAGAGGCAACCCGGCGCGGCAACCTGCAGACGCTGCTCGTCAGCAACGGACTGCTGTGGCTGCTCCTGCTGCTGTTCCTGCTGGCCGTCCACCTGATGGGCGAGAGCCGCATCGCCAACGCCACCACGCTCGAAGTGATCGAGGGACCCCAGGAGTGGAGCGTAGGGCAGGCATACGGGGTACTGGCGGCGAGCCTGCTGCTGGCGGCGCTGGCCGCACTCGTCTACAGCCTGGTCGTCTTCAACAACGCCCTCGCGTTCCTCACGCCACTGCAGGAGACCGACGTGCGGGCGGTGTTCCTGATCGCGTTGTCGCTGTTGCTGGTGGGCCTCGCCTGGCGCCGGGTGGCGTTGAACGGTTGGGATCCCGTCGAACGGCTGCTGGGGAGCGGCGAGCAGGCCCTGACCGGTATCGGCCTGGGCATCCTGATGCTCGCCGCCGTGCTGGCCTACCTGACCTACGCGCCGCGCGGCGGCCTGCTGGGGCCGTTCTACCTGGGGCCCACGTACCTCACGCCGCTGGTCGTCGCGGCGCTGGTGCTACTTCCGCTCACGGAGCTGTACTTCCGCGCCTTCCTGATCCCGCCGCTCCGCCGGCGCTACGACGGGAGCATCGCGACCATCGGCTCGGCCGCCGTCTACGGGCTGACGCTGGTCACGCCGGTGGCGCTGTTGTTCGTACTCGGGCTGGCGCTCTCCGAGGTGTACCGCCGCCGCTCCAACGGCATCACGCCGCTGCTGGCGCAACTGGTGCTGAACGTGGGGCTGGTGCTGGCCGTAGCCTTCAGCCCCTGGGCCCGCAGCCTGTTCCTGCCCTGAGCCCGGCGGGCGCCGCACCCGCCCGCGGCGCCCGCCGTCAGAAGGGCAGGCCGAGGCCGAAGGCCAGCCACCAGCCATCGGCGTATCCGCCACGCACCCCCAGCCGCACCTTGCCGTCGTAGTCCAGCACGGTGTCGGCCCACACGCCGATATCGCCCCCCACGCCGACGCGGGACGTCCAGGCACCACCGCCACCCGCAGCCGGACCGGTTCCTCCCCACAGCCTGACGGTCGGCTCGATGTCGAGCCGCTCCAACGCCGCCAGCCCGTCCGCCCAGCGCCAGCGCACGGGCACCGACAGGCGCGCTCCCAGGGAGCCGACGGCAGCCAGCTCCGGTAGCGCGACCGGCACCGGCGGGAGCGGTCGGTACCCCGCGCTCAGCGCCAGTTGCGGCTGCACCGGCAGGACGGTGGACGGCCACCAGCGCGCTTCGGCCCAGGCTCCCGTCGAGGGACCGCCGGCACCGTAGCTCCAACGCCCCCGAACCGCGAACAGCTCGCCTCCCGATACCGCCCCGAAGACGTCCGCGGTGCGCGCGTCGGCCACCGCGTCGACAGCCGCCTCCGGCCTCCAGCCGGCCAGCGAGGGCGCGCCGAGGAAGCTCCCGGCTACGTCCACGGAGCCCGCGAAGCGACCCACCGGCATGCGCACGAGGGCCTCGGCGCGCACCCCGTAGGCGACCTCGTCCAGCGGGCCCAGGTAGGCGCCGTGCGGCCACGCGCCGACACGGAGCGCGACCCCGAGCACGGGGGGCGGGCCGGGCGCCGCCACCGCGTTGGGCATGTTCCAGGCATAGCGAACCGAGCCGTACCCGCCGCTCAGCGGGCCCCGCAGCGCGGTGTCGTAGCCGACCGTGAGATCGAGCGCGTGGCGCGCACTGTCGTCGAGCCCCAGGGCGGTGATCTCCAGCCCCGCGCCGAGGGGCCGCAACGACACCCGCCCGGCGCTCGGCCACCAGCCGTACGGCAGCAGGCTCGGCCAGGGGCGATAGGGCGTGTCCGGGAACGGAGGCGCTCCGGGCGCGCGCCCGGAGGCAACGCCCACACGGGTCGCGGGGGTATCGCGGGTCG
>CAZTTB010000111.1:0-1906 GCA_964616005.1 uncultured bacterium | reverse complement strand
GCGGGCACTGCGGGCACTCCGGCAGCGCCGGCAGCGCCGGCAAGCGGGGTCAGCGCCAGTGCGTAGCCGTCCCCGCGGACCGTGCGGTACACCGCCCCGCCCGGGACCACCACCGGGTCCTCCGCTCCACCGAGCGCGCTCGTCAGGGGTCGTCCGCCGGTGACGGACGCGCCCATGACTTCCATCCGGTAGAGCTGGAACAGCCCGGAGCCGTCGCCCGCGTAGACCAGCCCGCTCTCGCCCACCCAGCTCGGCGCCAGCTCGCTGGCGGCATCCGAGGTCAACATGGTGAGGCCGTCCGGTCCCAGCAGCGCCAGATCGACGCCGCTCGGGCGGTACAGGCTCAGCGCCACGCGCCCGCCGGCGCTCACCGCCAGCCCGACGATGTGCGTCCCCGCCGGCGCGCTCCACACCACGGCCTGCGGCCGATCGACGCACCAGCGACGGAGCGACGCTCCCTCGGGGATCACGTCGCGCACGTAGAGCACGCAGCCGGCGCCGTCGACGCGCGGGAAGTGCGCGTGCGCTCCGGAGGTGAGGCGCCGGACCGCTCCGTTCCCGGTGTCGAGCGCGAACAGGTCGCTCTCGTAGCGCCCGGGCGCGCGGCCGACGGCCGCCATCACGACCGTGTGGTCGTCGAGCCAGGTGAGGCTGCTGGCGGCGGGCTGGGTGGGGAGGGTACGGGCGTCGTGCAGGGCGCCTCCCCGCAGCGTCGCCAGCCGTACCCCACCGTCGACCGGCCAGGCCAGGGTGCGGCCGTCGGGGGCCAGCGCCGGACCGCCGACGACGGCGGCCGCCGGCTCGAGCCCGGCCGGCACGCTGAGACCGCTCTGTGCCCCGGCCTGCGCCGCCAGCGCCGCCGCCCACGCCGCCCACTCCCGCTCCAGATCGGTGCCCACGGCACGCTTCCAGGCCGCGTCGAACGGCAGCAGGTAGGCGCCCGCCTGGAAGACGTGGAGCGCGCGCTCCAACGCATCGAAACCGTGAGCCTTCACCAGGTGATCGATGAACGAGGCGCCCAGCAGGTAGCGGGCCCGCCCGCCCGGCCAGCGCTGGTAGCTGATGAGGCTCACGTCGGCGAGCGACGGCATGGACCCCTGCGACGCCAGCGTCCACAGCAGCGCCCGGGTGCGGGCGTCGTCGAGCCGGCCACCCAGGCCGCCCTTCGACTCGACCCAGGTGGCGATCCCCTCGAGCAACCATGCCGGCGGGAGCACCGCCGTACCCTCGCCCACCAGCCCGACACGCGGCAGGGTCGGCGTTCCCGGTGGCACGCGGGTATCGGTGAGCTGCACCAGGTGCGTGATCTCGTGGCGCAGCACCAGTTCGGTCAGGTCGCCGCCGTGGAAGCCGACCGTGCCCGCCAGCGGGAACAGTGGCCGGAACGTCACGTGCGCTCTCGGCAAGGGCATGGCGAAGGCGTTGAAGACGTCGTCGCCCCCCTGTAGCCGGATGCGGATGGGGAACGGCGCGCGCCCGAACAGCGCGGCGACCCTCACCAGCTCGGTCTCGGCCGCCGACGCCACCTGCTGGGCGTAGGACGCGAGCGCCGGGTCCTCGTACAGCACGTCGACGTGCGGGGCGTGCACGACGCGCGCGGCGACCGCATGCGCGCCCGGTCCGGCGGCAAGCAGGAGTACGGCCAGCAGCCGCAGCGCAGCGCGGGCCGCGCCGGGCAGTCCCGGATCTTCGATGGAGCGGCGCATGGCGCAGTATAGGAGGGCTCCCGCCCTTCCCGTCAGCCGCGGCGCCCGCGCCGCAACTCTTCGAGGTCGTACCGCGTGCCCCGCCACTCGATCTGCCCGCTGCGTAGCGCCCCGGCGGCCGACGCCGCGGCCGCGTAGCAGAGCAGGGCCGTGCCGACGGGGTGGAGCAGGAACAGCCAGGGACTGTGCCGCAGGCGCGG
>CAZTTB010000110.1:0-6151 GCA_964616005.1 uncultured bacterium | reverse complement strand
ATCCGCCTCGAACAACACCTGCCCCGGCTCCAACGTACGCGTCGGAAGCGCCAGCCCGCGCGGGACGATATCGGGCGCCTGGCAATCGTTGGGGGTTTCCAGGGTTTCGAACGTGTCGAGCATCATGGTCCTTTCGCTGTGCTGCCTCGCAAGAAGCGCTTCGTTGTCCGGAAGGGTGGCCACGCGCCCGGGCTCGCCGGAACGCGAAGGTGGCGAATCAACTACAAAAACTGTAGCATGGGCGCCACGCGCCTGTCTACCCCACCGGCCCCGGCGCGCCCGCTACGATTTCTGTCCTGAACGCCATCCCTACCTCCTCGTCGGGCGCACCGCAGGCCTCGGCGCCGCGCCCGGGCCGCGCCCCACCCCGCGCGCCGGGCGGCTCGCCGCCGGTGCCACGGTTGACAACCCGCGGACCTTCACCTTACCATTTAAGGTAGCGTGATGGAAGAACTCTCGCCCATGCAACGCAAGGTCTACCAGCGGCTCGTCGATCACTACCGGCACGCAGGCGCCATGCCCGAGCTGTCCGAGTTCGCGCGCGAGCTGGGCGTGCACTACGTGTCGCTCAAGCAGCACCTCGAAGCGCTGCATCGCAAGGAGTACCTGGTGTTCGAGAGCCGCGGCCGCGGCCGCTCGCCGCACCTGTCGCTGCCGCCCGTCGCCACGGGCATCCCGGTGCTCGGCGGCATCCCCGCCGGGCCGCTGAGCGAGGCGCTGGCTGAGGCCGAAGGCTACCTGCCCCTCAGCGGCCTGCAGGACGGCTCCTTCGCCCTTCGCGTCGAGGGCGACTCCATGGCGGACCTCATCCAGGACGGTGACGTGGTGCTGTTCGGCAAGCGCCAGCCGCAACGCAACGGCGAGATCTGCGCCGTGCGCGTCGAAGGCAGCGACGTCACGCTCAAGTACCTCGATCGCCTGGAGGGCGGCCGCTACGCGCTGCGCGCCCACAACCCCGCCTATCCCACGCTCCAGGTCGACGCTCGCGAGGTGGTGGTGGACGGCGTCTACCGCGGGCTGCTGCGAGGCGAGCTGGTCGACGCCTTGCTCGAGCGCAGCTGAGCCCGGCGCGCGCGAGCGGCTGCTAAGCTCGTCGAGGCGGCAGCCGGGCCGTGGTCGCCCAGCCGGCCGGCAAGCTCCCGCCGCCCGCGAAGGGACGGGCCATGCCGTTCGATGCCAGCGAGCATCCTCACCGCCGCTTCAACCCGCTCACCGGAGACTGGGTGCTGGTATCGCCTCACCGCCTGCAGCGGCCCTGGCAGGGTCAGCAGGAGCGCCCCGCCGAGCAGGCCAGGCCGCCCCACGACCCCACCTGCTACCTCTGCCCCGGCAACGCCCGCGCCGGCGGCGCGCGCAACCCCGACTACCGCGAGACGTTCGTCTTCACCAACGACTTCGCCGCGCTGCTGCCGGACGCCCCCCGCGCCCCCGAGCCGGAGACCAGCCTGCTCCGCCAGCGCGGCGTCCGGGGCACCTGCCGGGTCATCTGCTTCTCGCCCCGGCACGACCGCACCCTGGCGGAGTTCGACACCTCCGCGATCCTCCGGGTGATCGAGCTGTGGGCGCAGCAGACCGAGGAGCTGGGCCGCGACTGGCGCTGGGTCCAGGTGTTCGAGAACAAGGGCCCGCAGATGGGCGCCAGCAACCCGCACCCGCACGGGCAGGTGTGGGCCCTCGACAGCATCCCGTCCGAACCCGCCAAGGAGGACGCCCGTCAGCGCGCGTACCTCGCCGAGGCAGGCCGGCCGCTGCTGCTCGCTTACGCCGAGCTGGAGCTCGAGCAACGCCAGCGGCTGGTGGCGGCCAACGACCACTGGCTGGCGGTGGTGCCCTACTGGGCCGTGTGGCCCTTCGAGGTGCTGGTCCTGCCGGCGCGCCGGCGCGTGGCCCGGCTGCCGGAGCTCACGGGCGAGGAGCGGGGCGCCCTGGCCGAGCTCTTGAAGCCGCTGCTCGTCAAGCTCGACAACCTCTTCGAGACCTCCTTCCCGTACTCCTTCGGCTGGCACGGCGCTCCCCATCAGGAGCCGGACGGTGGCCACTGGCAGCTCCACGCCCACATCTACCCGCCGCTGCTGCGATCGGCGGCGGTGCGCAAGTTCATGGTCGGGTTCGAGATGCTGGGCGAGCCGCAGCGCGACCTCACCGCGGAGCAGGCTGCCGAGCGGCTGCGCGCCCTGTCCGACACCCACTACCGGACGCCCGCATGAGCGGCGGGCCCGAGGTGGTGGAGGCCGCCTTCCAGGAACGCTACGGCGAGCCGGCCGCGGCGGTGGTGCGCGCGCCCGGCCGTGTCAACCTGGTCGGCGAGCACACCGACTACAACGACGGCTTCGTCCTGCCGATGGCCATCGACCGCGAGGTGCGCATCGCCCTGCGCCCGCGCGACGACGACAGCGTGGTGGTGGCAGCGCTCGACGTGGACGACGAGACGCGCTTCTCGCTGGCGTCGCTGACGCGCGGCAGCGGCTGGGCGGAGTACCTCAAGGGCGTCGCCTGGGCGTTCGCCGAGGCGGGCATCGGCCTGCGCGGCTGGGAGGGCGTCGTCGCCGGCAACGTTCCCGTCGGCGCGGGCCTGTCCTCCTCGGCGGCGCTGGAGCTGGCGGTGGCGCGCGCCTTCCAGGCGAGCTCCGGCTTCGCCTGGCAGCCGGCACGCGCCGCGCGCCTGTGCCAGCGCGCCGAGAACGGCTGGGTGGGCATCAACTCCGGCATCATGGACCAGCTCATCTCCGCGCTCGGCGAGGAGGGGCACGCCCTGCTGCTGGACTGCCGCTCCCTGGAAGGGGAGGCGGTGCCGTTGCCGCCCGGGCACCTGGTAGCGGTGCTCGACACCGGTACCCGCCGCGGGCTGGTGGGCACCGCCTACAACGAGCGGCAGCAGCAGTGCCAGGCGGCCGCTCGCCACTACGGCGTGGCCGCCCTGCGCGACGTCGACCTCGCCACGCTGGAGGCCGGCGCCGCGGGCCTCGACGACGTCACCCGGAGACGGGCGCGCCATGTGGTGAGCGAAAACGCCCGCACCCTGGCGGGGGCCGCAGCGATGCGCCGCGGCGACGCCGCCGCCCTGGGTGAGCTGATGAACGCCTCGCACGCCAGCCTGAAGGACGATTTCGAGGTCTCCTCGGACGCGCTCGACGCCATCCAGGCCTGCGCGGTGGCCCAGCCCGGCTGCCTGGGCGCGCGCATGACCGGCGCGGGCTTCGGCGGCTGCGCCGTCGCGCTGGTCGAGGAGCGCGCCGCGGACGCCTTCCTGGCGGCGGTGAGAGGCTGCTACGACGGCGGCGGGCGGCGGGCGCGGGCGTACCTGTGCCGGCCCGCCGCCGGCGCCAGCCGGCTGCGCTGAGCGGGGCGGCCCGCGGCCGCGCGCGCCCGCCGAGGCGCCTAGGGCGCCACGCCGGGAGGCCGCACGACGGGCACCTTGGGACCGCGGTTCAAGAGCGCCAGCGCGCGGTCGGGCCGGTCGGTGATGAGCCCGTCGACCCCCATCGCGACCAAGCGCTTCATGTCGGCGGTCGCGTTCACCGTCCACACGTGCACCAGCAGCCCGCGATCGTGCGCCGCCCTCACGAAGTGGGGCGTCACCACGGTCAGCGAGCCTTGCGTCTCGGGCACCTGCAGGGCGTCCGTCGGCGGGGTGTAGAGCCGCCCCAGGTGCGCGCGCGCCAGCACGTAGAAGATCTTGATCTCGGTGGGGTCGCCGGCGGTCGCCACGTCGGGGCAGTCGCGCCGGAAGGCACGGATCGCCTTGGGGTGGAAGGACACCACCATCACGGTGTCCTGGCGCCGGTTGGCATCGATGAGGCGGCACAGGTCGGCGGCCACCTTGGTGCTGTCGGGCTTGATCTCGATGTTGATGGGCTTGCCGGGGAAGGCGTCGAACACCGCCTTGAGCGTGGGGATGCGGATGCCGAGGCCGCGGTAGGGGTGGCTCGCGCCGCCGTCGCCCGACCAGCGGTAGCCGGCGTCGAGCGCCTGCACCTGCGCCAACGTCATGCTGGCGATCGCGCCCGAGCCGTTGGTGGTGCGGTCCACGCTGTCGTCGTGGATGACCACGATGCGGCCGTCCGCGGTCTCGTGGATGTCGAGCTCGAGCACGTCGGCGCCGAGCGCGGCAGCGTGGCGGAAGGCGAACAGGGTGTCGCCCGGCCACAGCCCGTCGCCGCCCTGGTGCGCGAGCACCGTCACGCCCCGCGGCAGGTGACTCAGGTACGGCGCGGGCGGCCGCCGTTGGGACAGGCCCGCCAGCAGCAGGTAGGCGGCCGCAACGACCACCACGATCGCGAGAACGATTCGGAAGACTCGCATGGGCCCCCTCCTGGCTCGGCAGCGCCGGGCTCGGCGCCAGTCTACCCAGCGGCCGCCGGCGACACCGCCGGCGCGCCGCGTCGCCCGGTCTCGCCGCCAGGGCGGCGAGCGCCACGACCGCGCACGAGCGCGGCCCCGGCGTGTCGCCGGGGCCGGTCCGATGCCTGGCTGCGGGTCGGGCGGCATGCGCCCGACCCGCCTGCTGATTCGCGGCTCCCGGCCGCGAATCGGCCTCAGTCCAGGAAGTCCCGCAGCTTGCGGGTGCGGCTCTCGTGGTACTTGAGCTTCCTGAGCGCCTTGTTCTCGATCTGGCGGATGCGTTCGCGGGTCACGCCGAAGTGGCTGCCGACCTCCTCGAGGGTGTGCTCGCGGCCGTCCACCAGCCCCTTGCGCAGCTTGAGGACCATGGCCTCGCGCTCGTTGAGCTTGCCGAGCGCCTCCTCCAGCTCCTCGCTGAGGATGATCTTGCTGGCCTGGTCCACCGGCGACTCGACGTTGTCGTCGGGGATGAAGTCGCCGTAGAAGCTGTCCTCCTCGTCGCCGATGGGCGTCTCGAGGCTGAACGGCTCGCGCGTCAGCTTGAAGGCTTCCTCGACCTTCTCCGCCGTCCACTCCGGACCCATGGCGTCGGCGATCTCCTCGAAGCTGGGCTCGCGGCTGAGCTCCTGCTGTAGCCGGCGCGCCGCCCGCGTGAGCTTGTTGATCGTCTCGACCATGTGCACCGGGATGCGGATGGTGCGCGACTGGTCGGCGATGGCGCGGTTGATGGCCTGCCGGATCCACCAGGTGGCGTAGGTCGAGAACTTGTAGCGCCGTCGGTACTCGAACTTCTCGACCGCACGGATCAGGCCCTGGTTGCCCTCTTGGATGAGGTCCAGGAAGCTCATGCCGCGGCCGTTGTACTTCTTGGCGATGGAGACCACCAGCCGCAGGTTGGCCTCGATGAGGTGCTTGCGGGCCAGCTCGCCGTCCTCCACCACCCGCTTGAGGCCGCGGTAGCCGCGCTCGTCGAGGGACTCGCCCTGCTCCTCGAGCGTCTTCTTGGCCGCCTCACCCTGCTCGATGCGGCGCGCCAGGTCGATCTCCTCCTCCAGGGTCAGCAGCTTGACGCGGCCGATCTCCTGTAGGTACTGGCGGACCGGATCGTTGGTCTTGACGCGGGCATCGGCCATGGCCTCGGCACGCGCCTCGAGCTCCTCGCGCTCGTCGCTCTCGTCGAGCTCTTCCTCGTCATCGACATCGTCCTCGTCGATGATCTCGTCCTCGGCAAGGTCGGAGATCACCACGCCCTTGCCCTCGAGCACCTCGATGAGGTCCTCGAAGTTCTGCTCCTCAGGGTCGAGTCCCGCGCCCGCGACGGCCTTGCGGAAGGCGTCGCTGATCTCCTCGGTGTCGAGCGAGCCGGCCTCCTGGCCCCGAGCGATCAGCTTGGCGATGCCGGCCGACTGCAGCCAGGCCGCCCGCCCGTCCGCGCCTGGCTCCGTCACGGTGCCGGCCGCGGTCCCCGCGGCAGCCCCTGCCGCCGTCCCTGCGGCCGTCGCAGCGGCCGTCCCTGCCGCGGCGTCGGCGGCCGCTGCGGTGCCGGCGCTCGCCCCCGCCTTGCCGGCGCCCTTGCGGGCCGGCGCCGACGTGGACTTTGCGCCGGACTTGGCGCCGGACTTAGCGCCGGACTTAGCGCCGGACTTAGCGCCGGACTTGCCGCCCGACGCGGACGCAGGCTTGTCCGCGGACACCGATCGAGGCGAAGGCTTCGACGCCGACGTTGCAGCGCCGGCCTTCGCCTTCGCGGCGCCCGCCTTGGCGGCGCCGGCCTTCGCGGTCCCAGCCTTCGCGGTCCCAGCCTTCGCGG
>CAZTTB010000109.1:0-6243 GCA_964616005.1 uncultured bacterium | reverse complement strand
GGCCGGCATGGACATGGCGATCGTCAACCCGGCCATGCTGGAGATCTACGAGGACGTGCCCCCCGATCTGCTGGAGCTCGTGGAGGACGTGCTCTTCGCAAGGGCAGCGGGCGCCACCGAGCGCCTGCTGGGCTACGCGCAGACCCGTGAGAGCGGGCCGCGGCCCGAGGCCAAGGCGCTGGCCTGGCGGGACGCGCCGGTGGCGGAGCGCCTGCGGCACGCGCTGGTTCGCGGCGTCTCCGATTTCATCGAGGAGGACGCCGAGGCCGCACGCCTCGAGCTGCGCTCTCCGCTGGCGGTCATCGAGGGACCGCTGATGGACGGCATGAACGTGGTGGGCGATCTCTTCGGGGCGGGAAAGATGTTCCTCCCGCAGGTGGTCAAGAGCGCGCGCGTGATGAAGCGCGCGGTGGCGTACCTCACCCCCTACCTGGAGGAGGAGCAGCAGGAGGCGCGCAGCGCAGGCAGGGTCCTACTGGCCACCGTCAAGGGCGACGTCCACGACATCGGCAAGAACATCGTGGGGGTGGTGCTCGGTTGCAACGGCTTCGAGGTCATCGATCTCGGGGTGATGGTGCCGGCCGATCGCATCCTCGAGACGATCCGGGAGCACGCCGTCGACGTCGTCGGCCTGTCCGGGCTCATCACCCCGTCGCTCGACGAGATGGTGCACGTGGCGCGCGTGCTCACCCGCGAAGGCGTGCAGCTGCCGCTGCTGATCGGGGGCGCCACCACCTCGCGCGTCCACACCGCCGTCAAGATCGCGCCAAGCTACGAAGGCGGGGTGACGGTCTACGTCCCGGACGCCTCCCGTGCCGTGTCGGTGGCGGCCCGGGCGCTCGACCCGCGCCAGGCGCCGGCGCAGCGCGCCGAGGTCGGCGAGCAGTACGCCCGGCTCCGGCATCAGCATGCCGAGCGCGTCGCCTCGCGCCGCCTGTTGCCGTTGCCCGAGGCCCGCACCAACGCGCTGCCGTTCGACGCGGGCCGGGCCGACATCCGTCCCCCGAACCGGCCCGGCATCACCCGCTTCGACGACTACCCGCTCGAGGAGCTGGCACAGCGCATCGACTGGAGCCCCTTCTTCCACGCCTGGGAGATGAAGGGGCGTTTCCCGGAGGTGCTCGACGACCCCATCCAGGGCCACGCGGCGCGCTCGCTCTTCGCCGACGCCCGCGCACTGCTGGCCTCGATCGTGGAGCAGCGGCTGTTGCGGGCCCGCGGCGTGGTCGGGCTGTGGCCCGCCAATCGCTCCGGAGACGACATCGAGGTCTTCGCCGACGAGACCCGCACGCACCGACTGGCGATGTTCCACGGCCTCCGCCAGCAAACGCGCAAGCGCGCCGGCGAGCCGAACCTGTCGCTCGCGGACTACCTCGCACCCGCCGGCACGCCCGACTGGATCGGCGGCTTCGCGGTCACCGCCGGGCACGGTGGCGACGCCCTGGTCGCGGGCTTCGAAGCCGACCACGACGACTACCATGCCATCCTGACCAAGGCCCTGGCCGATCGCCTGGTCGAGGCCTTCGCGGAGCGGCTCCACGAACGCGTGCGCAAGGAGCTGTGGGGCTACGCTCCCGACGAGCGGCTGAGCTCCGAGGAGGTCCTGCGCGAGCGCTACCGGGGCATCCGGCCGGCGCCGGGCTACCCGGCGCAGCCCGACCATACCGAGAAGCGCACGCTGTTCGCCCTGCTCGATGCGGGGAATGCGACCGGCGTGCGGCTCACCGAGTCACTGGCCATGCACCCCGCCGCCTCCGTGGCGGGCCTCTACCTCGCCCATCCCGAAGCGCGCTACTTCGCCGTCGGCAAGCTCAGCGAAGACCAGATCACGGACTACGCCCGCCGCAAGGGCCTGACGCAGCAGGAGGTCGAACGCTGGCTCGCACCCGCCCTGGGCTACGAGCCCGGCGTGCGCTCCTGAGCAGGCCTCGCGCCCCGCTTCCCGCCGGCTCCTACGTCGCGGCGCTCACCTGCGGCCCGTCCAGGATCCCCTCCAGGTAGGTGCGTGGGCCCACCCGGATGGGCATGAAGTAGAGGCTGGCGTCGCGCTCCTCGGCGAAAGCCAGCGCCTCGCGCGCGAGGCGGCGACTCCACGCGAGGGTGGGTTCGAAGTCGCGCGGGAACACCACGCCGTTGCGCGTCTTCCAGTAGCGCGCCGAGCGCTCGCCGATCACGCTGGTGAAACCCCAGAAGACGGGGATGTCGGCGACCAGGTCGGCCCACACCTCGAGCAGCCGCAGGTCGAAGAAGGGCTGCGTGAACAGGCCGTCGGCGCCCGCGTCGAGCTTCTGCTGTGCATAGGCGCGCTCGCGCGCGAAGCCCTGCCGGTAGGGATCGAGCGCGGCGTACACCGTCACGCCCGGGTGCTCGCGCTTGAGCTTGCCGATCACCTCCACCGGGCTCGAGCCGTATACCGGGCGGCTCATGTCGTTCGGCACGTCCCCGGCGATCACCAGCACCTCGTCGAGGCCCCCCTCGGCGAGCCAGGGGCCGGCCTGCAGCGGCCGCTCGAGGTCGACGTCGATGGCACGGAGGTGCGGGATGGCGTGGGGAACGAAGCGGCGTACCGCATCACAGCCCTCCCAGCTCCGCACGTCGAAGCGCATGAGGTCGGGAAGGTTGACGGTGTCGATGCCGGGGAAGGCCCCGGCCATCGCGCGCAGCTGGGCGTCGAGCGAGGCCGCGCTGCGCGGGACCAGCTCGATGGAGACTCGCATCCAGCTACTGTAGCCGCTCCGGCCGGCCCGGCAACCCGGGCGGGCGTGACGGTCGTCTCGGGGCGGCCTCGGCAGCACGCTAGGCTGAGGCACTGGCCCCCGTCCCGGGCCCTTCACGGGCGCCCGGCGGGCCGAGCACGGCCGCTGTAAGAGTTCCGTAAGCGCGGAGCGCTAAGCTGCCGGTTGAGGAAGCGTTGAAGCTCGATCTGCATTTGGGCGCTTGGATCGAGTGGAGCTAGTAGCGCACCCGGCCTCACGTCTTCGGCGGCATCATCGTGCCGTAACCTCGTGACCCGCCCGTCAAGCGCCCATCGTCAGGTCGATGTGGCGCTCTGTTGGTTGCACCCGCCGCACGGCCCCTCGACCGAAGGGTTCGGAGGCTATGAGCCGAGACTCCCAACATGGGCATCAAGGGACTCGGGGAGCCAGTGATGCAACCGGCCGGACCTGGTACCGCATGTGCGGGCCGGACGGCCCACGCTCGCGGGCGCCAGCGCTCCCCCGGTTGCATCCGTCGACGAGAGGGGACGACGGATGCGCCGCACTGGCACGACCGCTCTGACGTTGCTGTTCGGCTGGATGCTGCTCTCCGGCGTGGCCGGAGCTCAGGCCACCGCCCGGAACACCGTAACCGTGCACATCCCCAGCGTGCTGCGCCTCAGCATCGATCAGGGCACGGCGAGCGATTCGCAGACCCTCGACGTGACCGTCGGCGGCATCGTCGACGGCACCTTCGACGGCACCCTGGTGAACCCGGGAAGCGTGACCGTCAAGGTCTTCGCGAACACCCAATGGGTCCTGTCGATCGAGGACGGAAGCCGCTCGGCGCCGACTCTGCGGGTCTGCACCACGTACCTGGGCTTGGAAGGCTGCCACCCGCTCGATCCCACTGTGAAGTTCGCAACGCAGCAGCCCACCGGAGGCTGGAAGGACATCCCCCTGACGTTCAGCGTGAACTCGCCCGTCGCCACCGCCACGACCCACACCCTGACCTTCACCCTGAGCCGGCCCTGAGCCGCATGCGCCCGTGCGCGGCCGCCGCTAGCCACGGTCGCGCGCGGGTGGGTCGACATCGCGACCGTCGACCGCCGGCTCGCCGACCTCTCGCTCCTCGTCGTCTCGCTCCCCGGCGTCTCCCTCTCTTGTCGCCGCCCCGCCCGCAGGAGGCGCCGTTCGCACGGTCCACCACAGCAACGCTCCGATGATCAGCACGATCAAGGCCACGCCCAGCGGGTCGCCGTTGAACAGTCGCACGGCGCCCGTGAGCTGCGCCAGGGCCAGCAGCGCGAACGCCGCTCCGACGATCAGGAACAGTCGGGCGAGCATGGCGTAACCGCGTCGGGCGTCGTCGCTCATGAACGCGGCCATGATAGCAGCGCTCCGGTACGGATCGGTCGGGCTGTCAGGGCACCAGCTCGCGGTAGCGGAAGCACGCCACCGTGTGGTCGTTGACCAGCCCGGTCGCCTGCATGAAGGCGTAGGCCACGGTCGGCCCTACGAAGCGGAAGCCCCGCCGCCTCAGTTCCTTCGCCAGCACGGCCGAGGCCTCGGTCACGGCGGGCACGTCCTCCGCCGCAACCCTCTCGCCGACGATCGGAGCGCCGGGGACCGCACCCCAGGCGAAGGCGTCGAAGCTACCGAACGCCTCCTGAACGCGGAGGAAGGCCTGCGCGTTGGCGATGGACGCGCCGATCTTGGCACCGTTGCGCACGATGCCGGCGTCGGCTTGCAAGCGGGCCACGTCCGCCTCGCCGAAGTGCGCGACCCTGGCGGGATCGAACTCCGCGAAGGCAGAGCGGAAGGCCTCGCGCTTGTGGAGGATGGTGCGCCAGCTCAGCCCCGCCTGGAAGCTCTCCAACAGCAGCATCTCGAACCAGCGCCGATCGTCGTGAACGGGTACGCCCCACTCCTCGTCGTGGTAGCGCCACATCCGTGGATCGCCACCGGCCCAGGCACAGCGCGTCTGCGTCACCCGTTGCCGCCGACGTGCAGCACCAGCGCGGCGTAGATGAAGTCGTTGACCGGGGTCGGAACCTCCAGCTCGCGCCCGAGGCGGGACGCGGCGCCGTTGAGCGCCTCGAGCTCGAGCCGCTTGCCCGCGGCCAGATCCTGCGCCAGCGACGACGTCATGGCCGGCTCGGCGGTCTCTCCGGCGAACCTCATGGCCCCCCCGACCGCGTCGTCGGGAAGCTCCACTCCGCTGGCCGCCGCCAGCGCCGCGATCTCCTGCATGGTGCGCCTGAGGAGCTCGCGCGTCTCGGGTCGCTCCATGATCGGGCCGATCGGCCTGCGGGTGAGCGCGGTCACACCGCTGAACGCGCAGATGAGCAGCCACTTGCGCCACAGCGCGACCCTCGGATCGGCCTCCAGCGTAGCCTCGACCCCCGCGCTCTCGAAGGCTGCCAGCACCGCGTCGGCGCGTCGATCCCCAGCCACCAGCGGGCCGAACACGACGCGCGCGAACGGACTCTTGTGAACGACCTCGCCGGGCGCGCCGAGCACCGCCTCGATATAGGCGACTCCCGCCAGCACCCGCTCGTCCCCGAAGCGGCGCCGCAACAGCTCGACCCCGTCGACGCCGTTCTGGAGCGTGAGCACGCGACTGTCCCCGCTCATCAGCGGCGCGATCCGCGTTGCGGCTTCGGCGCTGTCCTGCGCCTTCACCGTGAACAGGACCAGATCCGCGTCGCCGGCGGCCCGTACATCGTCGACCGCCGGGATCCCCGCGAGGTGCGCGTCGCCGAGCGTGCTGCGTAGGCGCAGGCCGTCCTCCCGCAGCGCCTCCAGCTGGGCTCCACGCGCGATCAGCGTGACCCGGTGTCCGGCCTGGGCCAGACGCCCGCCGAAGTACCCTCCTACCGCGCCCGCACCCATCACGACGACCTTCATAGGCACGAGGATAGCACCGGCCCGGCCCCGCTTCCGACCCGGGGCGGACGCCCGTGCTCGATCGCTGCGCCGAGGCGTATCAGCCTTGTCGCGGGTTGGAGCTCCGCTCGCGCTTGTGCTGGTACATGCGCTCATCGGCGCGGGCGAGCAGGGCCTCGAAAGACTCGGCATCGTCGGGGTAGAGCGCCGCGCCCACGCTGGCGCTGAGTTGCACGGTGTAGTCCGCGAGGTGGATGGGCTCCTCGATCGATTGGATGAGGCGCTCGGCGACCCGGTCCAGCGTGCCGACGTCGGCGTCGCCGAGCAGCACCGCGAACTCGTCGCCGCCGATGCGGGCCACCATCTCGCCGGGGCGCACGTTCTGCTTGAGCCGCTGGCCGATCACGCCCAGCACGCTGTCGCCAGCTTCGTGCCCGTGCCAGTCGTTGATCCTCTTGAAACCGTTGAGATCGAAGTAGATGATGGCCATGCGCATCCGGCGCTTGCGCCAGACCCAGAACCGCGACTTCAGGTGGCGCCGGTTGGGCAATCCCGTCAGGTCGTCGTGGTTCATCAGCTCGACCGCCTGGCGCAGCACGTCCTTGTAGTTGGTGATGGACCGGAAGAGCACCACCACGTGATCCTCGTCGGCCGGCAC
>CAZTTB010000108.1:0-6244 GCA_964616005.1 uncultured bacterium | reverse complement strand
CTGTTCAACCGCGACTTCACCGCCTACTGGCTCGGCATCGCCGTCAGCGCCATCGGCGACGCGCTCGGCTTCATCGCCATGCCGTTCCTGGTGCTCGGCCTCGGTGGATCCGGCGCGGAGCTGGCGACCGTGATGCTGCTGGCGTCGCTGCCGCGCTTCGGGGGTCCCTTGCTGGGTGCGCTCGCCGACCGTCTCTCCCTGCGGCTGCCGTTGCTGACGGGTGCCCTCGCGCGGGCGCTGCTGACCGCCGCCGTAGCGGGCCTGGCCCTGACCGGAACGCTGCCGCTGTGGCTGCTCTACCTGGCCGCCCCCGTGAACGGCCTCGTCACCATCTTCACGTTCGCGGCAGGGAACGTCGTCCTGCCGCGGATCGTGCCTGCCGAGCGCCTCGCCCAGGCGAACGCCCTGATGCAGGCGGCCACCATGGGGATCCCGATGGTGGGCCTGGGAGCAGGCGGCGCGCTGGTCGCCACGGTCGGTGCGCCGGCCACCCTGGCTCTCGCCGCCCCCTGCCTGCTGGCCCTCGCCGTGGCGGCCCTGATCGTGCGCTTCCCCGCCGGCCCCGAGGAACGGCGCACGCCCTTCCTGACCGATCTGGCGGGCGGCGTACGCTTCCTCGCCGGCCGGCCGCCCCTGCAGGTCCTGCTGGTCGCCACCCTGGTGCTGAACGCCGCGCTGAACCTGCTCAACGTGCTGATGCCGCTGGCGATGGAACGGGGCCACCACGGCGCGCGCGGCTACGGTCTGTTCGAGGCACTCATCAGCGCGGGCACGCTGATCGGCATCATCGCCGTCACGGCGCTGGTGCAGCGCGTCCCCACCCGCCACCTCGTGACCGTCTCGCAGTCGATCGTCGCGATCGGGTTCGCGCTGCTGGCGACCGGCACGCTCCCCCGCCTGCTCGGAGGCGGCGTGGTGATCGGGATGGGCCTCGGCCTGGGTGAGGTGGCGTCGATCACGCTGCTGCAACTCATCGTCCCCGACGGCATGCGCGGGAAGATGCTCGGCCTCGTGCTGCCCGCCAACGCGCTGGGGCTCACCCTCGGTGCCGCCGTCGCCGGAGCGGTGGCTTCCCGACCCTCGTACGCCGCCATCCTTCTGGGCGCCGGCGTCCTCCTGCTGGCGGTGGCCGTGGTGTGGGCGGCGCTGTCGCGCCGCCTCGACAGCAGACCGGCGGCGCGGCCCAGCGCCGCCTGAAGGGGAACGGCAGCGGCCCAACGCGCGCGGGGCACGCCCAGACGGAAGGCTACACTGGATCCGTGGTTCTGCGCTCCCTGTCGCAGCTCAATCTGAGGAACCTGCGTACCCCGCAGATCGAACTCGGCACCGGCGTCGTCGCGCTGGTGGGCCGCAACGCGTCGGGCAAGAGCAACGTCATGGCCGCCGCCTACCTGGCCTGCACCGGCGAGCTACCAGCGGGCACCATCGCAGAGACGGTGCGCTTCGGCGAGAGCGAGGGGTTCGTGGCCGCGGAGCTCGAGCATGCCGACGGCATCAGCCGCATCGAAGTCGGTCTCGCCCCGGGTCGCAAGCAGCTCAGGCTGGACGGTCAGTCGGTCCGCGTAGCGGACATCGCCCGCGTGAGCAGCGCGGTCCTCATCACGCCCGAGGACGCCGAGCTGGTGCACGGCTCCCCCGCGAGACGGCGCGTCTATCTGGACGCCCTGCTATCCAAGCTCTCCGCGCGCTACGCCGCCTTGCTGCGTGAGTACCAGCGCGTGCTGGAGCAGCGCAACGCGCTGCTCCGCGGCGGCGCGTCGGCGGCCGGTCTGGAGGTCTGGACCGAGCGCTTCGTGGTCCTCGGCAACGAGATCGACGCGTTGCGGCGCAGGGCGCTGCGGCGCCTGTCCGAGCTGACGGCCGGGACCTACGCCGAGGTCGCCGGCGACGACAAGGTCCTGGGTGTGGAGTTGCGTCACCATCGCGCCGCCTGCGAGCTCGGCGAGGCGCTCGCGCTCGCCCGTGCCGAGGAGCGGGCGCGCGCGCTCACGCCGGTCGGCCCGCACCGCGACGACCTGGCCCTCACCCTCGACGGGCACAGCGTCCAGGCCTACGGCTCGCGAGGGGAGGCCCGCACGGTGGCGCTCGCCCTGCGCGTCGCGGAATACCGCCTGCTCGAGGAGAAGCACGACGAGGCTCCGGTCCTGCTCGTCGACGACTTCACGGCCGAGCTCGACGCCGGACGCCGCGCGTTCTTGCTCGACCTCACCGCTCGCACGCCACAGGCCCTGGTCAGCGGCACCGAGCCGCCGCCCAGTTGCGACCGGCTGCTGACCATCGCCGACGGGGTGGTGGCCCATGCCTGAGCGTCACGTCTCCGAGTTGCTGGGCGAGTTCTTCCGCCGCTCGGGCATGAAACGTGCGGTGCGCCGCGCGGAAGCGGTGCTTCTGTGGCCGCAGGTGGCGGGCCCCGAGGTGGCCCGCTTCGCCGAGGCACGGGTCGTCCGCGACGGGGTGCTCTACGTCGATGTCAGCGACAGCGAGACGGCCATGCATCTCAGCCTCCAACGGCAGCGCTTCCTGGACGTCTACCGCAGCCGCTTCGACGCGCGCGAGGTGCGCGAGATCCGCTTCATCGTCGGGCGCCCTCACGCCCCCGAGGAGCCCGCACCCGCGCCCGCTCCCAGCCGCCCCGATCCAGACGCCCTGGCCGAGCTGGCACGCCGGCTCGGCGACCTCGACTTGCCCGACCCGGTCGCCGGTGCGGCCCTGCGCGCCGGTCGCGCCATGCTGGGCTACCGCGCCCGGCGGCGGAGCGAAGGGTGGCAACCCTGCCCGACCTGCGGCGCGCTGGTGCCGGAGCCGGGCCCCTGCGACGCTTGCCGCCGCTACGCCAACGAGGGCCGCGTGATCGACGCTGCCCGCAGTCTGGCGGTGCGACCGGGGATGCCGACGCCCGACCTCGCAGAGGAGGAGCGGGCCGTGGCCGAGCTCCTCGCGGCGCGTTCGCTCGACGCCACCCTCGCCGAGTTGCTCCCCCAGGTCCTGGCCGATCCCGGCATCAAGCCACAGCTCGAGCACGCCGCGCGCTGCCGCGCCGCCCTGGCCGCCGGGAAGACGCTCGCCGACGTTGCCGACGACGATCTGCAGCAGCTCTCCGAGCGCGTCCGTCGCGTCCTCGGCGCGCTCTGAGCGGGGCCCAGGGCACGACGGCGGTACACTGGCCTTAGCACCGTTCCCGCGGGGCCTCCGGCCTTCCGGAGGGGCCCGTCCCCGCCCCGCGGGCCCGACAGGACGCCATCGCGGCGGCGACCGCGCCGCCCGCGTGAACGAGGTGACCCATGACCGCACCCGTCAAGCCCGTGGCTCTGTTCATCCTGGACGGCTTCGGCCTCGCCCCCGCCGGACCCAGCAACGCCGTCTCGCTGGCGCGCACGCCGACGTTCGACCGCATCTGGCGGGACTACCCGCACACCGAGCTGGCCGCCTCCGGCGTTGCGGTGGGCCTGCCGGAGGGCCAGATGGGCAACAGCGAGGTCGGCCACCTCAACCTCGGCGCCGGTCGCGTGGTGATGCAGAGCCTGAGCTTCATCCAGAACGCCATCGACGACGGCAGCTTCTTCGAGAACCCGGTCCTGACGGAGACGTTCGACGCGGCCAAGGGACACGCTCTGCATCTGATGGGGCTGGTCAGCGACGGCGGCGTGCACTCCGACCTCCGTCACCTCTTCGCGTTGCTCGAGCTCGCCCGGCGCCGAGGCACCGCGCCGGTCTACCTCCACGTCTTCACCGACGGCCGCGACACCCCACCGGACAGCGGCCGCGGCTTCGTCGCCGAGCTCGAGGAGCGGGTCGCACAGCTCGGCGACGGGGCGGCGATAGCCAGCGTGTCCGGCCGCTACTACGCCATGGACCGTGACAAGCGCTGGGAGCGTACCCAGCTCGCCTACGAGGCGGTCGTGTGCGGGCGCTCCGAGCAGACCGCGCACAGCGGCTCGGAGGCGGTGACGCAGGCCTACGCACGGGGAGAGACCGATGAGTTCATCCTCCCTACCGTGATCACCGACCAGGGCGGCGCGCCGCTCGGCGAGATGCACGACGGCGACGCCGTGGTGTTCTTCAACTTCCGAGCCGATCGGGCCCGTCAACTCACCTACGCCCTGCTGGGCGGACCGGACTGGGACGGCTTCGAACGCTGCAGCCGGCCGCGCCTGAGCTATGCCTCGCTGATGCAGTACGACCGGGACGTCGACGCGCCCTTCGCCTTCGAGCTGCCCGCCGTCGAGCACGCCCTCGGCGAGGTCGTGAGCGAGGCCGGCTTACGCCAGTACCACACCGCCGAAACCGAGAAGTACGCGCACGTGACCTACTTCTTCAACGCCAAGCGCGAGGACCCGTACCCCGGCGAGGAGCGCATGCTGGTGCCGTCTCCCAAGGTGGCCACCTACGACCTCCAGCCGCAGATGAGCGCTCCCGAGCTCACCGATGCCACCGTCGCGCGCCTGGAGCAGGCCGACGACGACTTCCTGCTGCTCAACTACGCCAACCCCGACATGGTCGGGCACACCGGCGTGCTGCGCGCCGCCGTCGCCGCCTGCGAGGCCGCCGACACCGGCCTGGGCCGGCTCCTGGAGGCGCTGCTGGCCAAGGGTGGCGCCGCCATCATCCTCGCCGACCACGGCAACGCCGAGGTCATGGCCGAGGCCGACGGCAGCCCCCATACTGCCCACACCACCAACCCGGTGCCCTGCGTGCTGGTGTGCGACGATCCGGAGATCCGCGGGCGGACCCTGCGCAGCGGCGGAGTGCTCGGCGACGTCGCCCCCACCCTGCTCGAGCTCCTCGGCCTCGATCAGCCCGCCGAGATGACCGGTCGCAGCCTGCTCCAGCCCTAGCGCGCACCGGTCGCGCGGACGGCGCACGCTCGATCCAGCGGCAGGTCGAACAGGGGCACGAGCATCTCGTCGGCTTCGAGCGAACCGTGCATGCCCAGCAACACCGTGCCGGGATCATCGGGCCACAGGGACGCCGCGCCGTGTGCCAGCACCACCGCGTCCCCCACCCTGTCGAGCGCTTCGGGATGGAGGCGCTCGGGGTCGCCGTACAGGCCCGCTCCGAGCGCCGCGCGCCCGTCGATCACCAGGAACTCCGGGCCGAGCGCCTGCTCCAGGGCCGCCAGAAGCTCCCGCTTCGCCCCGTGGCGTGCGTAGAGGTAGAGGTGGCGCGCCTCCCCTCCCGGCCCGCAGGCCAGCAGTGGCCCTACCCCGTCGAGCTCGGAGAGCAGCCTGCGTTGCTCCGGCGGCGTCCCCACCAGCCCGTGGTCCGCGGTGATCAGCAGTCGCGGAGCGCAACCCGGCCACGGCCGCATGCCCTCGAGCCAGCTCTCGAGCGTGGTGACCATGCCGTCCAACACACGCTCCCACCCCTCGGTCTCGGGGCCTTCCCGGTGGCTGACGGTATCGAGGTCGGGTGTGTAGACGTAGGCGAAGCCGCGGGGGGTGGAACGGAGGAACCGTTCGGCGGCTCCGAGCGCCGTCGCCAGGTCGAGCAGGCCGCGGGGCGTCGCGCCCCGGAACTGCAGCCGGGACAACGGACTCCTTGCGATCGAAGCGGGCAGGAACGCTGCCGATGGCACCCCTCCCACCTCGAGGACCTCGAACAGCGAGGGGGTCTGGAGGAAGGTCTCGGGGCGCAGGCCGGGCCGCTCGAGTCCGCCCTCCTCACCGGGGACCGTCCAGAACAGCATGTTGCCGACCAGCCCGAAACGCCGCAGGCGCTGCGTGTAGCCCAGCATGCCGCTCTCCGCCGGCGCCGCGCCATTGCCCAGCAGTGCGGTCGTGGCCACGCTGGTCGTCGACGGCAGCACCGACGTCAGCGTCGTGGAGCGACCCCCGAAGCCGTCCACCAGTGCCTCCAGGCGGCCGCCGAGATCGGGCCGGCGCTCCAGGGCGCGCAGCCCCAGCCCGTCGATCACCAGCAGCAGCACGTGCGACGCCACGATGCCGTCGGGCCCGCGTGCGGCCGCCAGCGGCGGCGCAGCCCAGCCGCCGCTCACGCCCAGCAGGCGTCCCACCGTGGCAGGAAGGTTGACCAGCGAACCGCCCCGATAGTCCGGCGCCACGAAGGTAGGCGCATTCCGGGCCAGCCGCGCGAGGACCGAGCTCATGGCGCGACGATACTGCGCCGCCCGGCCGGGCGCAGCTCGATCCACCGGCAATGGAAGCGGGGCGGCCCCTTCCGGGGGCGCCCCCCCAGCACCGCGCGCGCGCGACGCCCTCCCCCACCGATCACGCCAGGGTAACAA
>CAZTTB010000107.1:0-6272 GCA_964616005.1 uncultured bacterium | reverse complement strand
TCCCCACCGCCATGGAGCAGACGCTGCCCATCGCGCTGGTGCTGGCCGTGCTGCTGGCGTTCGGCCGGCTCGGGACCGACAACGAGTTGCTGGCGATGCAGGCGGGGACCATCTCCCTGCTGCGCACCTCGACGGTGTTCATCGCCGCCGGGCTGGTGGCCGCCGGCGGGGCGCTGGCGCTCAACCAGTGGGTGCTCCCCACCACCAACGGGATGGTGGCGCGGCAGTACTGGGAGCTGACGGCGGGCTCGAGCGGCCTGTTCCGGCTGGCCGGCCAGAACGTTCCGGTGGGCGACTTCACGCTCCGGTTCCAGAACGCCGACGGCGGCAGCGACACCATGCGGGGCGTGCGGGTCGAGCGCTGGGACGGACAGAAGCTCACGCTGGTGCGCGCGCGCAGCGCCACCTTCCAAGGCACCGACCTGGTGCTGAAGGGCTACGACGTGACGGTGCTGGACTTCTCAGCGCTCGACTCGACCGCGGGCGACCCCCGGCAGGCGCTCGCGAAGCTGGTGCGCGTGCTCAACCGTCCCGCCGATCCGAACGCTACCCTCACGCTCACCACGTCGCTCACGGAGAAGGACCTGATCAGCCGCTTCAGCAAGGGAGGGTTCGAGGACACCCGCTCCATCGCCGGAGCCTGGCACGATTCCCGCGATGCCGCGCTGTCGTACCACGACCGGCGCCGGGCGGCGGTGCTGTTCCAGCGCATGCTGGCCGAGCCGTTCGCCAACCTGACGCTGCTGTTGGTCGCCATCCCGCTGGCGCTGCTCTACGCCGGCAGCCGCGGCGTCGCCTTCGGCCTGTCGCTGGTGGTGACGTTGGTCTGGTACGTCCTGCTCACCTTCGGCCAGCTCTTCTCGCAGACCGGAGCCTTGCCGGCATGGCTCGGGCCGTGGCTGGGCAACATCGTGCTCGCGTTGATCGGCGTGTTCCTCCTGGCCCGCCGCGTGCGCCTGAGATAGCGCCGCGCTCCGGTCGACGCGTGGGCGTCGCGTTCGGTGCCGGACCCGGGGCCCCCTGGTGATAGAGTGATACGCCTAATGGATGGGCTCCTGGCCAGCCTCGACGCCGCCACCGATTACCTGAGCCCCGTGGATAGGGGGCGCGTCTCGGAAGCCTTCCGGTTCGCCGAGGAGGCGCACCGTGGCATGAAGCGGCGCTCGGGCGAGGACTACATCAGCCACCCCGTCGCCGTGACCGCCCTGCTGGCCGAGCTGCACCTCGACGTCAACGCGCTGATGGCGGGCCTGCTGCACGACACCGTCGAGGACACCCCCGCAACCCTGGAGCAGATCGAGCAGCGCTTCGGCGAGCCGGTACGTCGCATCGTCGAGGGCGAGACCAAGATCAGCAAGCTGGCCGTCCGCGTGTACGAGGACGAACAGGCCGAGAACCTGCGGCAGATGCTGCTGGCGATGGTCAGCGATGCCCGCATCATCCTGGTGAAGCTGGCCGACCGGCTCCACAACATGCGCACGCTCGCGAGCATGCCACCGGTCAAGCAGCAGCGCATCAGCAAGGAGACGCTGGAGATCTTCGCGCCGCTGGCGCACCGGCTGGGCATCAACCACATCAAGAACGAGCTCGAGGACCTGAGCTTCTACTACCTCGAGCCGGAACGCTACCACCAGCTCGACCGGCAGGTGCGCATGCGTCACGCCGAGCGCGAGGCGTACGTGCAGGAGTCGATCGGGCTGCTCTCCGATCGGCTCAAGGGCGAAGGGCTCACGTTCGAGCTCTCCGGGCGCAGCAAGCACCTCTACAGCATCTACCGCAAGATGCAGCGCGACAACAAGAACCTGGACCAGATCTTCGATCTGATGGCGATCCGCGCCATCCTGGCGCCCGACAGGCCCATGCCGGGCATGGTGCCCGAAGATGCCGAGAAGGCGGTGTGCTACCGGGCGCTGGGCATCGTCCACAGCCTGTGGACCCCGATCCCCGGGCGCTTCAAGGACTACGTGGCGGTGCCCAAGCCCAACGGCTACCAGTCGCTGCACACCACCGTGATCGGGTTGCTGGGCCAGCCCATCGAGGTGCAGATCCGTACGCACCGCATGCACGAAGTGGCCGAGTTCGGGGTGGCCGCCCACTGGGCGTACAAGCAGGGCATCGAGGACACCGACGAGATCCAGAAGCGTCTGGAGTGGATGAAGCAGCTGCTCGAGGTCGACACCACCTCCGAGGATGCCGGGGCGTTCATCGACGCCGTCAAGGGCGACTTCCTGGCCGAGCGCGTGCTGGTGTTCACTCCGGCCGGCGACGTGGTCAACCTGCCCCGCGGCAGCACCCCCATCGACTTCGCCTACCAGGTCCACACCCAGGTCGGACACCGCTGCATCGGCGCCCGCGTCAACGGCGAGATCGTGCCGCTCGGCTACGAGCTGCAGACCGGTGACCGCGTCGAGATCCTCACCAACCGCAGCAGCCAGTACGGGCCCTCCAGCGGATGGCTCAACACGGTGGTGACGCGCAGCGCCAAGCAGAAGATCCGTCACTACTTCCGTCAGCAGGAGCGGGAGGGGAACCTCGAGAGCGGGAAGCGCGCGCTGGAACGGGCCCTGCGCCGGCGGCAGCTCCCGCTCGGGTCGCTCACCACCAAGGCGAAACTGGAGGACGCCGCGCACAAGCTGCTCAACTCAGACTCCGCCGACGACCTCTACCTGGCGATCGAGAACCACCGCATGCCGGTGAAGCAGGTGGTCGAGACACTCGCGCCCGACCTCATCAAGGAACGCCGCCCCTCTCAGCCCGCTCCCGGCGAGCGCAAGAGCGTCAGCGGGGTGTACGTCGACGGGTTGGACGCGCCGGCCAAGCTGGCCCAGTGCTGCTCGCCGGTGCGGGGCGACGACGTGGTGGGCTACATCACCCGGGGCCGCGGGATCACCGTGCACAGGGTCGATTGCCCGAACGTCAAGCACCTGATGACGAGGGAGAGCGAACGGTTCGTCAACGTCACCTGGGACGTGCCGTCGGGCGAGGTGTTCGCCGTCGATTTCGAGGTCGTGGCGGTCGATCGGCCCGGCCTGCTGAAGGACGTGTTGGACGTGATCGGCGGCATGAACAAGAGTGCGACGAGGGTGACGGCGGACGTGCAGAGCGCCTCCAGGGCGCGCATCCATTTCCGAGTCGACGTCAAGGACCAGAGCGAGATCGAGTTCATCAAGGACAACGTGGCGCGGATCACGGACGTGACCCAGGTCTACCGGGCCAAACCGGGCTTGAAGGCGTAGGGGTCGGGGCCCCAGTTAGCTGTACGGACCGGTCTGCCTAGGATCGATCGTACGTCGGCAGCGGGTGCTACCGTGGGCGGCGATGGCCGAGACCGTGAGCATCCTGTTCGTGTGCATGGGCAACATCTGCCGGTCGCCGATGGCGCACGGCGTCTTCCGGCGACTGGTGGCCGAGGCCGGGCTGGGCGATCGCGTCATCGTCGACTCTGCCGGGACCATCGATTACCACGCCGGGGATCCCCCGGATCGGCGCGCGATCGCGGCGGCCGGAGCCAGGGGCGTCGACATCGGCGACCTGAGGGCGCGCGGGTTCCGCCCGGCCGATTGTGGGCACTTCGATCTGATCCTGACGATGGACCGCGGCAACCTCAACCGGGTGCGCAAGCTGTGCGCCTCCGGCGGGGACGTTCGCCTCTTCCTGGAGTTCGCACCCGAGCGCCGCGAGCGCGAGGTGCCCGACCCGTACAGCGGCGGACCCGAGGCCTTCGAGTACGTGTTGGACCTGGTGGAGGCCGCTGCGCAGGGATTGCTGCAGGAGGTCCGGACGCGCTTGGAGGGGACGGCGGCGTGAGGCTCAGGAACCCGGGTCGCCGGCTGCACCGACGGTGAGCGGCGCCGATGAAGCCGTCGTTCGCCGGGTAGCGTCCGTGCTGGGCATCGACGTGGCGCGCTGGTCGCGGCTGGGTGGGGGACAGGTGGGGCGCGTGGTGCGTTGCCGCCTGGCGGACGGACGTGAGGTGGTCGCCAAGGCGTCTCCGGGCACGCCGATGGACCTGGAGGGGTTCATGCTGCGCTACCTCGCGGAACGCAGCTGCCTGCCCGTACCGGTCGTACTACACGCCGACACGGGCCTCCTGATCGAAGCGTTCGTGGACGGCTCGTTCGAGCGTGCGGAGTCCGTGGAACGGGATGCCGGCAGGTTGCTGGCCGAGCTGCATTCGATCACCGCGCCCGCCTTCGGTCTCGAGCGCGACACCCTGCTGGGGCCGTTGCCCCTCGACAATCGCTGGACCGCGTCGTGGCCCGAGTTCTACGCGCGGCGCCGGTTGCTCCCGCTGGCTGCGATGGCGGCGGAGCGGGGCGCGCTGCCGGAGCGCGAGCGCGAGCGTGTCGAGAGGATCGCGGCGGAGCTCCCACAGCGCTTCGACGCCGAGCCTGCACCCGCGCTCATCCATGGCGACGTCTGGTCCGGCAACGTGCTCGCGAGGGGCGGTCGCGTCGCAGCCTTCCTCGATCCCGCGCTCTACTTCGCGGACGCCGAGGTCGAGCTCGCCTTCATCGACCTGTTCCAGACCTTCGGAGCGGCGTTCCATCAGGCCTATCGGGAGCGGCGGCCGGTCGATCCCGGGTACGACCGCTGGCGGAGGGACCTGTACCAGCTGGTACCGCTGCTGGTGCACGTGGCGCTGTTCGGGGGGTCGTACCTGTCGGCACTGCGGCAGCGCTGCGACCGGCTCGGGGCTTGAGGGACGCGTGAACGTTCTCGCGCCCAGCGACCCGGCGGGCAGGTAGGCTCCCTTCATGCCGGTACTCGCGAAGGCCGCGGTCACGGCTCCGACGCGCGCGCGCCGGACCGACCGGGCGCTGTTGTTGCTCTTCCTCATCCTGTATCCGTTGCTCTTCTACCCCCAGTACCTGGTGGCGATGGTGTGGGAGCACAAGGGCATCTACTTCTCCAATGGCGAGCTGGTCTACTACATCCCACGCCTGATCGCGTTGCTCCTGCTCGCAGGTCTGACCTGGCGCGCGTGGACGTTGGCGGGTTGGTTCCCGAAGATCCTGCTGGCGAACGCTTTGTGGATCACCTTCGTCACCGTCCTACACCCCGACCCCGACGGGCTCTGGTACACGCTGGGCGGCAACCTGGATCGGCTTGACGGGCTGGTCTACCAGCTGCTCCTGGTCGGCGTGGGGATGACCGCCTACGCGCTCCAGCGCCGTGCCACTGGCGACGGACGCGTGTGGACCGAGCGCGTCGGTGCCACTCTCGCGTTGAGCGGGCTCCTCCCGGCGTTGGTGGTCCTGCTGCAGGGGGCGGGCGCCGACCCGATCGGTTGGCTGGTATGGGGCAAGCCGCTCCCCTTCGCGTCGGCCACGCTCGGTCACCCTGGCTTCGCCGCGTGCACCCTCCTGATCAGCTCGCTCCTCGCGCTCGGCGCGGCCGGCCGCTCTCACAGGAGCGCGGCGTGGATCGGCGTGCTGGTCGTCGAGGCCACCGCCCTCGGCGTCACCGGCAACCGGTCCGCCCTCGTCGCGCTAGCCGTGGGAACGCTGCTGGCGTGGACGATGCGCAGGACGCGCGTCACGTTCTTGCTGGCCGCGCTGACGTTGCTCGTCGCGATCGGAGGGAGCCTCGCCCCCAAGTGGGTCGGGCCGACGACGACGAACGGTGAGGCCCACCTCGTCAACGGCCGAACGCTGGAGACGAGGCTGCAGCTGTGGCGCGCCGCGGGCCACGCGCTGATCACCTCACCGGACGCGTTCCTCAGCGGCTACGGCTCGGCCGGCCTACTGTACGCGGCCCTCGAGAAGCTGCCCACGGACGCGTTGGTACCGTTCTGGCGGCTCGAGAAGGGTTGGGGCACGGACACCGTCGAGCACTTCGGCTACGCCTCGAACGGACCGCAGTATCGAGACGTGATCGCTACGGCCGTCCTGAGATCGCCCGACGGCATCGTCCGTACCGTGCAGTTCTATCCGGGTCTGGACAAGGCCCATGATTACTTCCTCGACCGGGCCTTGGCCTACGGCGTGGTGGACGCTGTCATGTGGGCGGTGCTCTTCCTCGTGCCGCTCGCGAGGGCGCTGGTGAGCCGGGAGTCGCGGCCCGAACTGGCGGCGTTCGCCCCGGTCGTCGCGGCGCTCCTGGTCTTCGGCGTGACCTGGTTCGGGGTGGTCCAGACGGAGCCGCTCCAGCTCATCGTCCTTGCGATCCTGTGGGGCGCCTCGCGTTCCGAGCGCGGCGGCGAGAACTGAACAGGAAGTGCCCCGCCGGTGGCCAACGGCACCTGACGATCACCCCTTAAGGCTGCTTCT
>CAZTTB010000106.1:0-6356 GCA_964616005.1 uncultured bacterium | reverse complement strand
GGCGTGATGTTGCTGCCGGGAGTGGGGTTCGACGTGGTGCCGACCGACTGCCTGGCACTGCACCTGAAGCAGCGTCTTCCGGCGGCGACACAGCTGACGCTCGCTTTCCACTCGGATGGGCCGGCAGCCTTGCCGCCTGGAACGCTGAGGACGATGCTCGCGCACTTATCTGACGGCGAACAGGTCCGAGTGAACGGGGAGCTGGTGACGCCGCCGCGTCGCGTCAAGACACGACAGATCGACTTCGGAAACGGGCTGCGGACAGCGGCGCGCCGGACCTGGGGCGATGTGTTCATGGCGTACCGGAGCACCGACATCCCGAACATCGAGGACTACATCGTGCTATCGGCGGGCGCACGACGCGGGCTCGCGTTGATGGACTATGCGCGTCCGCTGTTCAAGATCGAGGCCGTGCGCAAGCTGATGACGCGCGCGGTGAGGTCGGGGTCGACGCCTGAGGAACGTGCCCAGACGCGCGTGAGCGTCTGGGGCGAGGTGGTCGACAGTGAAGGGCGCCGTGCCGTTTCGCGCCTGCACGGTCCGGAGGCAGGGGTCGAGTGGACGGCCCTTGCCGCACTCGCGGCCGTGCGGCGTGTGCTGGAAGGCGACGCCACGCCGGGATTCCAGACGCCCGCGACCGCCTACGGCGCTGACTTCGTGCTGGAGTGCGAAGGCGTCGTCCGCGAGGACGTGGCGTAGGCCGAGACGGGCCGATCGTTCCCTCAGGTCCCAGGGCACGACTCCGGAGGACCGCGCGCGACCGTACACCCGGTCGCGCGCGGCCTTTCCGGGTCTCGCCCCGAACGTCACTGGTCGAACATGAACCCCGGCTGTCCGTTCGCCAGCAACGCGGACACCAGCAGCACCAGTGGAGTGTCGCCGGCGTTGCTCATGGTGTGCCCCGCGCTGCCGCCGTAGGCGAGGCTGTCGCCTGGAAGCAGGACGGCGGAGTCACCGGCCTTCAGCGTGTCGGTGACCGGCGTGGCACCCGCGTTGGCAGCCCGCGTGACCCTTCCCTGGCCGCGGACGAAGGACGTCCCGAACTTCCCGCTCTGCACCACGACCACCACGTCGCCGGGATGGCTGTGGGCGGGGATGCTGGCGCCCGGCTGCATGGTGATCCGCAGGAACACCAAGGTATAGCCAGGCGCACCGGCCGACGGCAACGAGCCGAGCGCCTCGGTGGTGACGCCGGCCATGGGATCGGCGGGCGCGTCGGCCCGCAACGGGCTGGTGGTCGCCTTCTGCAGCGATCCGGAGCCAGGTACGATACGAGCCACAGCAGGGGCGCCGCTGAACAACAGCAGCAACAGAACGAAGGACGGCCATGGACGGACGTGGAGCCTCGCGGCCGCGACTGCGGCCGAGGCGAACGGACGGGACACGTGCTGTCTTGCGGTCATGTCTACCTCCGAGTTGGCGCGACCGGTGTGGACGGGTGCGCCCAAGCGGACCTGTCGATCACCGGTAGAAGTAGGGATCCAGAACGGTCACCCTGGTGATCCGTTCGACGGGCAGGCCGTTGCGCTGCGCGGCCCTCCGGATCGCCTCCGCATCGGGACCGTCGTAGATGCAGTACGTGGTGGTCTTGTCCTCGCTGACGTAGGAGTGGACCCAGGTGACGTCGACCTCGGCATTCCTACCGACCACCGACATGCAGGTATCGGCGCCTTCCTGCGTCAGGGGGATCTGAAGCCCGTCCTCGAAGTGCCGTTCGACCAGGAACCTCGGCATGACAACCTCCTTCACGTGCACCGGCCGGCGCAGGCTCATGGTGTGCGCTACGGCGTCACCGTCGCATCGGAAGAATTGCCTAGGTTCCGCGTTCGTCGTGCCTATCTTGATCCAGCAAGCCCAACTCGTGCGCCCGGGCGACCGCTTCGGTCCGGGAGTGCACCTCGAGCTTGGCCAGGACCGACGACACCTGGTGATCGACCGTCCGGGTGCTGACGCCGTGTCGTTCGGCGATAGCGGCGTTGCGAAGGCCCACCGCCAGCAGCTCCAGAACGTCGAGCTCGCGTGGGGTCAGAAGGGCCGGATTGCTGCGCGTGGCCGCCCGCGGACCGCGCGGGATCGCTCGAGCACCGAGCTCGCGCAGGCGGGCGGCAACGCGCTGCGCCGCGGGGCCGGCGCCCAGCTCCCGGAAGGTCGTCAGCGCTGCCCGGAGCGCCACCTCGTCACCGCCCTCCGCGGCCGCTCGAGCCGCTTCGTAGGGACAGCCCAAGCGCTCCCAGGCGCGAGCGGCCTCGGCACTCCGGCCGGCGATCTGCAGCGCGAACGGCTCTGCCATATCGGGCGGAGTCTCACGCAACACCCCGGCCTTCCACAGCCAGTATGCGAACTCACCGCTGTACCACGTGTGGTGCCGGCGTTGCGCGAGTTCCAGTGCACCCCGGACCTCGCTCTCGAGCGGCGCCAGGTCCCCCTCGATCCAAGCCGCTGCGGCCCTGGCCGCCTGCAGGGGCGCGAGTCGCTGGAGCGAAGGGCTCCGGCCCAGCAGGGCCGCTGCCTCGTCGAGAAGTGCCGTCGCGTCGGGGTCCTCGCGGCGCGCCCGGAGGAACCCGAGGACCGTCAGGGCCAGGGCGCGCGACTCCGTGGCGACCTGTGGGCGGTCGACGACGACGTGTGCGGCGTCCGCCGCGCCGTCCCAGTCACCGAGACGCAGGCGGGCGAGCGCCAGCCACGCGAGGAAGTAGAGGCGGAGGTTGTCGTGGCCGCTCACCTCCCCCAACCGCACCGATTCGACGAGGTGCTCGACGGCGTCGGCCACGAGGTAGCGTTCGCACTCCGCGAGCCCCATGAAGCCATAGGCGCTGGCCACGACGTTCGGCAGGTCGTGCTCCAGTCCGAGCGCGATGCTCCGCTCGAAGTGTTCACGTCCTTCGGCGCGCCCCGCCTGCAGGAGCGCCCTGCCTACGCTCAGGTGGGCGTTCGCCATCATGGCGACGTCCCCCAGGCCGCCTGTGAGGGTGAGGGCTCGGTTGCCCCAGGCGATGGCCCCGTCGACGTCGTGGTCGAGCGTGCGCAAGTGAGCGTGGTACCAGTAGGCCCGACCCAGTTCGCGCCCCGGTTCGTGGTCTTCGAGAATCGTGACGGCACGGGTGCTGGTGGCGTTCGCGTCTTCGTCGCGTCCCAGCCCGACCAGCACCTGCGCCAGGATCGACAGGTTGAGCCCCACCCGCAGGGGCTGCCCGAGGCGACGCCATCGCTCGGCGGCGTCGTTCCTCACCTCCGCACTCTCGGTGAGCCGGTCCACGATGGTGCACTCGGTCGCATAGGCTTCCAGCAGCGCGGCCCGACCTTCCTCAGGCAGGGCGTCCAGGAATGGTAGGCAAGCCCTGTACAGGGCGTATGCCTCCTTGTGGGCCCCGAGTTGTGCAGCGCGTCGTGCGGCGATCGGAGAGTGGCGCAATACGGCGACTCCGTCACCCGCGGCGGCTGCATGGTGGGCCAGGATGGTCACGTCGGTCCCAGACGGACCACCTTCGAGGACCTCGAGGACCCGCCCATGGAGCTCACGACGTCTGGCCGGAGTGAGCCGGCGGTAGATCGCGTCTCGCACCAGCTCGTGGCGGAAGCGTAGCGATCCATCCACATCCTCGAGCATCCCTGACTCGATGCAGGTGTCGACGGCGGTGGCGGGGATCCGAAGCGAGTCCAGCTGGGACAGCCGAACGCCGCTGCCGACTACGGAGAGGACGTCGAGGGCGGCACGCCCATCCGGCGCGAGTCGCGCCGCCCGAGCCCCCACCGCGTCCAGGACGGTCGCGGGTACTGTGTCCGGCTCAGCACCGAGCACTTCGGTAACGAAGAACGGGTTCCCGCCGGTCCTTCTGTGGAGCTCCTCGACGTCGACCGTCTGCAGCCCGGCGAGCCGGGCCACGCCTTCCAGGCTCAGCGCCGGAACCGTGATCCGACCGACGTACGCTGCCGTGGCGAGATCGCCCATGGCGATGCGGAGCGGGTGCTCGCGGTCCAACTCGTCGTCCCGGTAGGTCACGATGAGCAACACGCTCGTCGCGGCCACCCTTCGGCCGAGGAACCTCAGAAGGTCCAGGGTACCGTCGTCCGCCCAGTGTGCGTCTTCGAGAACCACGACGACCGGCCGGCTCCCTTCGCGCAGCACTCGAAGGAACGAGTCGAACAGGAGCTCGCGTCGTTCGCCCCGCACGGCGCCTTCGAAGGCTTCCCCCAGCTCGGCGGCCATGTCGATGAGGGGTCCAAGCGGCCGTGGCGTGGCGATGGCGTCGCACGCGCCCCGGAAGATGCGGACCTCGCGCGGCAGGCCCAGGCAGAACCGCTCCACCAGCGTGGTCTTCCCGATACCGGCCTCGCCGCCGACGAACACCAAGCGCCCGTGCCCCTGCCTCGCGCTCTGCAGCGCGGTGTGCAGGCTCCCCAACTGCGGCGTGCGTTCCAGGAGGTCGTCCACCCCCACGCTCCGAAGGATAGCAACCCCGAGGGCTCGCCCAAGCCATCACTCTTCCCGTGGCACGCCCCGCCCCGAGCGGTTCACAACAGCCCTCGCGCTGGAGCGTTCTCGATGTACTCTCGCACGCGGTCGAGCCACTCTCCGGTCAGAGACCGGAAGAGGCCGCGCTGCTCGATACTCAAGGCATGACCCGCGCGATCCAGGACTGCGAACGTGGCACGCGGGAAGTTCTCGAGGACGGCCCAAGCGTCCTGGTACCCGACCAGAGAATCCTGCCGACCCGCCAGCACGAGAGTGGGAGCCGGGAAGCCGGTACCCAGGTCGCGCACATCGACCGAGAACGCCCTGCTCCGAAAGAGTCGCTCGAGGAACGCGTGGTCGGCGACCTCGAGACCGGGTCCCACGTACGCGTGGAACGCTTCGAGTGCCTCTCGACTCTGCACGACGAAGAGGTCTTCGAGACGGGCCTCCTCCGGCGTCAGGGCCTCGAGATAGGCCGCATCCTCAACCAGGACTTGCCTCGGCGGCAGGCGCCGTCTCTCTCGGTCTCTCTCGACCGCCGGCACCGTCAAGGCTAGCCCGTCGACCATCGATCCCAACTTGTGAACCAATCCGAGAGCGATGTAGCCGCCGTACGAAGCCCCTGCCACCACGAACCGCTGGTCCGGCGCGACCACCTCGAGGAACCCGGTAACGATGTCCAGCACATGGTCCTGGTGCGTGATCCAGTTCGCACCGGGCGTTCGCCCCATCCCCGGCAAGTCGGGATAGATCCGCCGCCAGCCCGTCCGCTCAGCGAACAAGGGCTCCATGTCCGCGAGCATCAGTCGGTGGTCTGCCGCCCGAGCGTGAAGCATCAAGATCGGCGTCCCGCTACCGCGCTCCTCGTAGTGAACCGGAAGTGAACTCACATCGGCGATCATCGGAACCTCTTCCCGCAACGCAGCCAGATGACATGGCGCTCTCGACGAACGCTAGCAGGCATGCCAAGGTCCGCGGGCCGAGCTATGAGGAAGCGTGCTGCGCCGAGTGGAAACGACTACCTGCGTGGGTCCGGGCGGGCGCACGTCCCGAACAATACGGTCCGAGGGACGCTCACACCGGGGCCCGTGCCGCCGAGATCCTCCCGCCGCCCGCAACGTCTTCCCGCTCTCGCGGTCCAGACGTACGGCCTGGGCCATGAACTCATCTGGATAGGGTGCGTTGCTCGCTCTCGTCATGAACACGGTGGTGGATTCAAGGGGTCAGTGCAACGATGGCATTTTCGAGCATATCGCCTGGCGTTCGGTAGGCGAGGGTCTTGCGGGGTCGGGTGTTGAGGCGCTTGGCGATGGTGTCGAGTTCGTCCTGGGTGTAGGGCTTCAGGTCGCTGCCTTTGGGGAGGTACTGGCGCAATAGGCCGTTGGTGTTCTCGTTGCTGCCGCGCTGCCAGGGGCTGCGGGGGTCGCAGAAGTAGACGCTCACGTTGGTGGCGATGGTGAAGCTCTTGTGCGCCGCCATTTCCAGCCCGCGATCCAAGGTGAGCGTCTTGCGCAGTTCCTCGGGCAGGCGCTGGATGCCGTCGGCCAGGGTGAGCGCCACGGTGGGCGCGTCGTTGTGATCGAGGTTGAGGAGCAGCAGGAAGCGCGTGGAGCGCTCCACTAGGGTGGCGACGTGCGAGTTCCCCGAGCCACTCAGAAGGTCCGCTTCCTTACGTTGTTGGTGGGTATTGCCAGGGCTGTCGTAGGGTTCTAGTTGCCCTTGGGTGCCTGGTATGGCTGAGGTCGCTTTGCCGTGTCGACGGCTTACTGGGAATCGCCGCCTGGCGCTCGCTCGATGGCTCGACCGTTGATTGAGAATCGCGACATCGATCGCTGCGTAAGGACGTGTCGGTGCGGTCATCGACGGGGGCGAACGCCAGCTAGGAGGAGAGCATGCCATCACT
>CAZTTB010000105.1:0-6363 GCA_964616005.1 uncultured bacterium | reverse complement strand
CGAAGCCGCTGGCGGCGTCGAAGACGTTGGTGCAGTTCACCCACACCACGCCCGCCTCCAGCTTGGGCGCCACGTCGAGCGCCAGGTTGACGTTCTCGGTCCAGACGCTGGCGGCCAGGCCGTAGCGGGTGTCGTTGGCCAGCGCCACCGCCTCCTCCGGCGTGCGGAAGGTCATGCTCACGATGACCGGCCCGAAGATCTCCTCCTGGGCCGCGGTGGACGCGGGCGCCACGTCCGCCAGCAGCGTGGGCGGGAAGTACAGCCCCGCCTCACCGTCGCCCGGGCGGGCCGCCCACGAGGGCTGGTAGCAGCGCCCGCCCTCGGCGCGGCACTGCTCCACCAGCCGGGTGATCTTGTCGAGCTGCACCGGTGCGATGATGGCGCCGATGTCCATGGCCTTGTCGAGGGAAGGTCCCTCTCGGAGGGTTTCCATCCGAGCGCGGAGCTTGTCCTCCATGGCCGCCGCCACGCTCTCCTGCACGAGTAGACGGCTGCCCGCGCAGCACACCTCGCCCTGGTTGAACCAGATGGCGTCGACCACGCCCTCCACCGCGCTGTCGAGGTCGGCGTCGTCGAAGACGATGAACGGGCTCTTGCCGCCGAGCTCCAGCGACAGCTTCACCCCGCGACCGGCGGTGGCCTGGCGGATCTGCCGGCCTACCTCGGTGGAACCGGTGAAGGCCACCTTGGCCAGCCCCGGGTGGGCGACCAGCGCCGCGCCGGTGCGGCCGTCGCCGGTGACCACGTTCAGCACGCCCGGCGGCAGCCCCGCCTCCAGCGCCAGCTCGGCGAAGGCCAGCGCGCTGAGCGGCGTGAACTCCGCAGGCTTCAGGACCACGGTGTTGCCGGCAGCCAGCGCCGGCGCCACCTTCCAGGCCAGCATCAGCAGCGGGAAGTTCCAGGGGATCACCTGGCCGCACACCCCGACCGGCTCGTAGCCGGCGAACGCCTCGTCCCGGAGCTGCGCCCAGCCGGCGTGGTGGTAGAAGTGGCGCGCCACCAGCGGGACGTCGATGTCGCGCGTCTCGCGGACGGTCTTGCCGTTGTCGAGCGCCTCCAGCACCGCCAGCAGGCGCGCGTGCTTCTGCACGTGACGCGCCAGCGCGTAGAGGTGCCGCGAGCGCGCGAAGGGGGTGAGTGCCTGCCACGCCGGCAGCGCCTCCTGCGCCGCCCGGACGGCGGCGTCCACGTCCGCCGCGCCGCCCTGCGCCACCTGCGCCAGCTCCGCGCCGTCGCCGGGGTGCGTGGTCGCGAAGCGCTCGCCGTCGACGGGATCGACGAAGCGCCCGCCGACGAAGTGGCCGAAGCTGCGCTCGTGACGCATCAACCATGCCTGCGCCAGCTCCGCGCTCTCCGGCGCCGGGCCGTACTCCATGCTCTCGAAGATCGCCTTGACCGACGGTGTCGCGGTGCTGCTCATGCGTTACGCTCCTGACGCTGCCATTCGCTGCGAAGCAGGCCGAACACCTCCAGGTCGGCGGGTTCGCCGCCGCCGGCCGGATGCACCGCGCGCAGCGTGCCCTCGTGTCGGAACCCCAGGCGCTCGGCGACCCGGCGGCTGGGGAGGTTGTCCGGCTGGCATCGGATCTCCACCCGGTTGAGGCCGTACTCCTCGAACATGACCCGGGTGAGGCCGGCCACCGCGCGGGTGACGGTGCCGCGACCGCTCGCGCGGCGCGCGATCCAGTAGCCGAACTCGGTGCGCCCCACCGCGAGGTCGAGGTAGTGCACACCCAGCATGCCCACCAGCTCGCCGTCCAGCCACAGCCCCGTCTCGAACCCGTTGCCGCGCGCGAACTTCTCCAACGCCCCCCGCAAGAAGGCCCGCACCGCCGCCTCGTCGGTGGTGAGCGCCCACGGCAGGAAACGACCCAGGTGCTCGCGGTTCTCCGCCACCAGCGCCGCCAGCAGGGGCGCGTGGCGCTCCTCGAGCAGCGCCAGGGCGAGCGAATCGTCGAGCGGCAGACGGAACATCAGCCCACCGGGTGCCGGAAGCCGGCGGAGTAGCGGCCCGTGACGCCGTGCTCGAGCTGGCGCTCGATGTCGGCCAGCAGCGAGCTCGCCCCGATGCGGAACAGGTCCGGCTCGAGCCAGCGCCGTCCCAGCTCCTCGCGCATCATCGCCAGCCACACCAGCACGTCCTTGGCGGTGCGCAGGCCCCCGGCGGGCTTGAACCCCACGGCCACGCCGGTGCGCTCGTAGTACGCGCGGATGGCGCGGGCCATCACCAGCCCGACCGGCAGCGTCGCGTTCACGCTCTCCTTGCCGGTCGAGGTCTTCACGAAGTCGGCGCCCGCCATCATCGCCACCAGGCTGGCGCGGTAGACGTTGCGCAGCGTGCCCAGCTCGCCGGTCGCCAGGATGGCTTTGAGGTGGGCCTCGCCGGCGGCGTCGCGGAAAGCGCGCACCTCGTCGTAGAGCGCCTGCCAGTCGCCGGTCAGCACGTGCCGGCGGGAGATGACGATGTCGATCTCGGCGGCGCCGGCGCGGACGCTGCGCCCCACCTCCTCGAGGCGTGTCTCGAAGGGCGAGAGGCCCGCGGGAAAGCCGGCCGACACCGCCGCCACCGGCACGCCGCTGCCTTGCAGCGCATCCACCGCCACCGGCACCATGTCGTGGTAGACGCACACGGCGGCGGTGGTGAGGCCCTGGTCAGCCATGCCGAGACGGGCCAGCAGATCCGCGCGTACCGGCTGCAGCGCCTTGGCGCACAGCCGCCGCACGCGCCCGGGAGTGTCGTCGCCGGACAGCGTGGTGAGGTCGATCAGCGTGACCGCCTTGAGCAGCCAGGCCAGCTGCCACTGCTTCTTGACGCTGCGCCGCGCCGGCAACGTCGCCGCCCGGCGCTCCACCGCGCTGCGGTTGACGTGCGCCTGCCGCACCCAGTCGAGCTCCAACGCCGTCCCCGAGTTACGCTCCGACCCCTCGTACGGCGCCGCGCCCAGCACGTCCTCTCGGATGTCCATACCGTCGCTCCCGGCACGGGAAAACGCGTCCCGTGCACGGGTCCAGCATACATGCCGGGCGCCTCGCCGGCCGGCGGCGCCGCCCCTGCTGTCACGTCTGTTACTCGCGCGCCGCGGCGGGAGCATCGGTATGATGGGTCCGCTCGTCGGGCTCCACTCGAGTCCCGCGCCGGTTCACCCGCGTGGAACCGCACTCGACGCGCCACAGCCGGGCCGCGGCGAGGGAGCCAGCCGGAGGGAGTCACCATGCACCTGGCGCGATTCCCGCGTCGCCGCTACACGCCCACCGCCACCGCCATCGAGCCGCTCCGTCGCCTGAGCGCGCACCTCGGGGGGCCGAACCTCTACATCAAGCGTGACGACCAGCTCGGTCTCGCCGCCGGCGGCAACAAGACGCGGAAGCTGGAGTTCCTGGTCGCCGAGGCGTTGGCCCGCGGCGCGGACACGCTCATCACCACGGGTGCCGTTCAGTCGAACCACTGCCGCCTGACGCTGGGCGCAGCGGTCCACGAGGGGCTCCAGTGCCGGCTGGTGCTCGAGCAGCGCGTGCCCGGAAGCTACGATCCGGAGGCGAGCGGCAACAACTTCCTCTATCGCCTCCTGGGGGTGGAGAAGATCACGGTCGTGGACGCCGGAACCGACCTGATGGCGGCCATGCGGGCCGAGTCGGACGCACTCGCGGCCGATGGGCGCGAGGCCTACGTCATCCCCGGCGGCGGCTCCACCCCGTTGGGGGCGCTCGGCTACGTGGCCTGCGCCGAGGAGCTGCTGGCGCAGACCTTCGACATGGGACTCCGCCTCGACCACATCGTCGCCGCCAGCGGCAGCGGTGGGACCCATGCCGGGCTGGTCGCGGGCACCTGGGGCGCCAGCGCCGGCATCCCCATCACCGGCATCTCCGTGCGGGCCGAGAGGGCGGCGCAGGAAACGCGCATCCTGGCCCTCGCCCGCGACACCGCCGAGCTGGCCGGCGCGGCCACCCAGGTGCCGGCCGCAGCCGTCACCGTGCTCGACGACTACGTCGGACCCGGCTACTCCTTGCCCACCGATGACATGGTCGAGGCGGTGAGGCTGTTCGCCTCGCTGGAGGGCATCCTGCTGGACCCGGTGTACACCGGCAAGGCGGCCGCAGGCCTCATCGACCTGGTGCGGCGCGGCCGCTTCGCGAGGGACGACAACGTCCTATTCCTGCACACCGGCGGCTCGCCCGCCCTCTACGCCTACCAGGACACGCTGCTGGGATGAGCCGCCCTCGGCGCACCGTGGGCGTGATCGGGGGTCTGGGGCCCGAGGCCACCCTCGACTTCTTCGCCAAGGTCCTGGCTGCGACCCCGGCGGAGCGCGACCAGGAGCACCTCCACCTCATCATCGACAACGACCCTGAGGTGCCCGACCGCAACGACGCGGTCGCCGGGCGCGGCCCCTCGCCGGCGCCCCGGCTCGCGGCCATGGCGCGGCGGCTGGAGGCGGCCGGCGCGGACTTCCTGGTGATGACCTGCAATGCCGCGCACGCGTTCCAGGACGCCATCGAGGACGCGGTCGCCGTCCCCCTGGTGAGCATCGTCGAGGAGACCGTGGCGGCGACCCTGCGGCGCGCCCCGGGAGCGGAACGGGTGGGGCTGCTGGCCGCCGAGGGCGCCCTCGACGCCGAGCTCTACCAGCGTGCCTTCGCGGCACGCGGGGTGCGAGCGCTGGCGCCCGAGGGCGAGGCCCGCGAGCGCTTCATGGCGCACATGTACGCCATCAAGGCCGGCGACAAGGGGGCGACGGTGCGCGCCGGCATGCTGCAGCTGGCGCGCGAGCTGCGTGCCGCCGGGGCCGGGGCGCTGGTCGCCGGCTGCACCGAGGTGCCGCTCGTCCTCGATGAGAGCGCGCTCGACGCCGTGTGTCCGGGCATGCCGCTGGTCGCGTCGACCGACGCGCTGGTGGCGGCCACCGTGGCGATCGCGCTGGGCCGGCGGCCGCTGCCCTCCCCTCGCTAGCCGGCGCCTTCGGCGCCGCCGGGCAGGGGATTACGCCCGCTCACGCGCGCCATTGGCCGCATTGCGTCCATTTTGTTGACTTGCGTGACGCATTGCTCCTATAGTGAGGTGTCTGTAACCACATCCAGGCGTGAGACATGTGTGCCCCGCGGGAGGCGGCCCGGTCCCGCACCAGCGCGTCATGATGAAGCTCGGTACGTACCACCAGCTCGATCGCGTCGACCAGCAGATCGTCGATCTGTTGCGGACCGACGGCCGCATGCCCTACCGCGAGATCGCCCGCCGGCTCGGCGTGTCCGAGTCGATGGTCCGGAAGCGCGCCGGCAAGCTGCTGGAGTCCGGCTGGATGCGCATCCTCGCCATCAGCGACCCGCTCAAGCTGGGCGTCCCCATCGTCGCCACCACCTACGCCAGCGTGCGGCCCGGGGCCCTCGAGGAGGTCACCGACGCCCTCGCGACGAACGAGGCTGTCCGCTACCTGGCGATCGGGGTGGGCAGCCGCAACCTCGTCATCGAGTCGCTGCACGCCTCGGTCGAGGACGTCCACACGTTCATCCAGCAAGAGCTGGGGAGGGAGGGAGTCTACGAGAGCGAGACGATCCACGTGGTGAAGATCAAGAAGAGCGTCTGGGACTGGCCGTTGCCGACCGAGCCCGACGACGCCGCGCCACCGACACCGAAACGGAGTGACGACGCATGAAACGCCTGATGCTCATCCTCGCCCTGTTCGCGACGCTCGCCGCGCTCAGCCTGGGCTTCGCCCAGAAGAGCGGCGGCACCCTGATCGCGGCATGGGCCCAAGACCCCGTGGGCCTCGATCCGCAGATCGCCAGCGCACGGTCCAGCCTCGAGGTGCTCGAGAACGTGGTCGACAAGCTGGTCGCGCTGGACCCGCAAGGCAAGCTGGTCCCGTCGCTCGCCACCAGCTGGGAGGTCTCCTCCGACGGCCTGACCTGGACGTTCCACCTCCGCCACGACGTCAAGTTCAGCAACGGACGGCCGATGACGGCGCAGGACGTGGTCTACACCTACACGCGCATGCTCGACCCCGCCACGGGCTCGGGCCAGAAGTACCTCCTGGGCTCGACGCAGACGGTCACGGCACCCGACCCCTACACGGTGGAGTTCCACCTCAAGACGCCCGAGGTCGCCCTGCCCGCCCACCTCGCGGCACAAGCGTCGGTCGGCATCATCGCCAAGGAGTCGGTCGATAACGGCACCATCAACACCCAACCGATCGGTACCGGCCCGTTCATGATCGCGGACTACGAGCCGGGCAACCAGGTGGTGCTCAAGAAGAACCCCTACTACTGGCAGAAGGGCCTCCCCTACCTCGACGAGGTCGACATCAAGATCATCACCGACGAGTCGGTGCGTCAGACGAGCCTCATCTCCGGCGACGTGGACTGGGCCAT
>CAZTTB010000104.1:0-6398 GCA_964616005.1 uncultured bacterium | reverse complement strand
GTCCTTCTTCTCGCGCTTTCGCTCGGGGCACCAGCGCTCGCCCAGAAGGGGCGTGTGGAGCAGGTCACGGTGCACAGCCGCGCGCTGGAAGGCAACCTTCTCGGTGACTCTCCGGATCGGGCGGTCAGCATCTACCTTCCGCCTGGCTACGATTCCCACGCTGAGACACGGTATCCGGTGCTCTACCTGCTTCACGGTCTCACAGCCAATCACACGATGTGGCTTGGTGAGGGGTACGTTCCCGGCCTGAACGCTCCCGCTATCGCCGACCAGCTCATCGCTGGTGGTCGCATGCAAGCCATGATTCTCGTCATGCCCGACGCCTACAACAAGTACGGCGGCAGCTTCTACACGAACTCGTCCGCCTCAGGCAACTGGGAAGACTTCATCGTGCGCGAGCTGGTCAGCTACGTTGACTCCCACTACCGGACGCTCGCACGAGCCGACAGCCGCGCCATCGCGGGGCACGCGATGGGAGGGTACGGAGCGCTCGTGCTAGCCATGAAGCATCCCGAGACCTATTCCGTCGTCTACGCCATGAGCCCGTACTACGCAGGCTTCGTTCACCTGGAGCGCAGCGAGAATCTCTCCCCGGCCGCGTTCGACCTGACGCTGGCCTACCTCAAGCTCGGTGATACGACCGAGTCGCTTTCGGAGGTGACGGAGCTCGCGATGGCGGCGGCGTTCTCCCCGGACCCCGCCAATCCCCCTTACTACGTCGACCTGCCATACAAGGACGACCAGGCCAGCATCTTCAAGGCTCCGACCAAGCCACCACAGCGAATCCAGTCGGTCTGGAACCGCTGGCTGGCCCATACGCCGCTGGGCATGGTTCACGACTACGGCATCAACCTCCTGCTGTACCGTGGCGTCGCCATCGACATGGGGGTGAACGACGACCCGGACGTGGTCGCCGGTGCCCGTGCGTACGACGAGGCTCTGACGAAAGCCGGTATCCCGCACGTCTACGACGCGTATCAGGGCGATCACACCAACAGGGTGACCGCACGGTTCGCGAGCGTCGTGCTCCCCTACGTGTCAGCGCACGTGCAGGGGCAAGTAGTGGCACCGCCCCGCCGATAGCTGTCTCAGCACGAAGGTGCGGAGAGATGAGGCACCTGTCACAGGCGTACTCTGAGCGGAATCCACTCATCACGTTTGGGGGCCTAAGACGCTCCACAGCCCGCGTCGTGGGTCGTTGATCTATAGTGCGGTTGGTGAGAACCACCTGAAGGGGGTTGCCATGCGTCGTGGTGGAGTTGTCGTGATGTCGGTCCTGACTTTGGCACTGGTGGTGGTGCTGACCGCCTGCAGTTCTTCACCCGCGACGGGCAGTCTGAAGGTGACGGTGACGGGCCTGCCGGGCGGGGTGAGAGGTGCTGTGACCGTGACGGGGCCGGCCGGCTACTCGAAGACCGTGACGGCCACGACCACGCTGGCCAACCTCGCGCTGGGCACGTACTCGGTAGCGGCTGCGGCGGCGTCGAACGGCAACGCCATCGTGCCGACGATGTACGACGGCAGCGCGTCTTCCTCCCCGGTGACGGTGAGACAGAACACGACGGTGTCCACGACCGTGAGCTACGCGGCGCGAGCGGGGTCGGGGCAGTTGTGGGTGCCTACATGGGGTAGTTCCGTCATGATCGGATACCAGAGCGGCACGCTCGCGGCGTCCGGCTCGGCCCCTGACGTCAGTGTTGGGTTGGCCAACGCTGAAGGCGAGGCGGTCGTGTTCGACCATGCGGGTAACGCTTGGGTGTCCTCCTTCGATAGCCATATCTTCGAGTACACGGCCGCGTCCCTAGCGTCGTCCGGTGTGCCCACCCCTACCGTCACGATCACCACGGCAGGCGCGATTGTTGGGATGGCCTTCGATGCCTCCGGCAACCTGTGGGCCGGCGACTATGCCAACTCGCAGGTTCTCGAATACACTCCGGCGCAGCTCGCAGCGGGCGGCACGCCCACGCCGCACGTGGTCATCACCTCGAATAGCGGCAGTATCCAATCCCCCTTGGGTATGGCGTTTGATCCTTCGGGGAACTTGTGGGTCTCCAATCAGGGCAACAGCCATCTGGTCGAGTTCACGCCGGCGCAGCTCGCTGCCGGCGGTAACCCCGCGCCGCACGTCGACCTCGCCCCAACCGCGACACACAGTCTGAGCGATCCGTATGGCGTGGCGTTCGACGCAAACGGGAACCTCTGGGTTTCAAACAACGGGAGTCCTGGGACGATCGTTCGCTTCGATGCGTCCCAGCTCACAACATCTGGGAACCCTACGCCGGCTGCGAGCATCGCTGGATCGTCGGCCGGGAGTGGCCCCGAAGGGTTGGCCTTCGACTTCAGCGGGGGCCTATGGGTCGCTGATTATGGCTCGAACGAGCTGCGGCAGTTCACGAACGTTTCCTCCCTGACCGGGAACGTCGCGCCTCCGCCGGACCTCATCATCACCGGACTGAGCGATGGTGACGCCGACGAGATCGCCTTCAGCCCGCCGCCGCCCAGCACGCCAATCAACACGCCGTAGCCAGGCGCGGTTGGTCCATGGGCGCTCGTTCGGCGTCCGCGCAAGCATCGGCGGGCGCCGGGCACGTCTGCCCGCCAGCGTGCGCAGCAACAACCGAGCAGCCGGCTTCCGAGAGACACGGGGAGGCGTGAAGCGATCTCGACGCTCATCGCCACGCCCGTCAACGCGCTCGAGGGTATCTGGACATATGCAAGAACCAGTTCACCTCTGTGGGAGTAGCTGCCAACGTTGGGCCTCACCGACCGCCGTGGTCTGAGCTATCGGGTGAGAACGAACGCGGCCGCGTCGCAGCCTTCGGTGAGCGTCCCGGACCAGGTGTGGCCGACGAGGTTCCTCACGAGGGTACCGCCGCCCGTGGCGTACGTGTGGCTGCAACTGAGATTGTTTGCGCCCACGCTGGTGGCGTGGGTGCAGGTGCCGGTGATCGTGGTGTCCATGCCGCGCCTGTGCCATCCGTGAAGCGTGGCGGCCGAGATAGGATCAGGCTTACGCGTGCTCGAGTGTGACCCGGCGGTCGTCGAGCGCAGGCTTCCGGCCGGATTGCGCGTATCATCTGGCCGTACGTGCTGAACAAGGTAGCAGGACGGAGGCTGTCGATGCGGTTCATGCTGTTCGTCTGCCATGAGGAGAAGGTCGTGTTGGACCCGGCGATGCGCACTGGCATCCCAGCCGCGGTGCAAGCGTGGGTCGAGGAGATGGACGCCCGCGGGGTGCGTCGGGAGGGATGGCAGCTGGAGCGCAGCACGGGCGTGAGGGCCGTTCGTGTGCGGGACGGTGAGGTGGTGATCGGCCAGGGGCCCGTCACCACAGGCGAAGAGCTCAACACCGGCTTCGACATCTTGGAGTGCGCCGGTCTGGACGAAGCGCTCGAGATAGCCTCGAAGCACCCGGTTGCGTCGTTCGGCACCATCGAAGTGCGCCCCTTCACGGAAGGCTGAGGGACGTGCCATCGCCAGGCCCGTTTCACCTTCTGCTGCCAGTTGAACGGTCCGATGGACTGGCCGTGGGGCCTTCGAACCGCGAGCTTCACGGACCCTGGTGGCGCATCTGGGAGGTCGGGCTGATTCTCGACCAGGAACCCGGGTCGTAAGCGCCGCTGGGGCAAGCCGCCGATCGGGCGTGGTCGGGTCCCACCACGCCGACATTCGGGAGGAGAAGCTCATGAGCGCAATCAATCGTAGCGTCGGATCGATCACCCTCTTCCAGCAGGACCTCGAGCAAGCCAAGGAGCTCTACACGAGGGTCTTCGACAAGCCGCCAGACTTCACCGATGCCGACGTAGCCGTGTTCCACCTCGACAACATCATCCTCAACTTGGAGACTGAGTCGGCGGGACATGACCGCATCGGCCCAGCGGTAGTGGCTTCCCGGGAGGCCGGTTCGCGTGTCGTGTTCTCGATCTGGGTGGATGACGCCGATGCGGCGTGCGCGGAACTCGCGGAGCGCGGGGCGACGCTGATCAATGGTCCCATCGATCGGCCATGGGGAACGCGCACCGCCTGCTTCGCCGACCCTGGCGGGCATATCTGGTCGGTGGTGCAGGACCTCGATCCACAACCCGGTGCGTGAGCTCCGAGAGGGAGGTAGAGCCGGGGAGGTCCATCTTGGCAACGTGGCACCGGTGTATCGGCTACGAAACCACAGCCGACCCTTCCCATGCGCGCCACGTTCCCCTTCCGAGGTCCGTTCGGGGAACCCCCGCCGGCTCCGGAAGGGAACGACCGAGTCCCTACGTCCATCGCATCGCTGAGCTCATGGACTTACCCGGGCCGCTCACGCACGAACTCCCACCGGCGCTTCGAGAGCCGCGTGCTCCGCCCGCCGCGGCCGCTGACCGGCACGCTTCGCCCAGCTAGCGTCGAGATCACCGGATATGACAACAGTGCGTGAGCGACACTACATCGAAGGGGTGAACCAGACCTCGCCTCCACCTGTTTGCCTGTGTTCGCGAGCGGGCCGCTACGACCTGTCTCCACCTTCTACCGTGCGGACGGTGCCCACGTACCGGGGTTCTCTCACGGCGGTGACGCGCGCACGCCAGCTTGTGGACGGTCTGCGTCCGTCAGCGCCGCTGAAGGACCGAACCCCACGACGATCAGCCAGACGGCGAGAACCATCTCCTGCACAGCGATGGGGAGCGCAAGCGGTGGGTAGCCTGAGACGGGATTGTTGCTGAACAAGGCCAGCACGCACGCGACGAACATCAGGATGACTGCGGCAACACCCGAGCCCGAAAGCCACCGCGGAACCAGCCTCGCCTGGAAGAACAAGGTGTAGTACAGGAACGCGCCCAGGCAGAAGGCCAGCACGGCCACCACCGACGCATGGTCGCGGATGCCCACCAGCGTGTCGCCGACGGCCAGCAGCGTCGTACGATCGGCGCCCGCGGAAGTCGCGAACTGCTTGGCCACCTCCAGCAAGGACAGCAAGCAAACGACGGAGACCATGTAGAACGCAGCCTCGAGGGCTCGGAACACCACCGATCCGAGAGCCAACCCCGCACCGAACCTCCTCAACACCGGATACAGCGAGATGGCGATGCCAACGCTCCCGAACGCTGCCGCCACGTAGAACAGTGCCGCTACACCCATGCCGTTCGCTCGCAGCGACACACCCGCGAGGTAGTCGGTGCCGGCCAGCGCGGGAACGAACGTCGCGGCTACGAGGGACGAAGCCGTCGCCAGAATGAACAACACGCCCGCGACCAACGCAATCCTCCGAGTCGAATCCATCGTCAGCCCTCCGAACCATCACCAGACGGCCGGCAAACCGATTGCCACACAGCTCAGGAACTTCGCCCTCCAATCGCGACCGGGCGCCGGCGTCGAACCTCCGCGTGTCGCGGCCTTGAAGGCGGGCAACGCGCACTTGCGAACCCCCGTCGACGCCCCTTCAATCCTCGGGGGCCGGTTGGCTGTCCTTCCGGGTATTGCCCCGGTCTGGCCCGCTGCTCACGGCGAGCATGGGTGGGTGCCTGCGGATGCGCAAGAGCGGAGTGTCCTTCGGTCGGAAGGTCCCGTCAGCGGATCCACGCCTTGGCCCATTCGAGGGGCTCAGCCACGCGTTCGCGTTCGACTCTGGCGATGCTCCTGTTCAGTGGCCAGGCACGAGCCCAGCGACTGAAGCCAGATCGGGTGGGGAGGCCCCCAACGCGTGACGATTCTGTCCCGGAGCCACCTAGCTTGCAGGGCGGCCAGCGTCCGCTCCGGAGTGCTACCGAAGTCGACGGAAGCGCGCTCAGCCAACGGAGGGTGAACTGAGATGCCCCCGTTGTCTACGTACCCGTCAACGCACCGCAAGGCTGGTCGGGGAGTGGGAATTCCTTGACTACCTCCCTCGATTGCGTGTCACCATCACACTATCGCCATACTCCTTGATCTCGGCCCAATGCCGACGATGCCTGTCGCATTGGCCCGCTGGTCGTTGAGCAAGGGTGTCTGGCGTGGGAAGGGCCTGAAGGGGGGCTTGTGATGCGTCGAGTTCGAGTCGTCCTGCTATCGATGCTTGCGTTGGTGCTGGTGGTGGTGCTGGCCGCCTGCTCGCCGTCGCCAACGACGGGAAGCCTTAAGGTGACGCTGAGCGGTTTGCCGGGCGGTGTGAACGGCAACGTGGCGGTGACGGGCCCCGGTGGCTACGCCACCGTGGTGACGGCCACGACGACCCTGTCGGGCCTCACGCCGGGCGCCTACACGATCACGGGCAACACCGCGCGCGCGTCGGGCACGACCGTGGACACCGTCTACACGGCGACGGGTGGCGGATCGCTCACGGTGAGCGCGAACGCCACCGCCAGCTCGAGCGTCACCTACAGCATGCTCACGGGCAGTGGGAAGCTGTGGGTCGCCGACGAAGGCTCTGGCATCGATGGCTTCAG
>CAZTTB010000103.1:0-6444 GCA_964616005.1 uncultured bacterium | reverse complement strand
CGGGATCGTCCGGCGCCGCGGCCACCGCCCGCTTCAGCAGATCGCCGATCTCGCCGGCGGTCGAGAGGTTGTCGAGCGCGCTCGTGCGCAGCGCCATCTCACCCCTGGCCTGTGCCAGCGCCAGCAGCGCCTGCGGCGCCTCGGGCAGCAGCGCCACGGCGCGGCGCCCCGCGTCCTGCGCGCGACGCAACCAGCTCAGGCGATCGGCGTCAGGAAGGTCCCGGTAGATGGCCTGCGCGATCGCGGCGTTGGCTGCCAGCGTCTGCGCGGCACCGTCGTCCTCGGCCACCGCGAGCTGGTAGGCCCCCTCGAACGATCCGCTGTCGTACAGGGCACGCGCTTCCTCGAGGCCGGCCCCACGAACGGCACTCGCCGCCCCGAGCACGAGCAGCACCGCAACGAACGCAAACCCGGACAGCGGGCGTCGATCGGCGCGCCGCAGGCACACGTTACGACACATCATGGCTCATATTACTCCGCCCTCCCGGCCCCGCGTGTCCCCGGACGGAGCAGCACTCCGGCGCCCGGTCAGGGGCGACCCCGCACATCCCACCCAACGTCTGCGCGCGCTAAAATGACCACATGGTTCAATCGGTCATATCGTCATTTCGTTCGAAGAGGCACTGAGCGTGCCCCGTATCTTCTCCGAGGCCGACCGCCGGGCCCTCCGACAGGCACTCATCGACGAGGGGCGCGTGAGCTTCCTCCGCTTCGGGCTGCGCAAGACGAGCGTGGAGCAGCTCGCCCGGGCCGTCGGCATCGCCAAGGGCACCTTCTACGGCTTCTTCGAGTCCAAGGAGGACCTGTGCGCCGCGATCTTCGAGCAGGAGGAAGCGCAGCGCCACGACGAGCTGGAGGCGATCCTGGAGGCGACCGGCGACCCCAGTGAGATGCTGCGAGCGTTGTTGCGGCTGGGCCTGGACTACGTCCGGGGCGACTCGCTGGTGACGGCGCTGCGGGAGAGCGGGGAACTCGCGCAGGTCGCGCGCGGGTCGAACCGCGAGCGCTGGTCCGAGCACTTCCGCCACGACACCGACTTCGTGCGCAGCGTCCTGGAGGAGTGCGCCCGCCGGGGGGGAAGCTGCGACCTCGATCCCGAGGTCGCGACCGGCGTGTTCCGCGCCGTGGTGACGCTCGGGTTCCACGAAGCGGAGATCGGCCCGGACGTCTTCCCCGCCGCGATCGACCGTATCGTCGGCTGGGTCGCCCGGGGGATGACCGGAGCGGAGCTGGGGTCATGACCCGGGGAGCCGCCCGCACGAGGCGCGACGCCGACGCGATGGCGACGCCACCCGCAGACGCCCCCGCCATCGCCACCCATGACCTCACCAAGCGCTTCGGCCGCGTCATCGCGGTGGAGGCGCTGTCGATGTCGGTCGCCCGCGGGGAGATCTACGGCTTCCTGGGCCGCAACGGCGCAGGCAAGACCACCACCATCCGGATGCTGGTCGGGCTCGTGCGTCCGACGCGCGGGAGCGTATCGATCTTCGGACACGACGTGGCCGAGCATCGCAGGCGGGTCGCCACAGATGTCGGCGTGCTGGTGGAGACGGCCACGTCCTACGGCAACCTCACGGTGCTCGAGAACCTGGAGATCCAGCGTCGACTCACCCGCACGCCGCGGCCGGCGGTCGACCGGGTGGTGGCGCTGCTCGACCTGGAGGAGCTCGCCCACCGACGCGCCGATCGTCTGTCGCTGGGGAACAAGCAGCGCCTCGGCATCGCCCGCGCCATGCTCGCGCGGCCGAGGCTCCTCGTCCTGGACGAGCCTGTCAACGGGCTCGATCCGGTGGGTATCGTGGAGATCCGCCACCTGCTGAGGCGCCTCGCCGACGACGAGGGCGTGACCGTGTTCCTGTCGAGCCACAACCTCGGCGAAGTCGCGCAGCTCGTGGACCGGATCGGGATCATCCATCGGGGGCGCCTCGTCGAAGAGATCGACATGAGCGCCGCCTCCGGCGAGGCCCGCATCGAGCTCTTCGTGTCGGACGCAGCGGCGGCGCGGGGGGTGCTGGCGTCGAGGTGGCCGCTCATCGAGGTCCGCGAGCTGGCGCCGGACAGGCTCGAGGCGGCATGCGGCGACGTCGCGCCGTCGGCCGTGATCCGAACGCTGGTCGAAGCGGGGATCGAGGTGGGCGCGGCCTGTCCACTGCGCAACGGCCTCGAGACGCACTTCCTGCGACTGACGGGAGGAGAGCCGTGACGCTGCTGCAGGCGTTCTACTGCGAGCTGCTGAAACTCAAACGCGCACGGATCACCTGGATCGTGACCGCGGTCTACCTGTTCGCACCCCTGATGCTGGGGCTCATGATGGCCGTGCTGATGCACCCCGATCTCGGCCGCAGCATGGGGCTGCTCACCGCCAAGGCGCAGCTCACCATCGGCGTCGCCAACTGGACCAGCTACCTCACCTTCACCGCTACCCTGTTCGCCGGCGGCTTGATCGTCCTGGCGGTCGTCGAGGCGTTCGTGTTCGGGCGCGAGTACGCCGAAGGCACGGCCAAGAACCTGCTGACACTGCCGGTCGGCCGCGCGACCCTCGTCGCGGCCAAGATCGCCGTCTCGGCGGTCTGGTTCCTGATCATGGCCGTCCTCGTGTACGCAGCGGCGCTGGCCGTCGGCTTCGCGATCGGCCTTCCCGGCTTCACACCGGCCCTCCTCGCGCACAATGCACGTACGGTGGCCCGGCTGATGCTGCAGGTCCTGCTCGCAGGCGGCGCCGGCGCCTGGCTCGCCGTCGCGGGCCGCGGCTACCTCGCACCGATCGGCGTGACGGTCCTGCTGCTGCTGATCGGGAACCTCTTCTCACACACCGGCTGGGGCCCGTGGGTCCCCTGGTCGATCCTTCTCATGAGCGCCGGAACGGTGCCCGGCGCGGCTCCTGTCGGCATCGGGTCGACACTGGTCCTCGCGCTCTTCTTCCTGGCTACCTCCCTAGCCACCTACCTCACCATGGATCGCTCGGACAACACGCAGTAGTTCGGGTCCGGTGGCCCGAGCGCGGCCGGAGCGTCGCAGTGCGCGTCGCAGTGCGCGGCGCACTCGCGGCGGAGGGAGTGACCGGACGGGGAGCGGCCGCGGAACTCGATCCGAAGCCACGTAGGGAATCTTTGAACGTTTCGTTTCGCTCAGAAGGGTTAGGCTTCAGGCAACGATGACGCTCTCCAAGGTAATCCAAGGCGGTATGGGAGTCGCGGTGTCCGACTGGCGGTTGGCGCGTGCGGTCTCGTCGCTCGGGCAGCTCGGCGTGGTCTCCGCCACCGGCATCGACACGGTTCTCGTGCGGCGCCTCCAGGACGGCGATCCGGAAGGCGTCGTCCGCAGGGCGATGGCGGCGTTCCCGTTCCAGGAGCTGGTGGCGTCCGTGCTCCGTCACTACTTCCTGCCGGACGGCCGCGCGCCGGGCACCCGCTACAAGCTGGCCCCCAAGCCGACCGTCGCCGGCCGCCGTTCGTCGCTCCAGCAGGCGCTCAGCATGTTGGGCGCCTACGTCGAGGTCTTCCTCGCCAAGGAGGGGCATACCGGCCCGGTCGGGGTGAACCTGCTCACCAAGATCCAGCTGCCGAACCTGGCATCGCTCTACGGGTCGATGCTGGCCGGCGTGAACTACGTCCTGATGGGCGCCGGCATCCCACGTGAGATCCCGGGTGCCTTGGACCGGCTCGCCCAGCACCTGACGGCGTCGCTCAAGCTCGATGTCACCGAGCTGCAGAAGAGCCCGGGGGCCGCCTCCGAAGCCTCCACCGCTGCCGCCACCTTCGACTTCGTGCCTGCGGACTTCGGGGGCGACGGGCTCGAGCCATTGCGCCGACCGGACTTCCTTCCGATCGTCGCCTCCCACTCCCTGGCCGGGGTGCTGAAGAAGAAGGCGAACGGCTCCATCGAAGGCTTCGTGGTGGAGGGGCCCACCGCCGGGGGCCACAACGCCCCGCCACGTGTGAAGAGCGTCTTCGACGGCCGCGGGCAACCGGTCTACGGCGAGCGCGACATCGTCGATCTCGACAAGATGCGGGAGCTCGGGCTCCCCTTCTGGCTGGCCGGCGGTTACGGCTCGCCCGAAGGGCTCGAGGATGCGCTCGCGCACGGAGCGGCCGGCATCCAGGTGGGAACGCTGTTCGCGTACTGCCGCGAATCCGGGATCGCCGCCGAGCTGAAGGAGCGGGTCCTCGTGCAGGTCGCCAGCGGCGGCGTCGACGTTCGCACCGACCCACGCGCGTCACCGACCGGCTTCCCGTTCAAGGTGGTATCGCTGCCCGGCAGCGCCTCCCACGAGGACGTCTACGACGCGAGGCGACGTGTATGCGACCTCGGCTACCTGCGCGAGGTGTACCGCATGGAAGACGGCAGCCTCGGCTACCGTTGCGCGGCCGAGCCCGTCGACGTCTACGTCGGGAAGGGCGGCGACGTCGCCGACACCGTCGGCCGGAAGTGCCTGTGCAACTCGCTCATGGCGAACGTGGGCCTGGGTCAGGAACGCCTGGGGGGCCTCACGGAGGCACCCCTGTTGACGAGCGGCGACGACTTCGCCTCGGTGGCACGTCTCATCGGCCCCGAACGGCCCTCGTACACCGCCGCCGACGTGGTCGCGTACCTGCTCGGCGACCTCGAGGCGTAGCTCGAGGCGGCGTCCCTCGGCGAGGGTTGGCCCGTGCCGGCTCGGAGCACCGGCAGCGGCCGTCAAGCGCCCCCGCCGCATCGCCGGCATCGATGAGCCAGCTCTTCGGGTGCCGGCAGAACCCCGGATGAGCGCGGTCCCAGCGCACCCGCACCGGCGCCGGAAGGCCTTCGAGCAACCGGAAGTGCTCGGGCGCTCCGCAGAACGCATTGCGGCGGTGCCTGGCCGTCTCGGCGTCCGGGCGCCAGAACGGCAGGCGGACCTCCACCCCGCGTGCGGCGTTCCCTCCACGGATCGGATTCGGGCCAGATCCATCTCGCCCCAGAGGGATCGGCGAGTGAGCTGGTACGGCGCTCTGTTGCCTCACCCTGCGGGGCGTGACCTCCTCCCCGTCTCTTGGTCCCTTCGCCGAGGTCGAGAAATCGGGGATGTTGGCGACGGACAAAGAACCTGGGACGACTGACAACCGACTGACAGTCGTCCCAAGAGACGGACATCTTGTTGCGGAACCCTCAGCCCTACTGGCTGAGCTGACCGATGATCGAGAACATCGGCAGGAACATCCCGGCCACGATGAAGCCGACGATGACGCCGAGGAACACGATGAGGGCGGGCTCGAGCGCCGCCGTCAGGCTGTCGACGGCCTCGTCGACCTCGCGCTCGTAGAACGAGGCGATCTTCTGAAGCATGGTGTCCACGGCGCCGGTCTCCTCGCCGATGGAGATCATCGAGCTGACCAGCGGCGGGAACACCAGCGGGTACTTCGCGAGCGTCTGGCTGATCTGCTCGCCGCGTTGCACCGCGTCCTTGGTCTCGTCCAGGATGTCCTCGACGATGATGTTGCCGGCGGTGCCCTTGGTGATCTCGATCGACTCGATGATGTTCACGCCCGAGTGGAGCAGCAGACCGAAGGTGTTGGAGAAGTTGGCGATGGCGGTCTTCTGGATCAGGGGGCCGAAGACCGGCATCTTCAACAGCAGGCGGTCGATGGTATGGCGCCCGTTGTCGGTGCGGTAGTACAGGTTGATGCCCACCACGATCGCCACGATGACGCCGATGAGGATGTACCAGTCGAAGCGCAGGAAGTTCGACACGCCGATCAGGACCTGGGTGATGGTCGGCAGCTTCCCGCCGAGCTGGCCCAGGATGCTGGCGAACTGCGGCACGATGCCGGTCAGCAGGAAGTAGGAGACGCCCAGCGCGATGAAGAGCACCACGACCGGGTAGGTCAGCGCGGTGCGGATCTTGCCGCGCAGCTCGGCCTGTTTCTCCTGATAGCTGGCGATGCGCTCGAGGATGCCGTCGAGGTTGCCCGAGACCTCCCCGGCCCTCACCAGGTAGACGTACAGGCTGTTGAACAGCCGGGGGAACTTGGCCAGCGAGTTCGACAGCGGCTGCCCGGTCTCGACGTCCTCACGCACGCGCCGGATCGCGTCCTTGAGGCCGTCCTTGGGTGACTGGCGCTGCAGGATCGCCAGCGACTGCACCATCGGCAGGCCGGCGTTGATGACCGTAGCGAACTGGCGCGAGAAGATGGTGATGTCGCGGATGGTGGGCTTGCTACCCAGGTCCAACCACTTCGGCAGCTTGAGCTCGGCGTTCAGGCCAGCCTTCGGGGCCTTGATCTCGCTGATGAAGTAGCCCTTGTTGCGCAGAGCGGAGGCCACGTCTCGTTGCGACGCCGCCTCCATGGTGGCGGCGATCACCTTGCCGGAGCGGTCGCGCGCCTTGTACTCGAATACGGGCATCCTGTCTCCTTCGCGCACCATACGGGCGCGCACCATACGGGCGGGGCCCTACGGAGTCCTCCGCAGTCTACCGAAGGGCGC
>CAZTTB010000102.1:0-6510 GCA_964616005.1 uncultured bacterium | reverse complement strand
ACGACCTCGCCGCGGCGCGGCGCATCAACGACCGCATCTGGCCCACCGCCGAGGTGTTCTACAGCGAGCCCTGGGTCGACATGCACAACCGCATGAAGGAGGCGCTGGTGCTGCTGGGGAAACTCCCGCGCGCCACCGTGCGGCCGCCGCTCGCGAAGCTGCCGGCCGCCGAGATCGAGCGCGTTCGCCGTGCGCTGATGGACGCTGGCTTGCTTCGGCCGAGCGACGTCAGGCCCCGGATGACGCCTTCAGCATCTCGCGCAGCTTGAACTTCTGGATCTTGCCTGAGGGCGTCGCGGGCAGGGCGTCGCGGATCTCGAGCCGCTCGGGAACGTACTGCCTGGCGATCTTCTGCGCGGCGAGGAATTCGGTCATCTCCTCGAAGGAGAGCTGCCGGCCGGGGCGCAGGGTGACGAAGGCGCAGGCGCGCTCGCCCAGGCGCTCGTCGGGATAGGCGACGATCGCCACGCTCGCGACCGAGGGGTGCTTGTACAGCAGCGCCTCGATCTCGATCACGGGGATGTTCTCGCCGCCGCGGATGATCACGTCCTTGGAGCGGCCGCAGATGCGGATGTAGCCGCGCTCGTCGATGCGCGCCATGTCGCCGGTCTCGAACCAGCCGGCGGCGTCGGTGTTGTTGAGCTGCGGGCGCTTGAGGTAGCCGCCGAAGTTGGAGCAGCCGCGCACCTGCAGGCGCCCCTCCGTGCCGGGCGGCACGGGTTTGTCCTCGGCGTCCAGCGCGCGCACCTCCATTCCGGGCAGCGGGCAGCCGTCGGTGTTGACCGAGCGCTCGTCGTCGTCCCCGGGCAGGGTGGTGGTGACCGCGCCGTTCTCGGTCATGCCCCAGGCCGAGACGATCTTCGCGCCGAGGCTCGCCCGCGCGCGCTCGACCAGCGGGCCCGGGATCGGCGCGCCGGCGCACAGGAACGTTCGCAGCGTCGGCACCCCCCCGCCGTCGTCGGCGACCGCCTTCGCCAGGTCGGTGAGGAACGGGGTCGAGGCCATGCTGAAGGTTGCGCCCTCGGCGCGGATCAGCGCCACCGCCCTGGCCGGATCCCACACGTCCTGCAGCACGGCGCGGGCGCCGAGCACGACCGGCATCATGAGGCCGTACATGAAGCCGGTCTGGTGCGCCATCGGCGAGGCCATCAGCACCACGTCGTCGGCAGTCAGTCCGAGCCGCGCGGCGTAGGGCAGGATGTTCGACATGAGCGTGTTGGCGGTGTGCATCACGCCCTTGGGCTCGCCGGTGGTGCCGGAGGTGTAGATGAGCTGGGTGACGTCGTCGGGCCCGGGGCGCGAGACGCCGAGGATCCGCGCGGCGTCGGGCTCGCGCTCCCACGCGGGCCCGGACAGGCGCGCCTCGAAGCTGTCGGGGCCCGCGCCGCCGACGATCAGCGCGTGCGCCAGGTCGGGCAGCGACGCCCGCATGCCGGCGAGCATTCCTTCGTAATCGAAGCCGCGGAAGCGTTTCGGCGCGACCACCGCCCGCGCGCGCCCGTGCGAGAGCATGAAGGTGAGCTCGCGCTCGCGGAAGATCGTCATCAGCGGGTTGAGCACGGCGCCGATGCGCGAGCAGGCGAGGTAGAGCGCGGTGAACTGCCACCAGTTGGGCAGCTGGCAGGCGACGACGTCGTTGCGGCCGATTCCCAGGCGCGCGAGCCCCACCGCGATGCGATCGGCCGTTGCCGCCAGCTCGCGGTAGCTGAAGCGGCGCGTCTCGCCGTCCTCGGCGCGAAGCGCGGTCAGCGCCGGCTTGTCCGGGTGCGAGGCGACGCAGCCGTCGAGGTAGTCGTTGACGGTGCGGTCGTGCCACAGGCCGCGCTCGACCATGTCCTCGCGCCGGCCGGCGATCAGGACGGGGTCGAAGTCCATGGCGATCCTCCCTCCGGCGAAATCGACTCTGACCCCGATTATGCTAGCCGACTTTGAGCAGCGCGATCGCTTTCTGCAGCTGCGCGTCGCGGCTCGCCGCGAGCTTCGCCGGGCCGGGCGTGCCGAGCGTGCCGGGAAAGACCGGCGCCGCGCCGGGGGCGAGCGCCACCTTCACGTTCGGCTCGATGCCCTTGTGCCAGATGGCGTGGCCGGCGGGCGTGAGCCACTCGCGCACCGCCAGCAGCAGCGCCGAGCCGTCGGGCAGGCCGAACTCCTGGAGCACCGTTCCGGTGCCGAAGGTCTTCTCGCCGACGATCCTTGCGCGCCCGGCGTCCTGCAGGGCGCCCGAGACGATTTCCGCCGCGCTCGCGGTGCCCGCGTTGACGAGCACCACCATCGGAAGCCGCACCCGGTCCTTCACGGCCTCGACCGGCATCGGCTTCAGCCTGCCGCGCGAGTCCTTCTCGATCAGGACGTTGCCGCCATCGAGGAAATCGCTGGCCGACGCGATGGCTTGGTCGAGCAGCCCGCCCGGGTCGTCCCGCAGGTCGAGCACCAGCGCCCTGGCGCCGGCCGCACGCAGCGCCTCGAGCGCCTTGTGCAGGCTCTTCGCGGTGCCCTCGCTGAAGGCCGCGATGCGCAGGTCCGCGATCCGCGTTCCGGGCACGAAATGCCAGCTGACGCGCTGCTCGTGGATGTCCGCCCGGACCAGCTCGACCGTGCGGGTGCGGTCGGTGCGCGGGTCGCGGATCGAAAGCGCGACCTTCGTTCCCACGGGCCCGCGGATGCGGTCGACCACCTGCCGGAGCGTCTCGCCGGCGATGGCGCGGCCGTCGACCTTGAAGATGATGTCGCCCGCGCGCAGCCCCGCCTTCTGCGCCGGAGAGTCGTCGAGCGGGGCGACGATCACCACCTGCTTGTCGCGCATGCGCACCTCGGCGCCGATGCCGTGGAAGCGCCCCTTCAGCATCTGCCCTTCCGCGCGCACCATTGCGGGCGTGAGAAAGATGCTGTGCCCGGTGTCTCCCAGCGAGTCCACCATGCCGCCGATCGCGCCGTAGGTCATGCGCCGCGGCCTGATGGCGCCGCGGTCGACGTAGTGCTGCTCGATCAGCTCCCCGGCCTTTGCCATGAGCCCGAAATCGAGCGGCACGCTGGCGGCCGGGTCGAAGGCGGCGAGCACCTGGCGCTGGATGAGCATCCCGGCGGCCACCGAGAACAGGATCAGTGCGACCAGGCCCGCCGGCGTGAAGCGGTAGGGGCCTTCGCGATTCAGGCGGTTTCGAGGCATGGCGGCTCCTTGAGCCCCAACCTCCTATACGAGCCTTAAGCGCCGCTGAAGGACGCCCGCGGCGCGTCAGCCCACTTTCAGCAGCTCGACCTCGAACAGGAGCGTGGCGTTGGGCGGGATCACGCCGCCGGCGCCGCGCGCGCCGTAGCCGAGCGCGGGCGGGATGGTGAGCAGGCGGGTGCCGCCGACCTTCATGCCCTGCACGCCCTCGTCCCAGCCCTTGATCACGTGGCCGGCGCCGAGCGGGAAGTCGAACGGGTCGCCGCGGTCCTTGCTGGAGTCGAACTTGCGCCCCTTGATCACGCCGTCGGTGAGCCAGCCGGTGTAGTGCACGGTGACTTTCTGGCCGGCGGCGGCTTCGGCGCCGCTGCCTTCGACGACTTCCTCGATCTTCAGCCCGGTTGCGGTGGTGGTGGATGCCATATCATTCTCGCTTTGGATGAAGAAGGCATTTTAGACCAGCGACCATGGGCCGAAGCATTCTGGACGAGGAGCACATCCACGAGGCGGTAAGGGAGAAGATCGCCGCAAATCACGCCGACTTCGTGCGCGAGGTGATCGAGGCGATCGCCGCCAACGACATCGTGGTGGTCGGCATGGCGCAGAACCCCTTTCCGAAGAAGGCGCGCAGGCTGCTCGACGACGCCAAGCTCGACTACAAGTACATCGGCCACGGCAGCTACCTCTCCGGCTGGCGCCGGCGCAACGCGCTCAAGATGTGGACCGGCTGGCCGACTTTTCCGATGGTGTTCGTGCGCGGCGTGCTGGTGGGCGGCGCCGACGATCTCGAGCGGCTGATGGCGCGCGGCGAGCTCGACCGGATGCTGGGCCGCTAGGAGGCCGCCGCCTTCGCTTTGTCCTCGAGCGCCTCCCAGCGCTCGAGCCCGGCGTGGATCAGCGCTTCGAGCTCCTCGGCGCGGCGCTGGTCGGCGCGGATCGCCTCCGGCGCGCTGCGGTAGTAGTCCGCCTCGCTCATCTTCGCCGCCAGCGCGTGCTGCTCGGACTCCAGCGCCTCCAGCTCGCCCGGCAGGCGCTCGAGCTCGCGCGCTTCCTTGTAGGAGAGCTTTGCCCGGGGCCGGGTTCTTTCCTCGGAACTCTTTTGCCTATCGCCCGAAGCCTGCTTCTGCGGCTCGGTGCGCTGGCGCAGCCAGTCGCTGTAGCCGCCGACGTACTCCCGCCACGCGCCGCCGCCCTCGGCGGCCAGGGTCTGGGTGACGACGTTGTCGAGAAAGGCGCGGTCGTGGCTCACCAGGAGCAGGGTGCCGCCGTAGTCCTGCAGCGCCGCCTCGAGCAGCTCGAGCGACTCGAGATCGAGGTCGTTGGTCGGCTCGTCGAGCACCAGGACGTTGGCCGGCCGCGCGAACAGGCGCGCGAGCAGCAGCCGGTTCCTCTCGCCGCCCGAGAGCATGCGCACCGGCGCCTCGGCGCGCCGCGGCGAAAAGAGGAAGTCCGCGAGGTAGGACAGCACGTGCTTCTTCGCGCCGCCGGCCTCGACCCAGTCGGAGCCCGGGCTGACGGTCTCGGCCACCGTTTTGTCCGGGTCGAGCTGCTCGCGCATCTGGTCGAAGTAGGCCGGCACGACGTTGGCGCCGAGCCGCACGCTGCCCGCGTCGGGCGCGAGCGCGCCGAGGATGATCCGGATCAGCGTGGTCTTGCCTGCGCCGTTGGGCCCGATCAGGCCGATGCGGTCGCCGCGGCGGATGACGAGCGAGAGCTCGCGCACGATCTCGCGCTCGCCGAAGCGCTTGGACACGCGCTCGAGCTCGGCGACCAGCTTGCCGCTGCGCCCGCCGGTGTCGATCGCGAGCTTCACCCGGCCGAGCCGCTCGCGCCGCTCGGCGCGCTCGCGGCGCAGGCGCTCGAGCCTGCGCACGCGCCCCTCGTTGCGGGTGCGGCGCGCTTCGATCCCCTTCCTGATCCAGGCCTCCTCCTCGCGCCAGAACCTGTCGAACTTGCGGTTCGTCACCTCCTCGGCGGCGAGCTCGCCCTCCTTCAGGCGCGCGTAGTCGGAGAAGTTGCCCTCGTAGGAGCGCAGCAGGCCGCGGTCGAGCTCGACGATGCGGGTGGCGAAGCGGTCGAGGAACCAGCGGTCGTGGGTGACCACGATCGCCGCCGGCCCCCTCGCCAGAGATTGCTCGAGCAGCGCGATGCCGTCGATGTCGAGGTGGTTGGTCGGCTCGTCGAGCAGGACGAGGTCGGGCTCGAGGGCGAAGACGAGCGCGAGCGCGGCGCGCTTCTTCTCGCCGCCCGAGGCCTCTCCCGGCGCGAGCTCGCCGTCGATGCCGAAGCGGTGCAGGAACTCGGTCAGGCGCGCCTCGGCGCGCCAGCGCTCGCGCTCGTCGCGGATCGCCGCCAGCGCGCCGCGCGCGGCGAGGCTCTCGCGCAGGCTCGCCGCGGGCGGCAGCGCCGGCTCCTGCTCGAGCAGCGCCACGCGCAGCCCGTCGCGGCGGCGCAGCTCGCCGCCGTCGAGCTCGGCGCGGCCGGCGATCACCGCCAGGAGCGAGGACTTGCCGCTTCCGTTCCGGCCGATGAGGCCGATGCGCTCGCCTTCGCGCACCGCGAGCGAGGCGCCGTCGAGGAGCGGCAGCAGGCCGTAGGCGAGCTGCGCGTCGCTTAAGCTGAGGAGAATCGGCTAGCCCGCCCAGCTGAAGGGCGCGAAGTGGCCGTTGTTGCCCTGCGCCGCCATGTCGAGCTCGAGGCCGAAGCCGTGCACGTGGGTCTCGCTCGAGCGCGCGAGCGCAAGCCTGCGGTTGGCCGGGTGCGCAGTGTTGTCGAGGTAGAGCGGATCGCCGTTGTTGGCGCGCGAGGCGACGCCCTCGATCGCGAATTCGAGCAGGCCCGGAATCGAGGCCGAGCGCTGGAGCCCGTCCATGCGGAATTCGATCGGGCGCACCTCGACCCCGCGGAAGTCGCTCACCAGGACCTCGCGGATGCGGCCCGGGATGCCGCCGGCCTGGCCGCTGGCGATCGCGCCGAGCGCGTCGCGCTGCGCTTGATTCGCCTTTTCGTCGATCACCACGCCCAGCACCCACTTGCCGTCGGCCATCACCTGGCCCGAGCGGATCACCAGCGCGAAGGCGAGGCCGTCGAGCTTGACGTCGCCGCAGTGGCCCTTGTCGATGCGGTAGACCTGCAGCGAGGTGCACTGGTCGTGCGTCACCGGCGCCTGGGGGTTGGTGAAGATGCACGGGCACAGGTAGTCGCAGTTGCAGCTTTCCATGTACTCGCCGCCGATCTTCCACTTGGAATGCTGCATGGCTTGGCTCCTAGAGGACCGCGAGGCTGGCGTTCTTCAGGTCGGTGACCAGCATGTGCCCCGGCGTGTGGGTGATGCACAGCGGCGG
>CAZTTB010000101.1:4319-6557 GCA_964616005.1 uncultured bacterium | reverse complement strand
GCCGCTCCGCGCGCCTCCCGCACCACCCGCGCGGCGCAGATCGCGGTCGGCCTGCTCGTGGGGGCGACGCTGGCGTTCGTGGGGAGCGAGCTCTACCACCACGCGTCAAGCCCCGGCGCGATCGCCGCCCGCCAGGCGGAGCACGGTTACCCCGTCCGCGACCTCGGCGCGGCTCCGAGCCTGCGAGGCTTCACGGACCAGCAGGGGCACCCGTTCGACCCCGAGGCCCTGCAGGGCAAGGTCGAGGTGATCAGCTTCCTCGATCCCCGCGGCACACGCGTCAGTCCCGTGATCGGCGTCAACCTCCTGATGGCGGTCGAGAGCGATCTGAAGGCCACCGGAAGGTTCGGGAAGGACGTCGTGTTCGTGTCGTTGAACGTCGACCCGCAGGCCAGCAACCCGGCGACCACCGCGAGATTCCTGAAGCGTGTGGTCGGGTACGGGAAGGTCCCTGCCACAGCGGCCCAGTGGCCGTTCTTGAGCGGCTCGGCCACCCACGTCGCGCAGGTGGTGCGCGACGGCTTCGGTGTGCCCTACCGGCGCCTCGGCGGCGCAGCGCTGCGAAGCTACACCGCCCAGCAGAAGGCGCAGGGCACGTACTTCTACGCCAGCGCCTGGAACCCCCTGGCCGAAACCGACCTGCCGACCGTGATCGGAAACGGAACCCTCGTCATCGTCGGGCCCCACGGGCGCATGCGAGCCCGCATCCCGCGCGCCTACCAGGTGTCGAGCGTGGCGGTCGAGCAGACGATCGACGCGGTGCTGGCGAAGGGCGGCCGCTGACGCCGGGGAGCACCCCTCGGTGCCCCCCTCGGCGCAACCCTCAACGCACCCGTCATCCTTCCATCCCCGTGGGCCGGGCCCTCAGCCGCGCGGCCAGCGCCTCGGCGAGGTCCTGCGCCTGCGGATCGTCGCTGGCGCCGATGGCCACGAGGACCGTCCCGTCCGATCTCGGGACCAGCGTCACGGTCACGCGGGCCGTGTTCGTGCGGCAACGGTACTCGGCGAACCGGAACGGCACGTAGCCGCAGCTCCTGTAGCTCATCTCGGCCGCCACGAAGGCGCTGCTCGGATCGGCCTGGGTGATGATCCAGCCACCCATCGACGCCGGGTACGGCTGTGTGCCGATGGTGGCGACCGCGGCCGCATAGGCGTCCGGAATCGTGAGCGTCGTGACGGTCTGCCGGGGCTCGACGATCGCCGGTGCGCAGCCGGAGAGCAGGATCAGGACGATCCCGGCGCCCAGCCACGTCCCTGGCCGCGCGGAGCTCCGCCGCGAACGGCCGCGGCCAAGCGGCCCACGCCCGCCCGGGCCGCTGCGCATCGAGGCACGCTCCCTCGCGATCCGCTTGATCGAAGTCCGCCTGATCGAGATCGGTCTGATCGAGGTCCCCTTCCCGTCGCTCGCTTCCCCTTCCATGCTAGTCCCGACACCCCGCGTTCGGCCGTGTCGCGCAGGGTGGACGGCACGAGACGAGGGCGGACACGGGTCACCGCTCACCCCGCTCGGAACCCCAGCGAGGCGTTCAGGTCGAGGATCGGGGTGTTGCCGACGTGGTTCCACGTCAGTACGGCGTCGACACCTTGCTCCTGCGCCCGTCGCAACGCCAGCACCTTCAGCGCGCGGGCCACGCCGCGCTGGCGGTACGCGCGACGCACCACGGTGATGCCCATCTCCGCTTGCTCGTCGGAACGAAGCTGCAGGTTCACCAGCCCGACCCAACGCTCGCCGTCCGCGGCCAGGAACTGCGCGTCGGCCCAGCGCCAGTAGAACGGCTCGAAGAGCTCGGCGTCGAAGCGCTCGAACGGCAGGAAGTCCGCGTCCCCGCCTGGATCATCCACGACCCCGAGGCGCACCAGCTCGTAGACTCCGCGGCGTACCTGCGGGCCGGAGCCGGCGTCGAGGAGGGTGAACCGGCGCAGACCGAGGCGCGCGAGGGCGCGTTCGGCCTCGCCTGCGGCCTCCGCTCCGATCGGGGCGGATGCCGGCCGCCACACGAGCTTCATCATCCCAGAACCCATGAGGGCATGATGCACCCGCACGCCCAGGATCGCCGTCGCCGACCGTCACTCGAGGACCGACGAGCGAAGGCGTGCCGCCGCTCTCGTGGCGGCCTCAGGCCTCCGAGAGAGCCATGGCGACCGCGGCCTCGGCGTGGAGCGTCGTGGTGTCGAACAGCGGCACGGCGCTATCCTCGGGACGCACCAGCAACATGATCTCCGTGCAGCCGAGGATGA
>CAZTTB010000101.1:0-4309 GCA_964616005.1 uncultured bacterium | reverse complement strand
ACCTCGCGGTAGGCCGCGCGGGACGCGGGCTCCACCCTTCCGTTCACGAGTTCGTCGTAGATGATGCGATGGACGACGGCCCGGTCCTCGGCGTCCGGCACGAGCACATCGAGGCCGTGGCGCTCCTGCAACCGCTGCTTGTAGAAGGGTCGTTCCATGGTGAAAGCCGTACCGAGCAGGCCCACGCGCCGGAGGCCCGCCGCCCGGATGCGCTCCGCCGTCGGATCGGCGATGTGGATCAGCGGGATCGTCGTCGCCGCAGCGACCGCCTCGGCCATCAGGTGCATGGTGTTGGTGCAGATGACGAGCAACTCCGCGCCCGCCACCTCGAGCCGCCGGGCGGCATCGACCATCAGGGCGGTGGCGTCGTCCCAGCGGCCCTGGTGCTGGAGCGCCTCGATCTCGGCGAAGTCGAACGACCACAGCACGCAGCGCGCCGACGATGTGGGACCTAGACGCTCCTGCACTCGCTGATTGATGATCCGGTAGTATTCCGCCGAGCTCTCCCAGCTCATCCCCCCGAGCATGCCGATCACCTTCTGCTGCATGGATCCTCCTCGACCGCCACGCCGTCGCCCGAGAAAGGTCCGGGCACCTCCCCGTAGTTGACCGGATAGAACAACGCCGGAAAGTCCGGGTGCCGACTGCCCAGGGGCCGGTCGTCCACGACCTCCACGGTCTGGCCCAGGAGGACGGTGAGATCGGGCTTCGGCATCGGAGGCACCTTACACCGATCGTCCCTGTGCGGTCTCTACCCTTCTCGCCCGGCGGCGTCCAGTGGGTGCATCGCGTTCGCCCCCGACCGCAGATGCTCGTGAGGCAGTAGCGTCACGCCAGCAAACAACGGGGGGCCGACGCATGTCCTGGCGACCAGCCAGGGCCCGAGCCCGGACCGGCGAACGAGCGCGCGCTGGTAGGGTGGCACGAACATGCCCGACGGACTCCGAGACGACCCGGGGCTGCCCGCCTCCTGGCAGCCACGTCCCGAAACGGTCGAGATCCTCGGATGTGCTGGTTCGCTCGCCGCGTTCACGGACGAGCACGTGGTCGCCGGACGCGGTGGCTGGCTCCCGCTCCCTCTTCCGTGTCCTGCATGGGCGTACTTGACGTGGCTCGGCGAGGCAATGGGGTTGATGCTCCACGGCAGTGGCCGTCCGGACATCGACGTGTTCACGCCAAGGTCCCCCAACGACCACTCGCCCGACGCGTTCAGCAAACAGCGCGCCGTCTACGGCACCACCGACGCCATCTGGGCGATCTTCTACGCCATCCTCAACCGCGCTCCAGGGGCCTGGAGCTTCCTCAACGCCGCCCTGCAGTTCGCGGACGGCGAGGGCGGCTGGTCACCGATGCACTACTACTTCTCGCTGTCGCACGGTGCCCCCGCTGAACCTTGGCGCCCTGGCGTCGTCTACGTCCTGCCGCCCGAAGGCTTCGAGCAGCAGCCACCCGACCGCATCGGCGGAACGCCCGTGCTCGAGCCACACTTCGCGCGCCGGGCACCCGTACGCCCCCTCGCCAAGCTGCGCGTGCGCCCGGGGGACTTCCCTTTCCTCGACCGGATCGCCCGCCACGATCGTAAGCGCGTGGATGCTCGCTCCGCCGAAGAGCCCTACGGCTTCCCCTGGCTCGAGGAGTGACCGGGACGTCACCGAAGGAGCGCCGGGCCTCACGCGTCGTCAGCGAGCACTTGCCGGCGTGCGTCCGGGCCGCGTTCGAGGTGACCCCCCACGGTCGACCCGACGGCGCTCGAAGCGGCCCCGGGCCGTGCGCTCGTGCACGCAACCCTCCGCGAAGCAAAGAGAAGCCCCGTCTGAGACGGGGCTTCTGACTCTGGTGCGCCTGCAAGGATTCGAACCCTGGACCTTCTGATCCGTAGTCAGACGCTCTATCCAACTGAGCTACAGGCGCGCGCGTCGTGAACGCGGGAGCTGCTTGGCGGAGAGGGAGGGATTCGAACCCTCGATGGAGGTTTTGCCCCCATACTCCCTTAGCAGGGGAGCGCCTTCAGCCGCTCGGCCACCTCTCCCGACTGTACTCTGACCGGACGCTTGGCGGAGGGTGAGGGATTCGAACCCCCGGACGGGTCGCCCCGTCAACGGTTTTCAAGACCGCCGCTTTCGACCACTCAGCCAACCCTCCGGTCAGCGGCAGCTTGCGGCCGAACCCTCCGAAGGGTGCCGCCACGGTAACCCTCCGGGACCGGCCACCCGGTCAGCGTCGGGTAGTATACCCAGCCATCTTTCCCGGTGTCAACGCTCTTCCTCGCGTTCGCCGAGCCGCTCCGGCGGCTGGTCCGCGGCCCACATCACCTGGCTGACCAGGCCCCGCAAGGTCGCCACTTCGCGCGATGTGAGCGCCACCCGATCGAACATCCCACGGTAGACGCGCAGGATCGCTCGCTCACGCTGGGCGTCGGTGTAGCCGATGTGGTGGAACGCCTCCACGAGCTGACCATAGAAGCGCTCGAGCTGCTCGCGCGGCGCCCGCTCCGCGGTGGACGGCACCGCCGGACCCCGGACCGGCTCCCCTACCGTTGCCGCGAGGCCCTGGCGCGCGAGCCGCACCTCGTACGCCACCAGCAGCACCGCCTGCGCCAGGTTGAGCGAGGCGTACTCGGCCGTCGGGATCGACACGTAGCCCTGGCACAGGTTCAGCTCCTCGTTGCTGAGGCCGTGATCCTCGGGCCCGAACAGCACCGCCACCCCATCGTCCAGCAGCATCGGCGCCGCCCGGCGGGGGGGCCAGGTGGGGAGCGTGTCGGTGCCGCGCCGCCGCGCACTGGTGCCGAGAACGAAGCGGCGGTCGGCGATGGCCTCTTCGACCGTGTCCACCAGCCGCGCCGCCGCGAGAACGTCTCCGGCATGCGACGCCAGCGCGCGGGCGCGGTCGTCGATCCTGCAGCGTGGCGCCACCAGCACCAGCTCCTGCAGGCCGAAGTTCTTCATGGCGCGCGCGGCCGCGCCGACGTTGGCGGACTCCTTGCTACGGACCAGGACGATGCGGGGTTCTGCCACGACCCAAGCTACCAGGGGCGCGCCGGCCACACCCTGGCCGCCCCCGCGGCGGCATCCCACGAGGCCGGGATTCGTCGTTGGGGACATGGTTATCCACACCCCGCGTGCTAGCGTAGGCGCATGACTCGCCGGTTGCCCTCCAAGCGCCCAGACGACCCGCGCCTTCCGCCCGGGCAGAGCCTCACCCAGGGCTTCCCGGTGCTGACGTACGGGCCCACCCCGCGGCTGGTGAAAGAGGACGCGACGCTCACCATCAGCGGCCTTGCGACGGCACGCACCTTCGGCTGGGACGACCTCATGGCACTACCGCAGAGCGACGTTCGGCGCGACTTCCACTGCGTCACGCACTGGTCGAAGTACGACGTCGGCTGGACGGGCATCCTCACGCACGACCTGTTGGAGCAGCTGGAGGTCGATCCCGAGGCCACTCATGTGATGTTGCGCTGCTACGGTGGCTATACCACCAACCTCGGCCTGGAGGACTTCCTGGCCGACGGCTGCCTCCTCGCCCACCGCCTGGAAGGCGAGGACATCCCGACCGAACACGGCGGGCCGCTGCGCGCCATCGTCCCCCACCTCTACGCCTGGAAGAGCGCCAAGTGGCTCTCCGAGCTCCACTTCATGAACCAGGACGTACCCGGCTTCTGGGAGCGGAACGGCTACCACATGCGCGGCGACCCGTTCGCCGAGGAGCGCTTCGGCTGACGTCGGGTCGGGACCCGGACCCGACGACGCACGGAGAACGGGCGCCGTCCTCAGCGGACGGCGCCCGTTCACGAGCTTCGCATGAGGGTGTGTCAGGAGCTCAGGCGAGCTTCCTTGATCGCACTGATATGACGCGCCAGGCGCGCCTTCTTGCGCGCAGCGGTGTTCTTGTGGATCGTGGACACCTTGATGGCCTTGTCGACCAGGCTCTGCACGACCTTCTGGTACTTGGCCGCGGCCTCGAAGTCGCCGGACTCGGCCGCCGCCACCGCCTTCTTGGTGAAGGTGCGGATGGTGCTCTTGCGCGCCCGGTTGGCGAGGCGGGCCTTCTCGGACTGGCGATGGTACTTCATCGCGGACGGGTTCCTGGCCATGGTTCTCCTTCGAGTCTCTCCAGGCGTACCTCGCTAGGCGCGCGGACGTTATCACGACGAACGGTCCGGTACGGGACCGGCAGCCTTTGAATGCTAGCACGGCGCGGCGTCCGTGGCAACGGGCCGGGCTGCGTCTCCCGGGGTGACGTGTCGCTGCAGACGCTGTCCACGCCCCCGACAGCGTAGACTGCCGAAGCTATGTCCGCTCGGTCT
>CAZTTB010000100.1:3588-6610 GCA_964616005.1 uncultured bacterium | reverse complement strand
CTCCAGCTCCTGGCCCACCATCGCGGCGTGGGCAAGGGCCTCGACCCCGACCACCCCCGCAACCTGCGCTTCGCCATCGAGCTCGAGCGGATCTGACCGCCCGACCGCAGCCGCGCCGCCCGCAGCCACCCGGAGCCACCCGGAGCCACCGTGAGGCCAGCCATGCCGCGACCCACGATCCAACGCTCGGCGCGCCCCATCATCGCGCTGACGCCCAACCCGGCGCTCGACCGGACCCTCACGCTGGGCCGCGGGCTCGAGCCCGGCACGCTGCACCGCGTGACCCACGTGAGGGAAGCGGCGGGCGGCAAGGGCGTCAACCTGGCGCGCGCCGTCGCCGCGCTGGCCGCCTCCGATCCCGCGGGCGACCCCGCCCAAGGCGACGCGCACGCCGGTGTCGTGGCGCCCGGCGTCGTGGTGGCGGGGCCGCTGGCAGGGTTCAACGGACGCAAGTTCCGCTCCCTGCTCGAGGCCGAAGGGCTGGCCGGCACGCTGACCGAGGTGACCGGCGAGACGCGCGAATGCACCATCGTGCTGGACGGTAGCGCTCACCCGACCGAGATCAACGAGGCGGGCCCCGAGGTCGACGAGGCCGCCTGGCGCGCGCTGCTGGCGAAGCTCCCCGAGGGCAGGCTGGCGGTGTCGGGTAGCCTTCCGCCGGGGACCCCGCCGGCGACCTTCGCCGCGCTGCTGGCGGACCTTCCGCGCCCCGTCGTCGTCGACGCCCACGGCCCCGCCCTCCTCGCCGCCCTGGAGGCGGGCGCGGAGCTGGTCAAGCCCAACCGCCGCGAGCTGGCCGAGGCCGCGAGCGCGCTGGGACTGACGTCCCCCGACGACCCGCTCGCCGCCGCCGAAGCGCTCCAGCGCCGTTACGGCGCGCGCGTCCTGGTCACCCTCGGCGAGGACGGCGCGCTGCTGGTGTGCGGCCGCGAGCGCTGGCTGGCGCACGCCCCGCGCGTCGATGTCGTCAACCCGGTCGGCTCGGGCGACTGCCTGCTGGGCGCCTTCCTGTGGGCCGAGGACGCCGGGGAGCCCGCCGAGCGGGCGCTGGCGCTGGGCGTGGCGGCCGGCGCCGACAACGCCCGCCGCGGCGGGGGCGGCACCGTGGACGGCGCGGCCGTGCGTGAGCTCGCCGGCGCCGTGCGCACGGAGCGGCTGCCGTGAGGGCGGCAGGCGGCCCGGGACGGTCGCGCTTCGCGCTGCCCGGCTGGTCCACCTGGCTCGACCGGCCCGGCTTCCTGGCCACGCTGTTGCTGGTGCCCACGCTGGTGCTGGTGTTCGGGGTGCTGCTCTACCCCATCCTCGACACGCTGCGCATGAGCCTCACCGACCGCGTGCTCTCGCAACCGGACAGCGGCGCCTTCATCGGTCTCGCCAACTACCTGCGGGCGCTGCAGGACCCGGAGTTCCGGGCCTCCCTGGGGCGCACCTTCTACTTCGCGCTGATCACGGTGCCGGCGGAGACCACGCTGGGGCTGCTCATCGCGCTGCTTCTCAACCAGCGCTTCTGGGGGCGCGGTTTCGTGCGCGGCCTCATCATCCTGCCGTGGGCGATGCCCTACATCGTCAACGGCGTGATGTGGAAGTGGATCCTCAACGCCAATTACGGCGCGCTCAACGCGCTGCTGCAACAGGTCGGGCTGATCGACCACTATCACATCTGGTTGGGCTATCCCGTCTCCGCCTTCCACCTGGTGATCGTGGCCAACATCTGGAAGGAGACGCCGGTCGCCGTCATCCTGCTGCTGGCTGCTCTGCAGACCATCCCGCTGGAGCAGTACGAGGCGGCCCGGGTCGACGGCGCCAACGCCTGGCGGCAGTTCTGGGCCGTGACCTTCCCCAGCCTTCGGCCGGTGATCGCGGTGACGATGGTGGTCAAGACGGTGTGGGCGCTCAAGGAGTTCGACCTCATCTACGTCATGACCGGCGGCGGCCCCGCCAACGCCACCAACGTCGCCACCTTCTACACCTACCTGACGACCTTCAAGTTCCTGAAGTTCGGCTACGGCGCCGCGATGGCGTTCATCCTGGTGCTGCTGTCGCTGATCATCGCGTTCTTCTACGTGCGCTTGATCTCGCCCCGGGAGGCCACCGAATGAGCGCCCGCTCGGTTCGCGCCAACAGCGCCGCAGGCGGCCGCTCCCGGCGCCGGCGGCGGCAGCTGCTGGGCCGCGTCCTGCTCTACCTCGCGGTGCTGGCGGTGGTGTTGTGGGTGCTGGCGCCCTTCGTGTGGCTCGTCATCTCCAGCGTCTCGACGCGCGCGGCGCTCACCTCCAAGCCGCTGCAGTGGCTGCCCGACCACCTCGACCTGTCCAACTACATCGACATCTTCGTGGGGGGCGGCTCGAGCACCAGCGTCCACCGCAGCGTGCGCGCCGGCGCCCTGAACAGCGTGATCGTGGCGGGGCTCGCCACGCTGGTGTCGCTGGTGGCCGGCTCGCTGTCGGCGTACGCGGTGAGCCGGCTGCGCTTCCGTCTCAAGGGCGCCTTCCTCGCCACCATGCTGGCGACCCAGCTGCTGCCCACCGTGGTCATCATCATCCCCATGTACGTGGTGTTCCGCAGCATCGGCCTGCTCGACACGGTGTTCGCGCTGATGCTGGCCGACATCGCCATCATCCTGCCGCTCATCACCTGGATCCTGAAGGGCTACTTCGACGGCATCCCCACCAGCCTCGAGGACGCCGCCCGCATCGACGGCTGCACCCGCGCCAGCGCGCTGTTCCGGGTGGTGCTGCCGCTGTCGAGCTCGGGGCTGGCCGCCGGCGGCATGTTCGCCTTCATCATCGCCTGGAACGAGTTCTTCACCGCCTTCATCCTGAGCTCCACGCTGCACTCGAAGACCCTCAGCGTCATCGTCGCCGAGTTCTCCAGCAAGGTCGGCGTGGACTACGGCGCCATGGCCACGGCGGGCGTGCTCACTTCGCTGCCCCCCGTGCTGCTGGCACTGTTCTTCCAGCGCTACATCATCCAGGGCCTCACGGCCGGAGCCGTGAAGGGATAGGCCATGAAGGGACAGGCC
>CAZTTB010000100.1:0-3488 GCA_964616005.1 uncultured bacterium | reverse complement strand
CACGCGGGCGCCCCCGGGAAGGAGGGAGAGCCGCTAGGACGGATCGCATGACGCAAGCCAGGCATCGAGCCATCGAACACCTTTAGGAGGGTGAACCCATGTTGCCACGTATCGCAAGGCGCCTCATCGCCGCGCTGGTCGCCGCGCTTCTGCTCGCCGGCCCCGCGGTGGCGCAGAAGATCACCGTCATCATGCCGCGTCACGAGATGGACCTGGTGGGCCTGTGGGAAGCGCAGACGCGCCAGTTCGAGCAGCAGAGCGGCATCAGTGTCGAGTTCATCCAGATGTCGTGGGACGAGGTCGCCAACAAGGTCCTCACCGACCTCGCCGCCGGCGGCGGGACCTACGACGTGATCGAGTTCGACAACGGCTGGGTCGCCAAGTTCGCGTCGGCCGACTGGGTCGAGCCGCTGGGCAGCTACGCCGACCAGGCCTACCTCGACTCGCTCCTGCCGGGACTGCTCGCTACCTTCACCAAGAACGGCCAGGTCCTGGGCATCCCCTGGAACAACGACACGCGCTTCTTCTTCTACAACAAGGCCATGCTCGACAAGGCGGGCATCGCGCAGCCGCCCAAGACCTGGGACGAGGTCGTCGCCGACAGCGCCGCCCTCAAGGACAAGGGCATCGTCGAGTACCCGGTCACCGAGTACTGGAACCAGGAGTGGGCGCTCGCCAACTCCTTCGCCTTCTACCTGTACAGCTTCGGCACCGATTACTTCTCGGCGGACGGCACCATCACCATCAACAAGCCGCAGGCGGTCAAGGCGCTGGCCTTCATGGTCGACATGCTGAAGACCCAGAAGATCGCCAACCCGTCCAGCATCACGCTGTCGCAGGAGGCCGCCGCCGACCTGCTCTACGCCGGCAACGCCGCCTTCTTCTTCCAGGGCCCGCCGGTGACGCAGAACTACGCCAACGACCCGCAGCGCTCGAAGGTGGTCGGCCAGATCGAGGCCGCGGCGTGGCTGCCGGCCGAGTCCGGCGAGTCGCAGGCCACATTGACGCTGCCCGAAGCCTTCGCCATCCCCAAGGCGTCGAAGAACAAGGACGCCGCCTGGCAGTACATCCACTACATGATCTCGCCGGAGCGCGACCGCGAGCGGGCCGACAAGCTCGGCAGCCTGCCGCTGTTCACGGCGCTCTACACCGATCCTGCGCTGCTGCAGAAGTACCCCTACTGGCAGCAGTTCGGCGCGCAGTCGGCCAAGGCGCGGCCGCTGCCCCAGGTGGAGTGGTACGACGAGCTCGTCCAGACCACCATCGTGGCCGTGCAACGCGCCCTGCTCGGCATGCAGTCGCCGCAGCAGGCAGCCGACAGCATCGCCGCGTTCATGGCCGGCAAGACCGCCGGCGGCGTGACGCTGCACGAGTGAACGCCAGGACGCGCGGCGGCGGGGCCCTCCCCCGTCGCCGCGCTCCCTGCGGGGGCCCGGCGTGAGGCGCTTCGACCTGCTGGTCGTCGGGGAGATCAACCCCGACCTCATCCTGCGCGACGACGACCTCACGCCCGCCTTCGGGCAGGCGGAGAAGCTGGTCGACGACGCGGATCTGGAGATCGGCTCGTCGGCGGCGATCATGGCGTGCGGCGCCGCCCGTCTGGGGCTCCGCACCGCCTTCGTCGGGGTCGTCGGCGACGACCCCTTCGGACGCTACATGCTCGACGCCATGGCGCATCGCGGGGTCGACGTCGGCGCCTGCCGCGTCGACCCCGCCCTCCGCACCGGCGTCAGCGTGATCCTGTCGCGCCCCGCGGACCGGGCCATCCTGACCTTCCCGGGCGCCATCCCCGCGTTGCGGGCCGCGGACGTGCCCGACGCGCTGCTGGCCGACAGCGCACACCTGCACCTGGGCAGCTACTTCCTGCTCGACGCGTTGCGCCCGGACGCGCCGGCGCTGTTCGAGCGGGCCCGGGCCCGCGGCCTCACCACCTCGCTGGACACCAACTTCGACCCGAGCGGGACCTGGGACGGCGGGCTCGAGCGGCTGCTGCCGTGGGTCGACGTGCTCCTGCCCAACGAGACCGAGGCCCTGCGACTCAGCGGAGAGCTCGAGCTGGGCGCGGCGCTGCAGGTGCTGAGCCGGCGGGTCGGCACCGTGGCGGTGAAGCGCGGGCCGGACGGAGGCGAGGCCTGGAGCGGACGTGACCGGGCGCGCCGTAGCGCGCTCGCGGTGGACGCGGTGGACACCACCGGAGCCGGCGACTCGTTCGACGCCGGCTTCCTCTACGGGTGGACCCGCGGCTGGCCGCTGGCGGCCTGTCTCACGCTCGGAACGGCCTGCGGCTCGCTGTCGACGCGCGCCGCCGGTGGTACCGCTGCGCAACCGACCCTCCAGGACGTGCGCCGGGCGCTTCCCGCAAGCGCGGACCTGCCCGACGATCGCCCGCGCGACGCCGACGCCTGAGCGCGGCCGAGCCGCCAGAGAACGCTTGCCCGTTGGCTCTTCTCGCTGCCGAGCGAGTGGCGCGAGACACTTGCGGCCCCGAAGGACATCGCGTAGACTGAGCCGTTCCGAAAACTCTGTGAAGAATTTTCGTAACTCGGGCGGACGCCCGGAAATCTGTAGAGCCTCGCCTGACGAGGCAGTAAGTGAAGGTAGGGGAACATGGCAAGCGGAAAAGTCAAGTGGTTCAGCGCTGAAAAGGGCTACGGCTTCATCGAGCAGGGCGACGGCGGTCCCGACGTGTTCGTCCACTTCTCGGCGATCCAGGGCGAAGGCTTCCGGAACCTCAACGAAGGTGACGAAGTCGATTTCGACGTCGAACAGGGGAAGAAGGGGCTGCAGGCCGCCAACGTCGTCGTGACCAGCGCGGCGCCGGTGAGTGGGCGCGCTCAGCGCTACTGAGACCGACACCAGAACACAACAGGACGGCGTCCGGCTTCGGCCGGGCGCCGCTCTTCGTTGGGAGCCGGGGAAGCGGCGTGCTCCGGCCGCCGCCGGCCTCGCGGTCCGACGAGAAGGGGGCAGCTGCGTTCGCAGCTGCCCCCTGACCTGCGGGCTTGCCGCCCCGTCTACTTCGAGAGCGAGACCGTCGACACCAGCCAGTTGCCGGCCGGGTCGGTCACCATGCCGGTCACGTTGGGCTTGGTGAAGGCGACGAGCTGGCCGAAGTTCTGCCACAGCGGGATGAACGGCACGTCGGTGGCGCTCAGCTGCTGGACCTGCTCGTAGTAGGTGGCGCGCACGTCCTGCTGGGTCGAGGCGCGCGCCTCCTTGATGAGCTTCTGGTACTGGGCGAAGTCGGGCGCCTTGTCCCAGAACGTCCCCAGGCTCTGGGTGGAGTCGACCAGCCAGGGCGCCAGGAAGTTGTCGGGATCGATGAAGTCGGGGTACCAGCCGAGCGTGAAGAAGCCCAGCGCGCCCTGCGACATGCGGGTGGTGTAGGTGCCCCAGTCGAGCGCCGACAGGTTGAGCTTGATCATGCCGGTCTGCTCGAGGCTGGTCTTGAGCACCGCCGCCACGTCGGGCTCGGTCGAGCCGTAGTG
>CAZTTB010000099.1:0-6654 GCA_964616005.1 uncultured bacterium | reverse complement strand
GGATTGAACACCAGGTCGACGGGGGTGCCGTCGTCGAGGTACGGCATGTCCTCCGGGGGCAGGATCTTCGCGACCACGCCCTTGTTGCCGTGCCGGTTGGCGAGCTTGTCCCCCTCGATCAGGCGGCGCTTCTGCGCGATGTAGACGCGCACCATCTCCTGCACGCCGGGCTTGAGCTCGACCCCGGCATCGCCGCGCTTGAAGCGCACCGTACGCAGCACGATGCCGCCGTCGCCGGGCGGCACCCGCAAGCTGGTGTCCTTCACCTCGCGCGCCTTCTCACCGAAGATCGAACGGAGCAGCCGCTCCTCGGGGGTGGGGTCCTTCTCCCCCTTGAAGCTGGTGTGACCGACCAGGATGTCGCCCTGCTTGACCTCGGCGCCGATGCGCACCACGCCGTCCTCGTCGAGGTCGCGCAGCGCCGCTTCGGAGAGTCCGGGGATGTCGCGCGTGATCTTCTCGGGGCCGAGCTTGGTGTCGCGCGCTTCCTTCTCGAACTTCTCGATGTGAACGCTGGTGTAGACGTCGCCGCGGACCAGGTTCTCCGACAGCACGATGGCGTCTTCGAAGTTGTAGCCGTCGAACGGCATGATGGCGATGAGGATGTTCTGCCCCAGCGCCAGACGCCCGTGCTGCGAAGCGGGGCCGTCGGCGATGACGTCGCCGGCCTCGATGCGCTGGCCGATGTCGACGATCGGACGCTGGTCGAGATTGGTGTTCTGGTTCGAGCGCTGGAAGCGCGTCAACGTGTACTCGCGCTCGACGCCCTTGTCGGACTCGATGACCACCCGGCGCGCGTCCACGAAGGTCACCGTGCCGGCCTCCGCGGCGAGCAGCACGGTGCCCGAGTCGCGCGAGACGCGCTCCTCGACCCCGGTGCCCACGAACGGGGCGTCGGACCTGATGAGCGGCACCGCCTGCGACTGCATGTTCGAGCCCATCAGCGCGCGGTTGGCGTCGTCGTGCTCGAGGAACGGGATCAACGAGGTCGGCACCGAGATGATCTGCTTCGGCGACACGTCCATGAAGTCGACCTCGGCCGGCTCCGCGAACACGGGGTCACCGACCTTGCGGGCCACGATGGTGTTGGTCGCGAAGGTGCCGTCCTCCGAGAGCGGGGTGTTGGCCTGCGCGACCACGTAGTGGTCCTCCTCGTGCGCCGTCATGTACACGACCTCGTCGGTCACGCGGCCCTTCACCACCTTGCGGTAGGGGGCCTCGATGAAGCCGAGATCGTTGACGCGCGCGAAGCTCGCCAGCGAGGTGATCAGGCCGATGTTGGCGCCTTCCGGCGTCTCGATCGGGCAGATGCGACCGTAGTGCGTGCGGTGCACGTCGCGCACGTCGAAGCCTGCCCGCTCGCGCGTCAGGCCGCCGGGACCCAGCGCCGAGATGCGGCGCTTGTGCCGCAGCTCGGACAACGGGTTGACCTGATCCTTGAACTGGCTCAGCTGGCTCCGGCCGAAGAACTCGCGCAGCGCCGCGACGATGGGCCGGTTGTTGACCAGCTTCTGCGGGGTGGCCGCATCCGGGTTGCCCAGCAGCATGCGCTCGCGCACACCTCTCGCCATGCGCCCCAGCCCCACCCGGATCTGGTCGGCGACGAGCTCGCCTACGGTACGGATGCGACGGTTGCCCAGGTGGTCGATGTCGTCCTCCTGGAAACCGTCCTCGCCCGCCTGCAGACGCACGAGGTACTGGATGGTGGGTACCAGCCCGTAGTCGACGAAGCGCCCGTCCTCGAATCCGAGGAGCGTGTTGGACGGGTACTCGAGTCGGAGCTTGGAGTTGATCTTGAAGCGGCCGGCGTCGCCCAGATCGTAGCGGCGGGGGTCGGCCAGAAGGCTGAACAGATAGTTGGTGGCCTTGTCGACCTTGGGCGGATCTCCCGGACGCAGCACCGTGAACAGCCGCAGCAGCGCCTCGTCGGGGGTGATCCCGGCGGCTTCCTCCGACGCCAGCGTCGGTTCCACCAGGTGCTCGCTTCCGGCGAACAGCTCCCGGATCTGCTGGTCACCGTATCCGAGCACGCGCAGGAGCAGGGTGAAGGGGAACTTGCGCTTGTTCACCTTCATCCACAGGATCTCGGAGTTGTCGAACTCGATCTCGATCCAAGGGCCGCGTTTCGGCATGGGAATGATGCTGGCGGTGAGCGAGCGGCTGGTGCCCTTGGCCGCGCTGGTGAAGTAGACGCCGGGGCTGCGATGGATCTGCGAGACGATGACGCGGTCGGCGCCGTTGATCACGAAGGAGCCGTCCTCCGTCATCAAGGGGAGGTCACCCAGGAAGACCTGGTCCTCCTTGATCAGTCCGGTGTCCTTGTGCACGAGCTGAAGCTTCGCGAACAGCCCGGCGTGGTAGCTGAGGTCCTTCTCGCGGCACTCCTCGGGTCCGTACTCCGGATCCTCGAGCGTGTACTCGAGGAAGTCGAGGACCAGCCCGGTCTGCCGCCCGCGCTCGGTCTCGTCGATCGGGAAGACCTCTTTGAAGGCCGCCTGAAGGCCCATGTTCTCCCGCATGGACGGCGCGACGCCCCGTTGCAGGAACGTCTCGTATGACTTAATCTGGACGTTGGTGAGGTTCGGAAGATCAATGACTTCCTTGATCCTGCCGAAGGTCCGAATCTCGCGCATCTTCACCCCTTCGCTCGAAGCCGTGTCGCCCGGAGCGTGAGCGCGGCCTGGGCCGCGCGTGCCGTTCAAGCCGAAGCGCGGCAGAGCTGCTCCCGGGAGGGCCGCGTGCAGTCTCCCTGAGCGTCTTGCCGTGCAGAAACGTTCGACGTCAAGTACGAATCCCCTGACTCAAAATACCGTGTCCCAACGGAAGGCCATGTCGGGCGACCCGGCCGCGGCGCTCCGCGCACTCGCCGCCCGAGCGAACCTTGCGGTTCTCCCGGCTCGCCGACGCCGATCCGCCTCGCTGTGACGTGCCGACCTGACCTTCGTACCGACTCCGACCGATCTCCCCGCCAGTGGCTCGCAAACCACGAACTCTCATGCTACTGCTTCGTAGCTCCCAGTCACGTAGCCTGCCACTCCCGAGCGTCACTTCGAAACGCCCGCCCGTGCGTGACGACCGGACAACGGTCGTCACGCACGGCGGCGCTCCGTTCTGGACGGCCCGCATCAACGAGCCCTCCGTGCATCCGGCGCGCAAAGCGCGTTACTTGACCTCGACGGTGGCGCCCGCGGCTTCCAGCTTGCCCTTGATCTCCTCGGCCTCGTCCTTGCCGATGCTCTCCTTCACCACGCCGCCGGACTCGACCAGATCCTTGGCCTCTTTGAGGCCCAGGCTCGTGATGGCGCGGACCTCCTTGATGACCTGGAGCTTCTTGTCGCCCGCCGACTTGATGCTGACCGTGAACTCGGTCTGCTCTTCGGCAGCAGCTTCCGCCGCGACCGGCATGGCCGCCATCATGCCCGCGGGCATGGCAGCAGCAGCTTCGACGCCCCACTTGTCCTTCAGGGCATCCACCAGATCCACCAGCTCCAGCACCGTGAGGCCACTGAGCTGTTCCACCATCGCTTCCTTGTCGAACGCCATCTACTGTTCCTCCTTCACTTTGTCGCTGTAATTCTGCATGACAGACACCAGGTTCCGCTGCGGACCCTCCAACACGCCCACCAGCTGCTGCAACGGCGCCAGCAGCGTGCCGAGCAGTTCGCTCTGCAGCTGCTGCCGCGAGGGCAGCTTGGCGATGCGGTCGAGGGCATCCGCGCTCACGATGCCTCCCTGGAGGAACCCGCCCTTGCCTTTGGGCAGGTCCCGGGGGTGGTCCTTCGCGAAGTCGGCGATCGCCTTCAGAGGCGCCACCGGATCCTCGCCGACGAGCACCAAAGCCGTCGGACCCGTGAGCGTGTCGCCGAACCCCTCAACGCCCTGCTGTTTGAGCACGACGTCGATGAGGGTGTTCTTGGCGACCAAGATGCGCCCGCCCGACGCACGCACCGAAGCGCGCAGCCGGCCGAGCTCGCCTGCGGAGAGCCCCTGGTAGTCCACCAGGAAGAACGTCTTCACGCCGTCGAGCAAACCGTGCAGCTCGCGGACGGACGCCTCATTCCTTGGATTGGCCATGGAACCCTCTCACCTACTCTAGAACGTGCGCCCACGACCCCGAGGGGCCGCTTCCGGGCGCGTGCCGCGAAGCGCAGCTGGGTCGCGCCGTTCCGTCTCCGAGTGAGCCGGAACCGGCAACCTTGAACGCCTCGGCAGGATCTTTAAGCCTGGCAGGCCCCTGCTGTCTCCAACGCCAGAGGTGCATCGCAACCGCTACGCACCGGGATGCCGAAAGAACGACCGACCTACAGCGTGACCCGGACGCTGGGGCCCATGGTCGAGCTGAGGTGGACGGTACGGACGTACTGGCCGCGCGCCGTGTCGGGCTTGGCCGCCTCCAACGCCGTGCGCAGCGCGGTGAGGTTCTCCGCGAGCTTGTCCGGCTCGAAGCTGGCCTTGCCGATCGGCGCGTGCACGACGCCGGTCTTGTCCGCTCTGAACTCGATCTGCCCGGCCTTCAGGGCGCCGACGATGTCACCGACGTTCGGGCCTACCGTCCCCGCCTTGGGGTTCGGGAGCAGTCCGCGCGGGCCGAGGACGCGGCCGAGCTTGCCACCGACCTGCGCCATCATGTCGGGCGTGGCGACGACGGCGTCGAAGTCCATCCAGCCGTCGGCGATCCGCTGGATGAGGTCCGCTCCGCCGACCACGTCCGCTCCCGCCGCTTCCGCCTCGGCCACCTTGTCGCCCTGGGTGATCGCGATCACCCGGACGGTCTTGCCGGTCCCGTGGGGCAGGGCCACGGTGCCGCGCACCGTCTGGTCGGACTTCTTGGGGTCGATGCCCAGCCGGAAGTGGGCCTCGATCGTCTCGTCGAACTTGGCCGTGGCGAGCTGCTTCACCAGCGCGGTCGCCTGATCGGGGGCGTAGAGCTGGGCGCGATCGACGCGCTTCTCGAGCTCACGGTAGCGTTTGCCGCGTCTAGCCACCTGTAGGCGCTCCCTCCACCGTGACGCCCATCGAGCGGGCGGTGCCGGCGATGATGCGCGCCGCCGCCTCGGGGCTACCCGCGTTCAGGTCGGTCATCTTCTGCTCGCCAAGCTCCAGGCACTGCTGCCAGGTGATCCTGCCGACCTTGACCTTGTGGGGCTCGCCCGAGCCACTGTCGATCCCTGCCGCCTTCTTGATGAGGTAGCTCGCCGGCGGCGTCTTGGTGATGAACGTGAAGGAACGGTCGGCGAAGATGGTGATCTCCACCGGCACCACCGCGCCGGCCTGCGAGGCCGTGGTGGCGTTGTACTCCTTCACGAACTGCATGATGTTGGCACCGTACTGCCCCAGCGCGGGCCCGACCGGTGGCGCCGGAGTGGCACCTCCGGCGGGCAACTGGAGCTTCACGATACCTGCGACTTTCTTGGCCATGGTTCCTCCTAAGCTCCCCCGGCGGCATGGCCTGCAGCGGGGTCCGAGCGCTCCGTGAGGGCGCGGGATGCCGAAGGCATCCCGGGCGATGCCGAAGGCATCGCGCTCACGCCCTGACGACCTGAGAGTAGTCGAGCTCGACCGGGGTCTCCCGGCCGAAGATCGAGACCAGTACCTTGACCTTGCCGCGCTCGGGGTTGACCTCCGAGACGACACCCGTGAAATCCGCGAAGGGTCCGGCCGTAACCTGGACCATGTCGCCGACGTTGAAGGTGATCTTGACCTTGGGCGCTTCCCGCGAACCGGTGATGCCCAGCGTGCCGAGCATCCGCTGCTCCTCGTCCGGGGAGAGCGGCACCGCGTGTGTGGCAGTACCCACGAAGCCGGTCACGCCCGGCGTGTAACGCACCACTTCCCACGCCTCGTTGGGCTCGTCGGGATTGTCGCCGAGGTCCATCTGCACGAAGATATAGCCGGGAAAGAGCTTGCGCTTGACGACTTCCTTCTTGCCGCCGCCCGCGTGCTCCACCGTCTCCTCGGTCGGCACCACGACCTGATAGATGCACTCGGCGATGCCGAGCGACTTGGCGCGACTGAGGACGTTCTCCTTGACCTTCTCCTCGTGGCCCACATAGGTGTGGACCGCGTACCACTCGATGCTCATTCGGGTCAGACCTCGTCTCGTGAGCCCCCGGGAAGCGACGAGCCTCCCGGGGCGGGGCGTGAACCTCAGGTGATCAGGCCGATGAGGTTGCCCAGCGTGGCGTCCGCGATGAGCAGGAAGAGCGCCGTCAGCAACACGAACAGGAGCGTCGCCTCGGTCGCCTGGAACACCTCCTTGCGGGTGGGCCAGGTGACGCGGCCGAGCTCGGCGCGCGAGTTGCGTAGGTAGTTCACGAAGCCTTTGAACATGGTCCCGGTCTAGACCTTCACCTCGCGATGCACGGTGTGCTTGCGCTCCCAGGGACAGTACTTCTTGAGCTCCAGCTTCCCCTGGCTGTTGCGCCGGTTCTTGTGGGTGGTGTAGTTGCGGCGCTTGCACTCTGTGCATTCGAGCAGCAACTTGATGCGTACGTCACTGGCCATGGTGGTCTCCCAAAGATAAGAGCATAGCAGAGACGGCGGCGGTGCGTGGTTGGCCGGCACCGCCCGTCTCCGGCCGAGGTGCCTGGGCTTACTTGGTCACGGCCGTGACGACGCCCGCCCCCACCGTCCGACCCCCCTCACGAATCGCAA
>CAZTTB010000098.1:0-6753 GCA_964616005.1 uncultured bacterium | reverse complement strand
CGGGGCCGAGCGGCGGCATGCAGGGCTACGCTCCGGAGGTCTTCGTGGACGCCCTTCGGCACCGGCATCCGGTGCGCGGGCCCGGCGGCTTCGCGCAGGGACCGGCGGAGCTCGGCGCGGTGCTGGTGCGGGTGCGCGGCGGGCGCGCCCTGGAGATCGAGCGGCTGGGACCGACCTCGTGAGAGCGCCTGCCCCGTGCGGAGCTTCCCTGCGGTGCGCTATGCTCTGGCGCGGACGCGCCGCAACGGCTCGCGGATGATCCGCGTCGGCCGTGGCCGAGCCGCGGCCCTAGGAGACGGAACCGTGTGGATGTGGACGCTGGACGCCAAGCTCATCAACCTCGCGCTGGTGGAGAGCATCGAGTTGCTGGAGGTCTTCCCCGAAGGCACCGATCTCGACGGCGTCGAGGACGACGCGCTCGAGCCCGACTACCTCGAGCTGGTCGCCGTCCTGCCGTCAGGCCGCGAGGCCGTGCTGTTCGACAGCGAGAGCGCCGAGGAAGCGCAGCAGGCGTACGAGAAGGTGGCCGCCTTCGTCGCCCGTGACGGCCTCATCGACGGGCTCCAGCCGCGCGAGCCGGTGTCGGTGGCGATGCTGCTCGAGCGCGCCCACCCCTCCAAGAACTGACCCACCCGCCCGACCGAGCGCCCTCCGAACCGATGCGACATCTGCCTCGCCGTGCTGCACGGGCCGGTGCTAGGGTGTCGCCATCCACATCGGAGGGGGGTGGGAAGGATACGGGTGTATCTGTTCGGCCCGCTCAGGGTCGCTGTCGACAACCGGCCCCTCCCGCTCTCCGCTCCCCCACGCACCGGTCCGTTGCTGGCCTACCTGGCGCTGCACCCGACGCCGCAGGACCGGCGCACGGTCGCGGAGGCGCTGTGGCCCGACAGCGACCCCGACGAAGCGCGGACCAACCTCCGACGGCACCTCCACTACCTCAAGCAGGCGCTGCCCGATCCTGAAGCCGGGACGTGGGTGCTCACCGACGGCTCCCGCGTCGGACTCGACCGCGACGCCGACCTGTGGGTCGACGCATGCGCGTTCGAGGAGGCGGCCGCCCGCGGAGACGTCGAGCGCGCCGCCGCCCTCTACACCGGACATCTCATGGTGGGCCACGACGACGAGTGGCTGCTCGTCGAACGCGAACGTCTGCGCGCCGTGTTGCTCGGCGTGCTGCTGGAACTGGCCGAACGCCACCTCGGGGCCGGCCGCGGTCCGGAAGCGCTGGCGGTGCTCGACCGGCTGCTCCGGGAGGATCCCCTGCGCGAGGACGCCGTGCGGCTGGCGATGCGCGTCCGTTACGGGGCCGGCGACCGGGCCGGGGCGCTGGCCGTCTACGAACGGTTCTCCGAGCTGCTGGCCAACGAGCTCCGCGTGGAGCCCATGGAACAGACGCGCGCGCTATTCGAGGCGCTGGTGCGCGAGCTGGACCCGCCGAGCGAGGCGCCACCCGCGCGCACCGGCGCTCCGCCGCAACTGCCCTTCGCAGGACGCGTGCGCGAGCTCGCCGCGCTGGGCGAGCGCTGGGACCGCACCCGTGCCGGCAGCGGCGGCCTGGTGCTGCTGGCAGGGCCCGCCGGGATCGGCAAGAGCCGGCTGCTACGGCGGCTCGCGCAGCGGGCGGAGGCGGACGAAGGCCGGGTCCTGGTAGGGGGCACTTCCGAGCCGGAGGCGAGCCCGTACCAGGCGGTGGCCGAGGCGCTGCGTCCCGTCTTCGACCTGTTGGTCGCCGCCGGCGACAGGGGCGCTCCGTGGCGACGGGTGCTCGCCTGGGCGCTGCCGGCAGCGGCACCGACGTTGCCTGACGGACCACCGCTCCCGGAGCTGCCGCCCGAGCGGGAGCGCGCCCGCCTCTTCCATGCCGTCAGCCGTGCGCTGCTCGACCTGGCGGGCACACGTCCCCTGCTGCTGGTGCTGGAGGATCTGCACGGTGCGGGCGAAGCGAGCACGGCCCTGCTCGAGCACCTCGGGCGGCGCGCCGGTGGCGCCCCGCTGTTGATCGTCGCGACCTACCGCGACGATCACCTCGGACCGGACCATCCGCTGCGCGCCCTGCGACGCCGTTTGGAGGAGGCCGGATCCCTCGATGCGATCGCGCTCGCCGGGCTCGACACGGCGGTCATCGCGACACTCCTGGCGCGGCTCGAGCCGGCGCCGGTCGCGCCCGAGGTGGTGGCGGCGCTGGAAGCAGCCAGCGCCGGCAATCCGCTGCTGATCTCGGAGCTGCTCCACGAGACGGCCACCGACACCGGCGGAGACGACCCCACCACCGCGCCCGACGCCCCGACGCTGCCGCGCACCGGACCGGACTGGTCGGAAGTGGTCCCAGACGGCGTTCGCCGCCGGGTCACCGCACGCCTGGAGCGCCTCGCCCACGAAGCGCGCACCTTCGCGGGGGCAGCGGCGGTGGTGGGCGAGAGCTTCCGCCTCGAGACGGTGCGCGACGTACTCGCCTGGAACGAGCGCGAGGCCCTGGACGCCCTCGACCTCTTGCTCGACGCCCGCCTGGTGCGCGAACGGCGCGCCGGCACGTTCACCTTCGGCCATCAGCTCATGCACGAGGCCATCTACCGGAGCGTCGACCCCTCGGCCCGCGCGCGCTACCACCGCCGCGCCGCGCAGGCGTTGGAGCGTGCCGGCACGTCGGACGCGAGCGCCGCCACGCTGGCCAGGCACTTCGACCGTGGGGGTGAGCCCGATCGGGCCGCCCGGCACGGACTACGGGCGGCCCGCGAGGCTCTGGACAGCGGCGCCGGCGAGGAGGCGTGCAGCCTTGCCTCCTGGTCGTTGTCGCTGGCGCACGATCCGCGGCTGCGCATCGAGCTGCACCGGCTGGCCGAGGACGCCGCACGCCGGCGCGGGGATCGCGAGCAGCAGCGCCTCCAGCTCGACGCCATGAGCGCCCTGGCGGAAGCGCTCGGCGACGAACAGGCGTCGTTCGATGCCGACGACCGGCGGGTAGGGCTGCTGCACGCGCTGGGCCAGCGTGCCGCCGAAGCCGAGCTCCTGGAGCGCCTGGCGGACCGCGCAACCGCCGACGGCCGTCCGACGTGGCTGGTGCGTTCGGCGCTGCTGCGGGCCCGTTACGAGCTGGCACTGGGGAACCCATCGGCCGCCGAGGAGCGCCTGAGCGACGCCATGGCGCTCGCCGAGCGGATCCGTGACCGGCGTCTGAGCCTCACCGCAGCCTGTCTCGGGGTCCACGTAGCGCTCGCGGCCGGCAGACCGGAGCAGGTCCACCAACGCCTCGACGCGGCCCAGCAGGCGGGCGCAACCGACGAGCCCGAGCTGGTGGCGGAGGCGCTGCGCGCCGCCCTGCAGGCCGCCGTCGGCGAGGAAGCCTACGAGGACGCTTTCGGCCTCGCCGCCCGCATGCTCCGCCTCGCCCTCGACACAGGCGACCGCAGCCTGGAGGCCGACGCTCACCAGTTCCGCGCGGTGAGCGCCGCCCGCCTGACGCACCTGGCGGAGGCGAAGGCGCACTACCGCGTCGCCGAGAGGCTCTACCGGGAACTCGAGAGGCCCCAGGGCCTGGCCGCGGTCTCGCTCAACCGCGGCGTGCTCGACCTGCGGGTGGGCGATCACGCCGCCGCGGCCGAGCGACTGGAGCGCGCCGAGCGCTTGTTCGCGCGGCTCGGCGACCGCCGAGGCGAGACGCTGTGCCTGCTGAACGGCTCATCGGCGCTGCTGTACGGACGCCGCCACGAGGACGCGCGCCGCGCGGCGCTGCGCGCGCTGGCGCTGGCCCGGGAGTCCGGCAACGAGCTGCTGGCGGCCTCCGCCCTCAGCAATCTCGGCGACGCCGAGCGCCACCTGGGGGCACGCGCCGACGCCATCGAGCACCTGTGCCAGGCGCTGGCCATCGAGCGGCGCCTGGGACGTGACGCGAGCTCCGCCAACGTGCTGTGCGAGCTGGCGCTGGCCTTCCTCGGAGAGGGTCGCCTGGAGCAGGCGGCGGCCGCCGCCGATGAGCTCCTGGAGCTGCTGGAGAAGCGCGACGACGAACTGCTCCACCCACAACAGGTCGCGTGGGTCGCGGCGCGCGTCCGTCACGCCCAGGGCGAGGAGGCGGCCGCGCGGGCGCTGGCACGACGTGCCGCCGAGCGCCTGCGCACGATGGCCGACGCGATCGACGACGGACCCGCGCGCGCGGCGTTCCTGGCCATGGAGTTCAACCGTGAGATCGCAGCGGAAGTGGACGGCGCGCCCTGGCCGTGACGACTGCCGGGCGCGCCGGGTACGGTACTAGACGCTGCCTAGACGCCGCCTCGCCATACTGGGCGCGGGAGTCGAACGCTGGGAGGGCGGACGTGGACGATGCCGGCAGACGCAAGCAGTGGGTCTTCGTCGTGCGGGTGTGGCTCGAGCCCGTATCGTCCGGCCCGCCTTCCCTGCGCGGCTCGGTGCGCGACGTCGCCAGCGGTGCCGCCGCGCACTTCACGTCCCCCAAGGATCTGGCCGACTTCATCGCCCTGCGCGGCATCGTCACCGACGATAGGGGCGAGCCGTGAGCGTGCGCCCGGTCACACCACCTCGAGCGGGCGCGCGCCGCGCGCCGTCACCTCACCCATCACCTGCGCCGCAGGGAACCGCTCGCCCACGACCGCCAGCAGTTCCGCAGCGCGCTCCGGGGCAACGCTGAGCAACAGGCCCCCGCTCGTCTGCGGGTCCACGGCCGCCAGCCAGCGCGTCGGATCCACACGCTCGCGACCGGTCACCCGCTCCTGCACGTAGCGGCCGTTGGTGGTATGCGCCTTGGTGAGGATCCCGCGGCGCAGCGTGTCCTCGGCGCCGGGCAGCAGCGGCAGGGCGCCGGTGTCGATGCGCAACGTCACGTCCGAGCCTTCGGCCAGGTGCAGCGCGTGCCCCAGCACCCCGAAGCCGGTCACGTCGGTGGCGGCGTGGACGGCGCGGTGGAGACCGTCGTCCAGGTCGAGACGGTTGACCTGTCGCATCGAGGCGATGGCCGGCGCCATGGCCTCGGGTGCGATCTCGTCGTTCTTGAGCGCGCCCGCGAGCGTACCGGTGCCGACGGCCTTGGTGAGGATCAGCACGTCGCCGGGGCGCGCGCCGGAGTTGCGCCAGAGCCGGTCCGGACGGACGAGTCCGGTCACGCTGAAGCCCAGCTTGAGGGTGTCGTCCTCGATGGAGTGGCCGCCCACCAGGAAGGCGCCGGCGTCGTTGATGACGGCCGTCGCCCCGGCCATCAGGCTGCCCAGCACCTCATCGGGCAGGATGCCGAGGGGATAGGCCAGGATCGTGAGGGCGGTGATCGGCGTGCCCCCCATGGCGAACACGTCGGAGAGCGCGTTGGCCGCCGCCACCGCACCGAAGTCGGTGGGGTCGTCGAGGATCGGGGTGAAGAAGTCCAGCGTCTGGATCATCGCCACGTCGTCCGAGACGCGCCACACCGCGGCGTCGTCGAGCATGTCGTTGCCCACCAGCAGGTCCGGGTGGCTCTGGCGCGGCAGCGAGCGCAACAGGTCGCTCAGGGTCCCCGCTGCGATCTTGGCGGCACAACCGCCCTTCTTCACCGTGTGCGTCAGGCGGATCGGCGCGATGGCCGGTTCTGGGTCCATGGCTCACTCCTCATGAGGCTCGCGGACGGCCGTCGTGGACGACCGCACGTTCATGCCGCGTTCCGGCGCGCGCTCGAAGCCCGGACGCGGAGGCAGGGCGGCGGGTGACTCCCGCGCTCCGGCTCTTCCATGCTACGGGTCCCAGCGCGCGGACGTGTGCCGGCGTCCACGGCCGCGGCGCGGTCCTCGCGCGCCGGCGGATCCGGTCACCGGCGCGCGTGGCGCACGCCCGAGCCTCCTCGTCCCGACGGCATAGACTTGCGCTAGACGCCAGTGCCGACGGCTCGGCGTCACCAGGGAGGCACCGTGAACACAGCCCCCATAGGCCGCTTGGGACCGGCCGCCGACCCGCCCTTCGCGCGTCGACCGGTCGCCTTCGTGATCCTGTTGACGCTGGCCACCTTCGTGGCCTACGTAGCGGCAGGCGCCCTCACGCGACAGCTTGGCCTCGATCCCCGGCTCTTCATCGTGCTCGCCGACGTGCCGCTGCTGCTGGTCGGCGCGGCGGTGCTGGCGCGCCGCGGCGGCCTGCGCGGCGCCGGCATACGGCCGCAACCCTGGGGCCGCGCCTTCGGGCTCACCGCCCTGCTGTTCCTGCCCGCGGTCGTGACCCTGGCGCTGGCGCTGCGCTTCGGCGGAAGCTGGGCGCCGGCCGAGATCCTGACCTTCGCCCTGCTGGCGCTGCTGGTGGGCCTGACCGAGGAGGTGCTCTTCCGGGGCCTGGCCTACAGTGCCCTGCGCCGGCTCGGCGTGACGCGTGCGGCGCTGGGCTCGGCCCTGATCTTCGGGCTCCTCCATCTGCTCAACGTGGCGCAGGGGGCAGGCTTCGTCGTCACCGTCCTGCAGGTCGTGTACGCCTTCGCGCTGGGGAGCGCCTTCGCCGCGGGGCTGGAAGCCGGCGGGCGGCTCACGCCTCTGGTCGCGGCACATGCCGCCACGGACCTGTTCGCCTACATCGCCGGCGGCGGAACGGTGAACGGCTCCGGACATGAGGGCCTGATCGCCGTCATCACGGCCGGCTCCATCGTGGTGTTCGGGGTCTACACCGTGTGGCTGCTGCGGAGCGCGGCCGCCGCCCCCTACGCCCGGCCGCTTCGCAGGTAGCCGGCAACCTCCTCGGCGTCACCACGGAAGGCGACGGGCCGCTCGTGCCGGTCGATCGCCTTGCGGT
>CAZTTB010000097.1:0-6910 GCA_964616005.1 uncultured bacterium | reverse complement strand
CCTCGCTGATGACGCTCGGCGAGACCATCAACCGGCGCCTGGTGCCCGCCCATCCTCAGTGGGTCAACTACCAGCGGGCCTGGACGGAGGCCGATTTCGCGCTGTATTTCCGCAACAGCGTGGTCATCAGCGCCATCGTGATCCTGGGGGTGCTGGTCACCTGCACGCTGGCGGGCTACGCCTTCGCCAAGATCCAGTTCCCCGGGCGGGAGATCATCTTCATGGTGCTGCTCACCACGCTGATGATCCCCAGCACGGTCACCTTCATCCCCAACTTCCTGCTGATCCGGGGCGACATCATCCCCTGGGGTTCCTGGATCAACAAGCTGCCGGCGTTGACGGTGCCGTTCCTGTCGACGGCGTTCATCATCTTCTTGTTCCGGCAGTTCTTCCAGGGCATCCCCGACGAGCTGTGGGACGCCGCGCGCATCGACGGCGCCGGGCATCTTCGCTTCCTGACCGCGGTGGTGGTGCCGATGAGCCGCCCGGTCATGATGACCGCCGCTCTGCTCACCTTCGTCCGTACCTGGAACGAGTTCCTGTGGCCGCTGCTGGTCACGACCACGCCCACCTGGCGCCCGCTCGGGGTGGGGCTGTACACCTTCATCACCGAGGCGGGCCCGCAGACGCACTACCTCATGGCGGGCGCGGTGATCACCATCCTGCCCGTCATGGTGGTCTACTTCTTCACCCAGCGTCAGTTCACCGAGGGGTTCGCCACCTCGGGGCTGAAGGGATGATCGCCATTCCTCAGGAGGGAAGGGAGTACGTATGAAGCGAGGTCCGCTCGTCCTATTGGGGGCCGCGTTGCTGTTCGCGACGCTGGCCACGGCGTCCGCCCAGGGCGACTACGAGAACGTCGACCCCAGCGGCCAGACCATCACCTTCTGGCACCAGCACACGCTCGACCGCGAAACGGTGCTGCAGCAGATCGTCGCGGCGTTCAACAGCTCGAACCCGTACCACATCACCGTCAAGGCCGAGTATCAGGGCGGCTACAACGACATCTTCCGGAAGATGCTGCCCGTTCTCGACACCGCGGACGCCCCCAACATCGTCGTCGCCTACCAGAACCAATCGGCCACCTACGCGCTCGGCAACGGCGTCACCGACATGCGGCCGTTGGTGGACTCGCCCAAGTGGGGCCTCAGCGCCGCCGACAAGGCCGACTTCTTCCCGGGCTTCTTCAACGCCGACGTCTTCCCCAGCTTCGGCGGCGCGCGCTATGGCTTCCCGCCGAACCGCTCGATGGAGGTCCTGTACTACAACATCGACTGGCTGAAGGAGCTGCGCTCGGCCGGCAAGATCGACTTCGACGGGCCTCCCGTCACCCCGCAGCAGTTCCAGCAGGCCGCCTGCGCCGCCACCAAGAATCCCTATGGGAGAGCCACCACCAGTGGCGCCATCGGCTACGAGCTGTCCATCGACGCCAGCCGCTTCGCGAGTTGGACGTTCGCCTTCGGCGGCAACATCTTCGATGACGCCGCCAACCGCTTCACCTACGACTCCAAGGCAGCGAACCAGGCGATGACGTTCCTGCAGGGCCTGTTCAACGAGAAGTGCGCGACCATCGTCACCGAGAACTACGGGGACCAGACCGACTTCGGCGCGGGCCGCACGTTGTTCACCATCGGCTCCTCCTCGGGGTTGCCCTTCTACAAGAGTGCCGTCGACGAGGGCGCCAAGTTCTCCTGGAGCGTCGCCGCCATCCCCCACACCACGCCCGACCCGGTCATGAACATCTACGGCGCCAGCGTCAGCATCCCCACCGGCCACTCCAAGGAGGCCAACCTGGCGTCCTGGATCTTCATCAAGTACTACACCAGCCCCACGGTGCAGGCTCAGTGGGCCAAGGCGAGCGAGTACTTCCCGGTGCGCAAGAGCGTGGCCAACGAGCTCACCGACTACTTCGACGCCCACCCGGCCTACAAGACGGCCTTCGACCTGTTGCCCTACGGCATCGCCGAGCCGCCGGTGCCCGGCTACGACTTCGTGCGCGACGAGGTCGCCAGCGACATGGCCGCCATCATGGACGGCGCGCCGGTCGCCGACACCCTGAAGACCGCCAACGCCACGGCCAACGAGATCCTGGCCGACCAGCTCAAGGGCCTACCGAAGAACTGAGGCGCGGGCCGAACGAACGCTCCACACGAAGGGAGGGGCGCGCGACGGGGCGCCCCTCCCTTCCCGACCCGGCCCTTGCCACGTGATCCCCATGAGGCCTGCGCGGGCCTCGCGGAGGCGTGCTGGCCCTGCACCCCGCCCCCCTGGTGGATTACGCTCTCGGTGTGGTGCGCTCCCTCTATCTGCACGTCCCCTTCTGCCCCGGCGTCTGTCCCTACTGCGACTTCCACAAGATGCGCCGGAACGAAGGCCTGGTGGCGCGTTACCTCGACAGACTCGAACGCGAAGCGCACGACCTGGCCGAGCGCTACCCCGGCCCTCTCGACACCGTCTACTTCGGTGGCGGAACCCCCTCACATCTCTCCGACGACGAGATGGCCCGTGTCACCCGCCTCCTGGAAGGCACCTTCGGCTTCCCGGCCCGGCTCGAGACGACCCTCGAGGCCGACCCGCTCACCTTCACGCCCGAGCGGTTGCGACGCTTCCGGGACCTCGGCTTCGACCGGTTGTCGATCGGTCTGCAGTCGACACAGGACGCCGTGCTGCGCTTCCTCGGCCGCGTCCACGACGGGAAGCAGGGTCTGCAGGCGCTGGCGTGGGCGCTCGAGACGGGCGTGCGCGTCAACGCCGACGTGATCGCCGCGGTGCCGGGCCAGGACGCCGCGCTCGACCTCGAGCGCGTCGCGGACACGGGGGTCGGCCACATGAGCGTCTACTCGCTCACGATCGAGCCGAACACGCCCTTCGGCCTTCGCGGCGTACGCGTCGATCCGGAACGCGAGGCCGACGACTTCGAGGCCACCGCACCGCTGCTGGCGGCCTACGGGCTTCGACGCTACGAGGTGTCGAACTACGCGCGCCCGGGCCTGGAAGCCCGCCACAACCTGGGCGCGTGGCGCGGTGGCTTCTACCTCGGGCTCGGCCCCTCCGCAGCTTCCTACCTGCCGGAGGGCGGGGCCTACGGCACCCGTCTGCGCAACCCGCCGATCCGCGCCTGGCTCGAAGGAGCGCCCCCCGAGCGCGACGTGCTCGACGCCGAGGGTGTGGTCCTCGAGCGCCTGCTGACCGGCCTACGCACCCGCGAGGGGGTCGACCTCGCCGAACTGCGCGCCGTCACCGGGCTGGGACCCGAGACCACCGCGCCGCGTTGGCTGGACGAGGCCCTCCGCCACCACCTACTCGCCCTGGACGGCAGCCAACTTCGCGCCACCGACGACGGCATCGCGCGCCTCGACGCGCTCCTGCGGGCGTACGTGCGCTCGACCTGACGCGCCGCCCCGCTCAAGCGGCGCGCTCAGCCGGCGCGCACGGCCGCACCGTTGGCGCCCGTGCGCTGCGCCTGCGCCAGCAGCCGCACCAATACCGCCGCACCCGCCAGCGTCAGGGCCCCGGGCAGCTTCAGGTCCTCGAGCGCCTCGTCGAAGCGCTCGAGCAGGTGCGGGTGACGGGCCAGGAAGCTCTCGGCCGACAGCCCGTCCTCCCGCTTGCGGGCCTCGATGAAGGCGGTGGCGAGCTTCCGCTGGGCCTCGCGCAGGTCCATCACCAGTCCGACGGCCGCGATCGTCTCCCAGGTCCCCTGGGCGGGAAGCTGCCCCAGGCCGTCGCGCAGCCATCCCAGCGCCAGACGCTCGCCCAGGGCGTAGAAGCGCGTCGCGGCCTCCTCCAGCCCGATCTCGGTCTGGCGGCTGACCTCGATGATGCCGACGCTGGTCGGCAGATAGTCGAGACTGGCGATCTCGGCCGCCAACTCGGCACCGAAGCCGAGCCTGGCGAGCTGCTTGGTGCGCCGCTTGAAGCGGCGCCGCTCGGCCGACGGCAACGTGCCCTCGATCCCGTTGCGGAGCGTCTGCAATGGCTCGCGGTAGGCCTCGACGAAGTCGCCAACGTTGCGGCGCGTGAGGTCGTTGAACAGCATCCAGCTCACCACGCCCTCCACGGCGTGCACCAGGTGGTGCAGGGCCTCGTAGTGGGCCTCCGCGGGAAGACGGGGCTGGTGCCGCTCCAGCCGCTCTCCCACGCCGCGTGCGTCGAGGACCTCGAGCGCCATCAGGGCCGCCTTGACGACGTCCATGTCGCCGGCTCCGCTGTCGCGCGCCGCCCGGTGCACGAAGCTCGCTCCGAGCAGATCGACCACCGTGTTGGTGAACTGCGTGGCGGTGATCTCGCGACGCAGCGTGTGCCGGCGGATGCCGTCGGCGAAACGCTCCCGCAAGGCGCCCGGGAAGTACTCGAAGAGGTAGTGCTCGAAGCAGGGGTCGTCCGGGAGCGCGGTCTCCAGGAGCTTCCGGTAGAGCCCCATCTTGACGTAGGCCATGGTGACGGCGAGCTCGGGCCGCGCCAGGCCCTCGCCGGCGCGTTGGCGCTCCTGGAGCTGGCGCCGGGTGGGCAGGAACTCGACCCGCGGGTTGAGACCGCCGCGCATGGCCAGCTCCTCCAGCAACGAGTCGAAGAGGGCGAGGTCCTCGACGCTGCGGCGCTCGGCCAGGCTGAGCGCCAGCGACTGCTGGTCGTTGTCGCGCAGCACCAGTCCCGCGACCTCGTCCTCGGTGTCCTTGAGCAGCCGGTTGCGTTGCTTGGCATTGAGTTCGCCCGACGCCACCAGCGGCTGCAGCAGGATCTTGATGTTGACCTCGTGGTCGGAGGTATCCACGCCCCCGGAGTTGTCGATCGCATCGGTGTTGATGCGACCTCCGCCGCGTGCGTACTCGATACGCGCCAGTTGCGTCAACCCCAGGTTGCCGCCCTCCCCGACCACCCTGCAGCGCAGCTCCGGCGCGGTGATGCGCACCGGGTCGTTGGTGGCGTCGCCGACGTCGGCGTCGCGCTCGCTGCTGGCGCGCACGTAGGTGCCGATGCCCCCGTTCCACAGCAGGTCGGTCGGCATGGACAGGATGGCGCGCACCAGATCCTGGCCGCTCAACGCCACGGCGTCGACGCCCAGCATGCGCCGGACCTCGGGGCTCAGCGGGATGCTCTTGGCGCCGCGCTCGAAGACGCCGCCGCCGGCACTGATGAGCTGCCCGTCGTAATCGCTCCAGGAGGAGCGCGGTAGCTCGAACAGCCGCTTGCGCTCGGCGAAGCTCGCCGCCAGATCGGGGTCGGGATCGAGGAAGATGTGCAGGTGATTGAAGGCGGCCTGGAGCCGGATGCGGTCGGTGTACAGCATGCCGTTGCCGAAGACGTCGCCCGACATGTCGCCGATCCCGACCACGCTGAACACGTCCTCGAAGACATCGAGGCCAAGCTCGTCGAAGTGACGCGCCACGCACTCCCAGGCGCCGCGGGCGGTGATGCCGATGACCTTGTGGTCGTAGCCGTGCGAGCCGCCCGAGGCGAAGGCGTCGCCCAGCCAGTAGCCGTACTCGGCGGCGGTCTCGTTGGCGAGGTCGGAGAAGGTCGCGGTGCCCTTGTCGGCCGCCACCACCAGGTAGGGGTCGTCCTCGTCGTAGATGATGAGCCCTTCGGGGTGGACCACGCGGTCGTCGACACGGTTGTCCGTCAGGTCGAGCAGACCGCGGATGAACACCTGGTACTGCTCGCGCACGTAGGCGCGCAGCGCATCACGGCCCAGCGGCGCCCGTTTGAGCACGAAGCCCCCCTTGGAGCCCACCGGCACGATGACGGCGTTCTTGGTCATCTGCGTCTTCATGAGCCCCAGGACCTCCGTACGGAAGTCGTCCGGGCGGTCGCTCCAGCGGATGCCCCCGCGCGCCACCTTGCCGCCGCGCAGGTGCACGCCCTCGACGCCGAGCCCGGCCACGGCGATCTCGTACAGCGGTCGCGGGTCCGGCATGCTGGCCACCTTCCCCGACGCCAGCTTGAAGGAGATGTAGTCCTTGCCGAGGAAGTAGTTGGTGCGGACCGTCGCCTCCATCAGATCGAGCAGGCCGCGGAGCGTGCGGTCCTCCGGGAGCGAGCGCACGCCGGCCAGACCCGAGAGGACCGCCTCCTTGGCTGCCTCCATGCGCTCCTGACGCTCCTCGCCGGAAGCGGGGTCGAACCTGGCCTCGAAGTACGCCACGAGATCCGCCGCCACGGACGGGTGCGCCAGCAGGGTGTCGTTGACGAAGCGGCGGCTGGTGACCGCGTTGAGCTGCGCGAAGTCCATCTGGTAGGTGCGCAGCAGCGCTACCTGACGGACCGTGAGCCCGGCCTTGAGCACCAGCCGGTTGAGGCGGTCGTTCTCGGCGCGCCCCAACAGCAGGCTCTCCAGGGCATCCACCAGGCGCTGCCGATGGCGACGCACGTCGAGGGCCCGGCCCTCGGCGTCCCGCACCCGGAACACCTCGATGCCGCGCTGGCCGCCTTCGAGCGTGAGCATGTAGGGGACCTGCTCGATCACCCGGAAGCCCACGTTCTCGAGCACGGGAAGCACGTCGGACAGCGCCATGCCGTGGCCCTGGTGGTAGATGCGCACCAGGCTGGCGGCCTCCTCGCCGCGCTCCTCGGGAGGGTTGAGCACGTCGGCCAGGACGGTATTGCCGCCGAGCCGCTCGAGGTTGGCGATGTCGCGCACCGCCAGGGCGGCGCCGGTGTCGGCGGTGTAGCGCGGGTCGAACGCGTCGGTGTACCGGTCCGCCAGCTGGCGGCCCTCGCGCGCACCGTGCGCGGACACCAGCCGCTCGCGGAGCTCGTCGCGCCAGCTTCGCGCCAGGTCGGCGACCTCGCGTTCCAGCCCCTTGAGGTCGATCTCATCGGCCCGCAAGGAGGTCGTGAAGAAGAAGTGGAAGCGCACCTGCGCCTGGTCCTCGCCCATCGCCAGGTTGTAGTCGACGTGGTCGGCCAC
>CAZTTB010000096.1:0-6915 GCA_964616005.1 uncultured bacterium | reverse complement strand
GGCGCCATGCTCACCATGCCGCGCGCCACCATCGGCGACATCTTCAACCCGCGCGAGCGCGGCCAGTGGATGGGCGTCATCGGCGCCGTCTTCGGGCTGGCCAGCATCATCGGCCCCACCCTGGGCGGCTGGATCACCGATACCATCGGCTGGCGCTGGATCTTCTACATCAACTTGCCGGTGGCGGCGCTCGCCATCATCGGGGTGCTGTTCGCCCTGCCGAGCGTGCGCGTCGACGCTCGGGTCCAGCTCGACTGGCGTGGCAGCCTGCTCCTGGTGGTGGGACTGATCCCCATCCTGCTCGGTTTCACCTGGGCGGGGGGTCGCCTGGCCTGGACGAGCCCCGAGTTGATCCTGCTGTTCGCGCTGGGGGCGGTCTTCCTGGTGCTCTTCGCGGTGAACGAGGGGCGGGCGAAGAACCCCATCCTGGAGCCCGCGCTGTTCCGCAGCGGGATCTTCAACACCACCCTGCTCATCGCGCTGTTCATGACCATGGCCATGTTCAGCGCCCTGATCTTCCTGCCGCTGTTCGTGCAGGGCGCGCTGGAGTACTCGGCGGCCAGCTCCGGCTACATCCTCACGCCGATGATGCTCAGCCTGGTCGTCGCCTCCATGGTCGGCGGGCAGATCGTCACCCGCACCGGCCGCTACAGGGTGCTGGCGCTGACGGGCGCCGGGCTGTTGGTGGCCGGCCTGCTCCTGTTCACGCAGATGAGTCTCGCCACCACCTGGGTGGGCGTGGTGCGCAACATGATCGTGTTCGGCCTCGGGCTGGGAACGCTCCTGCCGCTGCTCAACACGGTGGTGCTCAACGTCTTCCCCTACCGCGTGATGGGGTCGGTGAGCGCGACCCAGCAGTTCGTACGCTCGCTCGCCGGCGTCATCGCCGCGCCCATCCTCGGCACCGTGCTGGCCCGCTCGGTGGATGCCCGCCTTGCCCGGGACCTGCCGGGTGGGCTCAAGCAGGCGATGGCGGCGGGGGGCGTGCAGCCGGGCAGCCTCGACCCTCAGCAGCTCCTCTCGGCGCAGGCGCAGCAGGCCATCCGTTCGCGCTTCGATGCCGGTCCGGCGGGCGACAAGCTCTACCAGCAGTTCATCGACGCGGTGCACGGGGCACTCGCCAGCGGGACCCGGGAGCTGTTCACGATCGCGCTGGTGTTCGGGGTGCTGGCGCTGGTGGCCACGTTGTTCCTGGCCGAGGTGCGCTTGAAGCGCGACGAGTTCTTCGACGAGCCCGCGGCGGCATCGGACGGTCCGGCCTGACGACGGCTGCGCTATCCTTCGGCTATGGAGGACCCGGCTTCCGCGAACGGCATCGAGGTCCGCGAGGTCACGCTCCCCGGCGTCGGCAAGAAGTACGTCATGAGCCTACGCGCGGGCGGCAACCTGGCGGTGGTCGTGCGGCCCGACGGCGAACGGCAGCTCCATCACTTCCTGGAGCACGCCGACCGCCCCCGTGACGTGGTGCGGGTGGACGCCGAGGAGGCGCAGCAGCTCGCCAACCTGCTGGGGCGGCCGGTGGTCCAGGCGCCCAGCGTCGAGGACCTCGATCTGGTCCTCGGAGCCCTGGAGATCGACTGGGTCCCGCTGGGCCCGGCCTCGCCGCTGGCGGGCCGGGCGCTGGGCGCCTCTCAGATCCGCCGGCGTACGGGAGCGAGCGTCATCGCCATCCTGCGCGAGGGGCGCGCCCTCGCCAACCCCGACGTCGACACGATGTTCGAACCCGGTGACACCCTCCTCCTCATCGGATCCCCCGCCCAGACCCACGCAGCGCGGGCCCTGATCGCCGGCTGACGCGCCGGTCCCGGAGCCCATGACGTGACGCCGCTGCTCGAGCTCGGCCTGATCGCTCTCGGGCTCTACCTCACGGGCGAGCTCAGCCGTCGCGTAGGGGTGTCGCCGGTGGTGGGCTACATCCTGCTGGGCATCCTGCTCGGACCGCATGGGGTCCTGCCGGTGTACCGCCTCGGGCCTACCACCGAGCTACTGGGCGAACTGGGCTTGCTGCTGCTGCTGTTCTACCTGGGTCTCGAGTTCTCCCTCGGTCGACTGCTCGAGGGGAGCGGCCCGACGCTGGTCGCGGGCGCCATCGATCTGGTGAACTTCGGCATCGGGGCGGGCGTTGCCGTGGTGCTGGGGTACGGGTGGCTGGCCGGACTGTTCCTGGGGGGCGTGGTGTACGTCTCCAGCTCCGGCGTGATCGCTCGGCTGCTGTCGGACAGCGAGTTGCTGGCCTACCCCGAGGCCGAGCGCACGTTGGGGGTGCTGGTGTTCGAGGACCTGGCGATGGTGGTGGTGCTGGTGGGTCTGGGGCTCCTCACCGCCGGCGGCGGCGGCAGGTCGTTCGTCGGCGCCGTACTGTTCCTTGCCCTGTATGGCCTGGCGGCGCGCTACGGCAAGCGGCTGCTGGCGCGCCTGCTGGACCTCGAGGGGGAGGCTCTGTCACTGCTCGCCCTGGCGCTGCTGACGCTGGTATCGGCAGGTGCCCTCGCGCTCGGATTCCCGGCCGCGGTGGCGGCGTTCCTGCTGGGCATGGCGGTGGCCGAGTCGGGGCATCGGCCGCGGGTCGAGACCGCCCTGAGATCCTGGTACGACGTGGCCGCGGCCAGCTTCTTCCTGGTGGTGGGGCTACACGTCGAGCTGGCGACCGTCCTGCGGGAGGCGCCGCTGGCGCTGTTGCTGGCGGCCGTCACGGTGGTTGCCGGACTGGTGACCGGCTTCCTGGGCGGGCGTGCGAGTGGGCTCAGCCGGCGCGCCGCGGTCGGGCACGGCCTGATGCTGCTGCCGCGCGGCGAGTTCTCGCTGGTGATCGCCAGCCTCGCCGCCGATGTCGGTGCCCTGCCGGAGGGCACGCGCCAGGCGCTCCTGGGGGCGACGTCCCTGTACGTGGTGCTGATGGTGGCGATCGGGAGCGTCGTCTTCGCGCGCTTCGACGCCGTGAACGATCTCCTCAGTCGCCCACTGATGCGTGGAGCCGAGCGCGAACCGTTGGAGGCGATCGATCCGTTTCCCCTGGAGTGACGGCGAAGGTCGTGTCGCCGGCGGGACCTCAGGACGCCCGGAGGTACTGCGGGGGGAGCAGCGGGCGCACGTCGAGGTCCAGGGCGCGCGCGGCGTGCTGAGGCCAGGAGGGGTCGCGGAGTAGGGCGCGGCCCATTAGCACCAGGTCGGCTTCGCCCCGCTCCACGATGGCCTGCGCCTGCTCGGGGCGGGTGATGAGGCCCACGGCGCCGGAGGCCATGCCGGCCTCGGCGCGCACCCGGCGGGCGAACGGCACCAGGTAGTTCGGCGCGACCGGTACCTCGACCCCCGGCACGGCGCCGCCGCCGGAGCAGTCCACGAGATCGACACCCAGCTCACCCAGGATCCGCGCCAGGCGGACGGTATCGTCGCCGGTCCAGCCGCCGCCCATCCAATCCGTGGACGACAGCCGCACGAACAACGCGCGGTCCTCGGGCCACACGCGCCTCACGGCAGAGGTCACCTCGCGCAGCAGCCGGGTCCGCCCCTCGAAGTCGCCGCCGTAGCCGTCGTCGCGGGTGTTCACCAGCGGGCTGAGGAAGCTGTGCAGCAGGTAGCCGTGCGCGCCGTGGATCTCGACGACGTCGAAGCCCGCATCGAGGGCGCGGCCGGCCGCAGCCTCGAAGGCGGCCACGATGCCGGGCAGGTCGCCGGGCCCGAGAGGTACGGGCACGGGGTAGTCCGGTGCGAACGGATCCGCGGTGGGTCCGACGACCGTCCAGCCTCCTTCGGCCTCGGGGACCGCGCCACGGTGCTCGGCCCAGGGGTGCCAGGTGCTCGCCTTGCGGCCGGCGTGGGCGAGCTGGACGCCGATGGCGGCGCCGGCATCGTGGACGAAGCGCGTGATGCGGCTCAAGGCGTCGACGTGCTCGTCGCGCCACAGGCCCAGATCGCGCGGCGAGATGCGTCCGCGCGCTTCGACCGCGGTGGCTTCCGTGAGCACCAGGCCGGCGCCGCCCACGGCGCGGGCGCCCAGGTGCACCAGATGCCAGTCGGAGGCGAAGCCGTCCTCGGCGCTGTACTGGCACATGGGGGAGACGGCGATGCGGTTGCGCAGCTGGAGCCCACGCAGAACGAGAGGGTCGAAGAGGCCGGCCATGCCGCCAGTATGACCCGGTCTTTCAGCTCGCCGCGTTGCTCGGGGCGCCCGCCGCCAGCTCTTCGACGAGGCCGGGGTCGGCGGCGAGCACCCGCATGAGGGCGCTCACCAGGCGGGGGGCGAACCAGCCTCCGGACTGCCGTTGCATCTCCGCCACCGCTTTCTCCAGCGGCCAGGCGTGCTTGTAGGGGCGTTCGCTGACCAGCGTGTCGAAGACGTCGGCCACGGCGACGATCTGTCCGGCGAGCGGGATGGCGTCGCCGGCGAGGGCGCGCGGGTAGCCACTGCCGTCCCAGTGCTCGTGATGGGTCAACGCGATCAGCTCGGCCATCTTGATGAGCTTCGAGCGGCCGCGCGCCAGAAGGCGTGCGCCGACGTCCACGTGCTGCTGCATGGCGGCGCGCTCCTCCTCGGTGAGGCTGCCGGGCTTGAGCAGGATGTTGTCGGGGACCCCGATCTTGCCGACGTCGTGGAGTGGGGCGGCGCGCTCGATGAGATCGGCGGTGTCGCTGTCGAGGCGCAACTCGCGCGCCAGCAGGCCCGACAGACGGCCCACCCGCTGGGTGTGATGGCCGGTGGTCGCGTCCCGGTACTCGGCGGCCTGTGCGAGGCGCTCCAGCACGTCCATGCGGGCGGCCTCCAGCTCGATGGTGCGCTCCAGCACCTTCTGCTCGAGCCGCTCCGCGTGGTCGCGCAGCTGGAGGTGCAACTGGCGCGTCCTCAACAGGTTGCCGACGCGTAGCTCGATCTGGCTGGAGCGGAACGGCTTGGTGATGAAGTCGTTGGCGCCGCGTGACAGCGCCTCCTCCTCGGCTGCCTGGGAGAGGTCCGCGGTGAGCATCAGGATGGGCAGGAAGCTGCCGGGTGCGAGCCGTGCGCCGAGGGCGTCGATCACCTCGAGGCCGCTCATGCGCGGCATGTGGAGGTCGGTGCACACCAGGTCGGGCGCGAGCGTCTCGAACAGCTCGACGGCCTCCTCGGGGTCGTCGGTGGCCGTCACGTGCTCGTAGCCGGCCCGGCGCAGGATCCGCTCCAACAGCGCAAGGTTCGCGCGCTCGTCGTCCACGATGAGCAGCTTGGCGTCGTTCAGTCGGGCCAGCACGGACGGGTCATCCTCCGGTTCGGAGCGCGGGCGCGCTCCTGCCCGGCAAGGATAGCCAGCAGTGCGGCCGCGAGCGGTGGGGGTCTTCACACCCTTCGGGAAGGCTGCCGGGGCGTGGGCGGAACGGATAAAGCTTCTCACGACGCCGTCCCCGTCGGCGCTGCTAGACTTAGGCGGCATGCCGATGTTTCGCAAGGACCCGTTCGGCCGCGCCTGGGTGCTCATCTCCCCGGAGCGGGGGCTGGTGGCGTCGGACTTCGGCAGCGTGCTGCCGCTGCCGCAGCGCTCGCCGCTGTCACCGGGGAACGAGCGTCAGACGGGCCCCGAGATCGCCGCCATCCGGCCGAGCAGCACCGCGCCCGACAGCCCCGAGTGGCGCATGCGGGTCATCGAACACCCCTCGGCGCTGGTCGAGCCGCGGCCCTTCCGCGTGGAGGGCGACGCGCTGTTCCGGCAGGCCGCCTCGAGTGGCTACCAGGAGGTCATCGTCGAGCACCCGGACGCCCGCATGACGCTCGACAGCATGCCGCGCTCCCACCTGGTCGACGTACTCCGCCTGTACCGCGAGCGCCTGGCGTTGCTCGCGGCCAAGCCGGGCATCCGGCACGTGCAGATCACCCGCAACGTCGGCCGCGCCGCCGGCGCCCTCTTCGAGCATCCCCACGCCCAGGTCCTGGCCGTCCCGGTCGGCAGCCGCTGGGTCGAGGAGGAGGTGGAGGCGGCCCGCAGCCACGCGCGCGAGCACAGCCGCTGCCTGTTCTGCGACGTGATCGAGCGCGAGCTGGCGGTGCGCGAGCGGGTCATCACCCATAACGAGGCGTTCGTGGCCATCGCGCCGTTCGCGGCGAAGACCCCGTTCGAGACCTGGATCCTGCCGCGCGATCACGACAGCGCCTTCACCGGGGTCGCCTCGAACACCCTGCCGCTGCTGGCCGAGCTGTTGCAGACCGTCGTGCGGGCCCTCAACGACGCGCTCGACCACCCGCCGTACAATCTCCTGGTGCACACCCTCCCCGCCGCCGGCGACCGCACCTTCCACTGGCACATCGAGGTGCTCCCGCGGCTCACCCAGCAGGCGGGGTTCGACTGGGGCAGCGGCTTCTACGTCAATCCGACGCCGCCCGAGGATGCCGCCCGCTTCCTGCGCGAGGCGCTCGCCCTGCGGGAGGTGCAGGAGTGAGCACCGTGCCCAGACGCCTGGCCGACGCCGCGCCCGAGCCGACCGTGCGCTCCCGGCCGCGGCACGCCGCCGCGGCCCGCGGCGCCCACCGCGTGATCATGGTCCTGGCGCTGGTGGGCAGCCTTCACGCGCTGTTCGTGCTGGGCGTGGAGAGTTGGCGGTTCGTGGTCGAGCGCCGGGCGGTGGCCCAGCTGCAGAGCCAGGTGACCGAGCTGCAGCGGCAGGCCAACGGGCTCCAGCAGGTGATCGACCATGCCGGCGACAGCCGCTACCGCGAGGACCTGGCCCGGCGCCAGGGCTACATGTACCCCAACGAGCAGCGGGCGGTCACGCAGCAACTCGCGCCGCCGGCCACCGGCACCTCCGGCGTCCCCTGAGCGGAGGCCGCCGAGCGCAGGCGCGCGAGCCGGGGCGCGGCAGGAACGGCGGCCGCGGGGCACGGTATCCTGGGCCCATCTCAGAGGGCGGAGGCTGATTCCGTGTCCGACGATACCTTGGCTTGGATGAACGAGC
>CAZTTB010000095.1:0-6950 GCA_964616005.1 uncultured bacterium | reverse complement strand
GGTCGTGGGTGGCCGCTTCGTGCAGGCGATCCCGTTCAAGGACGACGTGCAGCCGTCGCCGATGGTGCAGGCGATGCCGGACATGTTGTACAGCCCGACGCGTATCCGTTACCCGATGGTGCGCAAGGGCTTTCTGCAGAGCCAGGAGAACAGCGATCCCACGAAGCGTGGTGCCGAGCCGTTCGTGCGGGTGCCGTGGGATGAGGCCATCGACATGGTGGCGCAGCAGCTGAAGCGTGTGAAGAGCCAGTTCGGCAACCGCTCGATCTACGCGGGCAGCTACGGCTGGGACAACGCGGGCCGCTTCCACACGTCGTACGGAGCGCTTCACCGGCTTCTCGGCCTGTTCGGGGGCTACGTGTACTACGTCAACACCTACAGCGCCCCGGTGCTGCCGGTGATCATGCCCTACGTGGTCGGTTCCGCCAGCCCCGAGACCTCGACCTGGCCGACGATCATCGACAACAGCAAGCTGCTGGTGTTCATGGGCTACAACCCCCTCATCAACGCCGAAGTGACCGGCCCCGGCGATGGCAACCACTTCGACTACACCTACTTCAAGAAGCTCAAGGATGCCGGCATTCCGATCGTGTCGCTGAACCCCGTGGAGGGCGACTCGGATCAGTACTTCAATACGGAGCGGATCGCGATCCGTCCGAACACGGATACGGCGTTCATGTTGGGTCTGGCGCATGTGCTGTACACGGAGAACCTGTACGACAAGGGGTTCGTGGACAAGTACACGGTGGGCTTCGCGAAGTTTGCCGATTACCTGACCGGGAAGTCGGATGGTCAGGCGAAGACGCCGGAGTGGGCGGCGCCGATCACGGATGTGAGTGCCGATGCGATCCGGAGTCTGGCGCGGCGCATGGCGAAGACGCGGACGATGATCATGGGTGGGTATTCGTTGCAGCGTGCCGATCACGGCGCCATGCCGGTGTGGATGATGGTGACGCTGGCGGCGATGCTGGGGCAGATCGGCAAGCCCGGCGGCGGCCTGCAGCTCAACTACCCGGCGGGCATGGGCGTGCCGTCCGGCACCGCCCCCTCCGTGCCGGGCATGAACGCCGCCAGCGCCCAGTACGGCGCGCTCGGCAGCAACCCGGTGAAGGACTTCGTGCCGGTCAACATGTGGGCCGACCTGCTCGCCAACCCCGGCAAGACGATCGACTACGACGGGCAGAAGATCACCTACCCCGACATCAAGATGGTGATGTGGGCGGGCGGCAACCCCTTCGTGCACGCCATGGACCTCAACCGCGTGGTGAAGGCCTGGCAGCGCCCTGAAGTGACGGTAGTCAACGACTTCAACTGGACGCCCACGGCGAAGTTCGCGGACATCGTGCTGCCGGCGACCACGACGCTGGAGCGCAACGACATCCACGGCACCAGCCACTACATCCTGGCGATGAAGAAGGTCGTGGAGCCGCTGTTCGAGGCGCGCAACGACTTCGACGTCTACGCCGACATCGCGGACAAGCTGGGCGTGAAGGACAAGTTCACCGAGGGCAAGGGCGAGATGGACTGGATCAAGGAGATGTACGCGGCCGCCCAGAAGCAGGGAACGGCGCGCGGCCTGACCATGCCCGACTTCCAGACCTTCTGGAACCAGGAGTACCTCTCCTTCCCGAACAATGCCAAGACGCTCAACACGGTGGCCTACAGCGACTTCGTGTCCAACCCGGCCATGAACCCCCTCGGCACGCCGTCGGGCAGGTTCGAGATCTACTCGGAGAAGATCGCGTCGTTCAACTACGACGACTGCCCGGGCCACCCGACCTGGCTCGAGCCCTTCGAGTGGCTCGGCAGCTCCAAGGCGAAGCAGTACCCCTTCCACCTGCTCAGCCCGCACCCGAAGTACCGCCTCCACACCCGCCTCGACAACACCTGGATCCACGACTGGTACCAGGTTCGCCAGCGCAACCCGATCTGGATCCACCCGCAGGACGCGTCCGCGCGCGGCATCGCCGACGGCGACGTGGTGCGGGTGTTCAACGACCGCGGCCAGACGCTGGCCGGTGCGGTGGTGACCGATCAGACGCGGCCGGGCGTCATCCGCATGGAAGAAGGCAGCTGGTACGACCCCATGGAGCCGGGCAAGATCGGCTCGCTGGACAAGCACGGCTGCCCCAACAACCTGACCAGCGACCAGCCGGACTCCAAGCTGGCGGACGGCAACCCCACCAAGACGGTGCTGGCGCAGGTCGAGAAGTACACCGGCACGCTCCCCTACGTCACGGCGTTCACGCCGCCGCAGGAGACGCAGTCCTAGCCCGAGCAGCGACCCCACGCTGACCGGGTAGCAGGGCGGGCCCGGGCCGCACGGCCCGGGCCCTGCCGCGCCAGCCCGCCACCGTCGCGACCGAGCGCCGGGCGCCCTGCCCGAGGACAAGTGTCTCTAGCGCCGCCGCGGGTCCGGGACTAGCGTCTGCATTGAGCGCCCGAGCGAAGGCGGCCCGCAGTAGGGCTCCCTTCGCCGAGGGGTGATCCACCCCCGGGGCCGGCCGGGCAACCGGACGACCTGCCGACATCGCAAAGGGACTGCTTCAGGCAGTCCCTTTTGCTTTGCGTGGACGCGGCGGTGCGTCAGGGATGGAGGTGAGCGAGCGGAGCGGCGGAGGCAAGACGGCCGGGGAGCGGGCGCGTGCACCCGCTCGCGGCCGAGCCCAGCAGGTGACGTCGCGTTTCCGCGCGACGAGGAGTAGGAGCAGAGCATGAACATCACTCGGCGCAGGTTCTTGCAGCAGAGCGGCGTCGTCTTGGGGGCGGCGGCCGCCGGCGGGCTGGTGAGCGCCCAGTCCTACGGCGGCATGGCGGGCAGCCTGCCCAACTACGACACCTTCACCAGCCTCAGCGCCGCCCACTGGGGCGCGTTCTACGCCAAGGTGGTCGGCGGCCGCTTCGTCCAGCCGATCCCCTTCAAGGACGACGTGCAGCCGTCGCCGATGGTGCAGGCGATGCCCGACATGCTGTACTCGCCGACCCGCATCCGCTACCCGATGGTGCGCAAGGGCTTCCTGCAGAGCCAGGAGAACAGCGACCGCACCAAGCGCGGCGCCGAGCCGTTCGTGCGCGTGCCCTGGGACGAGGCCGTCGACATGGTGGCCCAGCAGCTCAAGCGCGTGAAGACGCAGTTCGGCAACCGCTCGATCTACGGTGGTAGCTACGGCTGGGATAACGCCGGAGGCTTCCACAGCTCCACCGCGGCCCTGCACCGTCTGCTGTCGCTGTACGGCGGCTACGTCTACTATGTCAACGACTACAGCGCGCCGGTGCTGTACGTGATCATGGGGCACGTCCTCGGCTCGGCCACCCCGGAGAACTCCACCTGGCCGACGATCATCGACAACAGCAAGCTGCTGGTGTTCCTCGGCTACAACCCCCTCAACAACGCGCAGATCTCGCACGAGGGCAACCACTTCGACTACGTCTGGTTCGAGAAGCTGAAGAACTCGGGCATCCCCATCGTGTCGCTGAACCCCGTGGTGACGGACAGCGAGCAGTACTTCAACACCGAGCACATCGCCATCCGCCCGAACACCGACACGGCCTTCATGCTGGGCCTGGCGCACGTGCTCTACACCGAGAAGCTGCACGATCAGGCGTTCCTGGACAAGTACACGGTAGGGTTCGACAAGTTCGCCGACTACCTGACCGGCAAGAGCGACGGCCAGCCGAAGTCGCCGGAGTGGGCGGCCCCGATCACCGACGTGAGCGCCGACACCATTCGCACGCTGGCGCGCCGCATGGCGAAGACCCAGACCATGCTGATGGGCGGCTACTCGCTGCAGCGCGCCACACACGGCGAGCAGCCGGTGTGGATGATGGTGACGCTGGCGGCGATGCTGGGGCAGATCGGCAAGCCCGGCGGCGGCTTCCAGCTCAACTACCCGGGCGGCATGGGCGTGCCGGCCGGCACCGCGCCCGGCGTCCCCGGCCTGCCCGGCGTCGCCAACCCCGTCAAGGACTTCGTGCCCGTCAACATGTGGGCCGACCTCATCGGGAACCCCGGCAAGACCATCGACTACAACGGCCAGAAGATCACCTACCCGGACATCCGCATGGTGATGTGGGCGGGCGGCAACCCGTTCGTGCACTCGATGGACATCAACCGGGTCGTGAAGATGTGGCAGCGCCCCGAGGTCACGGTCGTCAACGACTTCAACTGGACGCCCACGGCGAAGTTCGCCGACATCGTGCTGCCGGCGACGACCACGCTCGAGCGCAACGACATCGCCGGAGGCTTCAGCGGCGGCAGCCACTACATCCTGGCGATGAAGAAGATCGCCGATCCGCTGTTCGAGGCCCGCGACGACTTCGACATCTTCGCCGACATCGCCGACAAGCTGGGCCTCAAGGACAAGTTCACCGAGGGCAAGGACGAGATGGCGTGGCTCCAGCAGATGTACGCCACCTCGCAGAAGCAAGGCAGCTCGATGGGCGTGGACCTGCCCGACTTCCAGACCTTCTGGGACCGCGAGTACCTGTCGTTCCCGGACAACCCGAAGACGCTCAACACCGTGGCCTACGAGAGCTTCATCGCCAACCCGGCGCTGAACGCGCTGGGCACGCCGTCGGGCAAGTTCGAGATCTACTCGCAGACGATCGCCTCGTTCAACTACGACGACTGCCCGCCGCACCCGACGTGGCTCGAGCCGTTCGAGTGGCTGGGCAGCGCCAAGGCGCAGCAGTACCCCTTGCACCTGCTCAGTCAGCACCCGAAGTACCGCCTCCACACCCGCATCGACAACACCTTCCTGCACGACCTGTACCAGGTGCAGCAGCGCGAGCCGATCTGGATCAACCCCAAGGATGCCGCCGACCGTGGGATCAGCGACGGCGACGTGGTGCGGGTGTTCAACGACCGCGGGCAGACGCTCGCCGGCGCGGTGGTCACCGATCAGGTCCGGCCCGGCGTCGTGCGCATGGAGGAGGGCGGCTGGTACGACCCGAGCGACCCCAGCACCCCCGCCTCGCTCGACAAGCACGGCTGCGTCAACAACCTGACCAGCGACGCGCCCGACTCCAAGCTCTGCGACGGCGACATGGCCAAGACCGCGCTGGCGCAGGTCGAGAAGTACACGGGAACCCTTCCCTACGTGACGGCCTTCACCCCGCCCGAAGGGGCGTGATCGCGAGGCCGGACGCCTCGCACCGAAGAGCTGGCCAGCCGGGCCCGGAGCGCGACTCCGGGCCCGGCACGTCGGGGAGGCGGCCAGGGCGCCGCAGCCGGCGCGCGAGTGGCGATCGTTACACGTTCCGCCGCGTCCCGGAACGCGCGTGCGCAGGGACAAGCGTCCCTCCCGGCACGGACGGCGCGGAGCGTACGGTGCGGTAGCACCCGAGTCACGGGAACCCTCGAGGCGACCGTGACCGAGGGGTCCAGGGGCCCCTCCGGGGCCGTCCGGGCGACCGGGCGACCTGCCGAATCGCAAAGGGACTGCTTCGGAGCGGTCCCTTTCTCTATGGGCCGCGGCTCCGAGGCGACACATCGCGAGGGAGGTACCCAGCCGAAGCCCGACACCACGTGCAACGCCGGCATCGTCATGACTTCAGCCAGCAGCGTCCCAGGGGCGGGACGGACGATCGAGCCGGAGGCTGCACCCCCCGAGAGCCCTCGAGAGGTCGCGACGGATCGCGACAGGAAGGACCCATCCAGTAATGAGCGTCAGTCGCCGCAAGTTCTTACAGCAGAGCGGCATCGTGCTCGGCGGAGCTGCCGCGGGCAGCCTGGTGAGCGCGCAGTCGTACGGCAAGATGGCGGGCAGCCTGCCGAACTACGACACCTTCACCAGCCTGAACGTCGGCCACTGGGGCGCCTACTACGCCTCCGTGGTGGGCGGCCGCTTCGTCCGCGCGCTGCCGTTCAAGGACGACGTGCAGCCTGCACCCATGCTCCAGGCGATGCCGGACATGGTGTACTCGCCGACGCGCATCCGCTACCCGATGGTGCGCAAGAGCTTCTACGAGAAGCGCGAGAAGAGCGACCCCACCAAGCGCGGCAGCGAGCCGTTCGTGCGCGTCTCCTGGGACGAAGCCATCCAGATGGTGGCGGACCAGCTCAAGCGCGTCAAGGGCGCCTACGGCAACCGCTCCATCTATGCCGGCAGCTACGGCTGGGACAACTCCGGCTCGATGCACCGCTCCTCGGGCGCGATGCACCGCCTGCTGTCGCTCTACGGCGGGTACGTCTACTACGTGAACTCGTACAGCGCCCCGACCCTGCCGGTGATCATGCCGCACGTGCTGGGCTCGAGCAGCCCCAGCACCTCGACCTGGCCCACCTTCATCGACAACAGCCAGCTGCTGGTGTTCATGGGCTACAACCCGCTCATCAACGCCGAGGTTTCGCGCGACGGCAACCACTTCGACTACATCTACTTCAAGCAGCTCAAGGACAAGGGCATCCCGATCGTCTCGCTCAACCCCGTCGAGGGCGACTCGGACCAGTACTTCAAGACCGACCGCATCGCCATCCGGCCGAACACCGACACGGCGTTCATGCTGGGCCTGGCGCACGTGCTCTACACCGAGAAGCTGCACGATCAGGCGTTCCTGGACAAGTACACGGTGGGCTTCAGCAAGTTCGCCGACTACCTCACCGGCAAGTCGGACGGCACCCCGAAGACGCCCGAGTGGGCGGCGCCGATCACCAACGTCAGCGCCGACGCCATCCGCAACCTGGCGCGGCGCATGGCCAAGAACCGCACCGCCATCATGGGCGGCTACGTGCTGCAGCGCGCCGATCACGGCGAGCAGCCGGTGTGGATGATCGTGACCCTGGCGGCCATGCTGGGGCAGATCGGCAAGCCCGGCGGCGGCTTCCAGCTCAACTACCCGGCCGAGATGGGCGTGCCGGCCGGCACCGCGCCCGGCGTCAGCAGGCTGCCCGGCGTCGCCAACCCCGTCAAGGACTTCGTGCCCATCAACATGTGGACCGATCTGCTGCT
>CAZTTB010000094.1:0-6964 GCA_964616005.1 uncultured bacterium | reverse complement strand
GCGGCTACGCTGCCGATTACACTCCCGTCAACCGCATAGTGGCAGCGTGTCGTTCCGCTAATGAAGAAGGAAATCTCGCTTGGGTTGGTCTGACCGGCGAGGGGGGACGTCATGGTAAGGTACCTATCCCCAAAACCGCAGCTTGCCAACAATAGTGCCAATCCCATCGTTCCGGCAGCAAGCCCCAATCCGGTTCTCAGTCGCAATCTTGGCCCCATACTGCGATCCTCTCGTGAAGGCACATAGCTGCCAGAGTGTTGCCTTGCTCTCACGCCCTCTGTTCGCTCAAAGTACCACAGCGTCCATTGATTGGGCTCTGGCCCACGCCCAACTCCGCACGGTGAACAGTTCTCGGCGTGACCGCTGTCGGTGGCGAGGTCCTCGGATGGCTTTGCCACTACGTGACGTGGAGCTTGGGTGGCGGGGGCGCACCGATGGCGGTGAGGATGGCCTTCTGCTGGATGCGGGCGAGTTCGGCCGGGTGTGCTAATCGACGTGCTTAGCCTGTAGGCAGGTGACGGACGACTTAGGGCATTGCGGTCAGTAGCTGTCGGCTACCGACAGACAATCTGGCGCGTCAGCAACGAAGCCGCGCGCGACCAGGTCGTCGAGCAGCCGGTGCAGCACCCGGCACCCGCCAGGACGCCGAGAAGGACGAACGGCGCACGCCCACGCCCTGCGCGCCCGGGCGCTGCAGCAGAGCAGGCCGCATTCTGGGCCTGCCGCAAATGCCGCTATGGCGATCGAGCCTGCCATCAGCTTGGTTCCCCATTTCGGCCAGCCAGCTCAAGCAGAGTCGTGTACGTCCCAATAGGGGAGCCCCCAGCTCGTTCGCCATCAACAACAGCGGCACGGGGTACGACTACTTCTCGGCCAGCCCTCAGACGGGCAGCGTCCCCAGCGGGTCATCGACCAGCATCAACGTGAGCGTGGTCAAGTCGTGCACGGTGAGCATCGTCACCACGGCCACGCTGGAGGTCACCGGCGGCAACAGCACCCTCGACATCCCCATGCAGCTCACCTGCCTCGGCGCGAACTGGCAGACCAACCTGAGCCCCAACGACATCAACTTCTCGAGCCTGCCCGGCGGCGTGAGCCCGTCGCCGCAGTCGTTCTCGCTCGCCAACTACGGCGCCACCTCCACGTTCAACATCACCGTGATCCAGGACATCAACGGCGGCACCGTGTCGCCCTGGATCTTCCCCAACCCCACCAGCGGCACGCTCAACACCAACAGCAGCCGGATGATCGACGTCTACGCCAACGCCTGCCCGTCGAACTACACCTCGGGCATGTCGCTCCATGGCGAGCTGAAGATCTCGGGAGGTGGCGACACCATCATCGTGTACGTGAACAACGCCTGCCGGTAGGGCGAAGGCGCGCGGCACGGCAGAGACGGCGGGCGACCTAGAAGACAGGGGCCGCGGTCGCAGGTGGCCGTTGACAACTGGTCTGACAAGCAGCTAACCTGCCTGCAAGTCGTCAGCGAGGAAGGTGGGAGACCCCCGGCCGAGCCTGCGGGGACGTCCGCCGGCGGGAACGCGTGCACTTGGGTTGCCGATGGGGTGGGTCTGTGAGAGCGGTTCGTAACCTGCAACTGTACGAGTCGGTGGCTCGCGAGATCGGCGAGGCCATCCTCGAGGGGCGGTTCCCGAGCGGCAGCGCGTTGCCGTCCGAGAGGGTGCTCTGCGAGCAGCTCGGCGTGGGGCGCTCGACGCTGCGGGAAGCGCTGGTGAGCCTGGCGGCCCTGGGCATCGTGTCGATGCGGCAGGGCCGCGGCATCTTCGTTCAGGAGGTGCCGTCGTCGCTCCTGCAGCTGCGCCTGGCGCGGCTCGATGAGCAACCGTCGATGCTCGAGGCGGCCGAGGCGCGGATGGCCATCGAGGTCGCCGGGGCGGAGCTGGCCGCGACGCGACGAAGCGAGCGCGACATGGAGCTCATGAAGGGTGCACTCGAGGCGATGGACGCCGAGCTGGACGCGGGCGGGACGGGCGTGGAGGAGGACGCGCTCTTCCACATCTACCTTATGGCCGCCTCCGGGAACGCGGTGATCCGGCGCCTCGGCGAGGACCTGGGGGCGCTCACGCATCGCATCCGTCACCGTGCCCTGGCGGTCAAGGGCCGGGCCGGGCCTGCCAACGCCGAGCACTGGGACGTCCTGGCCGGGATCCGCGCGAGGGACCCGGTTGCGGCAGGGGCGGCCATGCGCAAGCACCTCAGCTACGGCATCCAGCTCGCTGCCAGGGAGTTCGGCGCTGGTGCCGCGCCCGCCGGCGCGGCCGTTCAGGAGGAGACGGCATGAGAGTCGGAATCGTGCAGATGAACGTCCAGGCGGACAAGGCGCGCAACGTCGCCAAGGCGCTCGAGCTTGCCAGCCGTGCCGCCGAGGCGGCCGAGCTGGTGGTTCTCCCCGAGAACCTGAGCTACCTCGGTCCCGACGAGGGCAAGCTCGCCGCCGCGGAGCCGATCCCCGGCCCCACGATCGAGGCCTTCCAGCAGATCGCCCGCGAGAAGGACGCCTGGATCGTGTGCGGCAGCATCCCCGAGGAGTCGGGCGAGGCTGGGCGCGTCTACAACACCAGCGTGCTGGTGGGCCCGGACGGCAGGATCCACGCGCGGTACCGCAAGATCCACCTGTTCGACGTCGACCTGGGCGAGGGCATGGTCTACCGCGAGTCCGACCACGTCACGCCCGGCAACGAGGCCGTCACGGCGGAGCTGCCCGGCTTCGGAACGCTCGGCATGAGCATCTGCTACGACCTGCGCTTCCCCGAGCTCTACCGCCAGCTCTCGGAGCGCGGCGCCAACGTCATCACCGTTCCCGCGGCGTTCACTCTCGAGACCGGCAAGGACCACTGGGAGCCGCTGTTGCGCGCCCGCGCCATCGAGAACCAGGCGTACGTGGTGGCCGCCGGCGTGATGGGCAGCTACCCCCCCGACAAGCGCACCTACGGGCGCAGCCTGGTGGTCGACCCCTGGGGCGTCGTCACCGCCAAGGCCTCGGACGTGGAGGGCGTCCTGCTGGCCGACCTCGACCCGAAGGTGCTCGACGACGTGCGCCGCAAGATCCCCGCCCTGCGCCACCGCGTGGCCTCGCTGGCAGGCTGAAGGAGCCAACCATGATGCTCGTCCACGACCGTTCCGAGCTACCCGATGCCGCCATCCTCGACCGGGTGCGCGAGGTCGAGCCGGCCACCATCGGCCACATCGTCGAGAACTCGGTGATGGCGCACCGCATCCAGGGCATCTACCGTCCCATCCGGGCGGTGGGCTTCGCCTTCACGGTGCGCGTGCACGGCGACGACTCCGCCATCCTCCACTACGCCATCGACCTCGCCGGCCCCAACGACGTGCTGGTCATCGATCGGGGCGGCGAGCGCGAGCACGCCTGCCTCGGGGGGATGGTGGCGTTCGCGGCGCACACGCGCGGCGTCGCCGGGGCGGTCATCGACGGGCCCGCCACGGACCTCGCCGAGATCAGCGGGCTGCCGTTCCCGGTCTTCGCGGATGGGCTCTCGGCGCTCACCACGCGGCTGGGCGGCCGGGCCGGCGAGATCAACGTGCCCGTCGACTGCGGGGGCGTCACCGTGCTACCGGGGGACATCATCACCGCCGACGACAACGGCGTGGTGGTGCTGCGCCCGGGCGACGCCGCGGCGGTCGTCGAGGACGCGGCGGGGCGGGAGGCGCGAGAGCCCGAGCTCAAGAAGCATCTGCTTGCGGGGGGATCGCTGTCCGAATTCTCCGGTGCCAAGGTCATGGTGGAAAGGAGCAAGGCATGAAGAACCGTCGTCACGAAGGTGGGGTCGCCTGGGGGCGTCTGGGGCGCTGGTGGGCGGTCGCACTAGCGTTGCTGTTGGCTGTGGGCATGTCCTCGGCGCTCGCCAAGACCTACACCATCCGCATCGCCAGCAAGATGGCGCCCTCCAGCCCCGAGGGCATGGGCTTCCAGAAGTTCGCCGATCTTGCCAACCAGTACGGCAACGGTGAGCTGAAGGTGGTCGTCTACCCGTCCGAGCAGCTGGGGACCACCGAGGCAACGCTCGAGCAGCTGCAGGCCGGCACCATCGACATCTACGTGGAGGGCGGCTCCTATCTCTCCCGTTACGTGCCCGCCATGAACGTCGAGAGCCTCCCGTTCCTGTTCAAGTCGCGCGACCAGTGGGTGAAGTTCGTGCACTCGCCCAAGTTCGAAGGCTGGCTCAAGGAGGTGGCGCAGAAGGCGAACATCGTCGAGATCGGCTCCGAGGCCGACTTCGTGCGCGGCCCCTACCGCGTGCTGGTGTCCACCAGGCCGGTGCACACCCTGGCCGACGTCAAGGGCATGCAGCTACGCATGCCGCCGATCGACGCGCTCGTCGGCTTCTGGAAGGCGGCCGGTGCGGAACCCCAGGTGCTGGCCTGGACCGACACCTACCAGGCGCTCAGCCGCGGAACGGTGCAGGGCGTGACCTCGCCGATGGCGCTGGTCCAGAGCATGGGCTTCCAGGAGGTCGCCAAGTACATCGTGCGCACCGACGAGTACCCGCAGGGCATCGCCTTCATGACCAACAAGACGACCTGGGACTCGTTGCCACCCAACCTGCAGCAGGCGCTGACGCGAGCGCACACCGAGGCGTCGGCCTACGCCTCCAAGCTGATGGCCCAGAGCGTCAAGCAGTCGATCCAGGAGATGGAGGCCAAGGGCGCCGTCTACTCCGAGGACTTCGACTACCAGGCGTTCCACCAGGTCGCCATGAAGCTCTACCAGAAGTGGGAGCAGGACGGCACCATCCCGGCCGGCATCATCGACTACATCAACAGCCTGTGAGGTGCTAGCCGGGCCAGGCTGACCGCAACCCCAGGGCCGCGCCCGCGATGTGCGAGGCGCGGCCCACCCACCCTTCAGGCGCCCCGGACGGCTCGGGGCGACGCCACCGCCGGGCGGCGAAGGACGTCTCGATGAAGCAGTTCCGCTCGTTCCTCACGGTTCTCGACCGGATCTTCCTGGTCATCACCGTCAGCTCGCTGGCGGTGATGACGTCGCTATCGTTCGTTCAGGTGGTGGTGCGCTACGTCTTCCGCGGCGGCATCGTGTGGGCCCAGCCGCTCACCTTGCTGCTGCTCGAGATCACCAGCTTCACCGGTGCGGCCGTGGCGGTGAACCGCAAGCGCGACATCGTCGTCACGGCGCTGCTGCGCGCCCTGCCGAAGCCCGTCGAGCGGGTGGTGCTGTTCCTGGCGACGTTGGCCGGCGCGGCCACAGTGGTCTTCATCCTCCTCGCCACCCCGCGCCTGCTCGGCATGCAGGGGCAGGTCATGCAGATCCTTCCCCTGCCGCGCTACTGGCTGACCCTGCCGATGATGGTGTCGCTGTCGTTCACGGCGCTCGCCATGATCGCCTCGGCCTTCGACTTCCTGGCCGGGGAGGAGGTGACGGCGTGAGCGGCGCGGTGATGATCGTCGTCTTGTTGCTGGCGATGATCGTCGGCGTGCCGGTGGGCGTCAGCATGGGCCTGTCGGCCATCGCCGCGATGCTGGTGGCCGGCCTCAGCACCTCGTTCTACATCGTCCCGCAGCAGATGGTCGAGGCGGTCCACAGCGTGCCGTTGCTGGCGGTTCCCTATTTCATCCTGGCAGCGATCATCATGAACGAGACCGGGCTCACGCGCGAGCTGTTCGACTTCGCCAGCTCGCTGGCGGGCCACCTACGCGGCGGCCTGGCGCAGGTGAGCGTGGTCGCCAGCATGATCTTCTCAGGCATCTCCGGCGCGGCCGTGGCCGACGCCGCCGGCCTCGGCTCCATCGAGGTCAACGCCATGACCGAGCGCGGCTACCCGCGCGCCTTCAGCGCCGCCGTGGCGGCGGCGTCCGCCGCCATCGGGCCGATCATCCCCCCGAGCATCCCGCTGGTCATCTACGCCTACGGCGCCGAGGTCTCCACCGGCAGGGTGCTGCTCGCCGGCATCCTGCCCGGCATCGTCATCGGCATCTTCCTGATGGTGGCCAACCACTTCATCGCCCTGCGCCGCGGCTTCACGCGCGAGCAGCGCGCCAGGCTCGGGCAGATCTGGCGGTCGTTCTGGAGGGCCGCACCCGCTCTGGCCACGCCGGTCGTCATCATCGGGGCGCTGCTCACGGGCGTCGTGACCGCCACCGAGTCGGGAGCGCTGGCGTCGGTCTACGCCATGCTGGTGGGGCTGGTGATGCGGCGCCTGAACTGGGCCAAGGTCTTCAAGATCCTCGAGGAGACGGCCCTCATGAGCGGCGTCATCATGGTGCTGATCGCCTTCGGCAAGCCCATGGGCTGGGCCATGGCCTTCGAGCGCGTGCCCGCCGAGGCCGCGCAGCTGATGGTCAACATCAGCGGCTCCAAGTACGTCTTCCTGCTGCTCGTCATCGTGCTGCTGGTGGTGATCGGGGCGATCATGGAGGGGCTGCCCGCCCTGCTCATCCTGATGCCGGTGCTGGTGCCCGTCGCCACGCAGTTCGGCATCGACCCCGTGCAGTTCGGCCTCATCCTCGTCTACGGCCTCATCATCGGCTTCGTCACGCCGCCGGTGGGGATCGGGCTGTACATCATGTCGCAGATCGCCCGAATACGTTTCGAGGCCATCGTCGGCGAGGTGCTCGTCTACCTCATCCCCATGATCGCGGCGCTGTTCGTCATCGCCTACTGGCCGGGGATCAGCCTGTGGATCCCGAACCTGGTGTTCGGGAAGTAGGCAGGCATTCGAAGACGGCCGTGGCGGCGGCATGACAGCGGGTGTGCCCGCGGGCCCGGCCCAGCCTCAGGAGCGTCGACGCAACAACTGTAGGGCGGCGAGGAACAGGAACCTCGGGTTGTTGTAGAGGTAGCGCCGCCACAGCCGGCGCGGCTCGGTGAAGAGCCTGAAGGCCCACTCCAGGCCGCGGTCTTGCAACCAGGCGGGCGCCTGCCGGACGTGCCCGGCGTGGAAGGCGAAGGCCGCGCCGACGCCGAGCT
>CAZTTB010000093.1:0-7020 GCA_964616005.1 uncultured bacterium | reverse complement strand
AAGCCCGCCGAGCAGACGCCGCTGTCGGCGCTGCTGCTGGGCGAGCTGTGGGAGCGCGCGGGCGGTCCCGCCGGCACCCTGCAGGTGCTCCCCGCGCGCGACCCGGTGCCGGTTTCCGACGCGCTGATGGAGGACCCACGCATCCGCAAGCTCACTTTCACAGGCTCCACCGAGGTCGGGCGCATCCTCTACGGCAAGTCCGCACGGACCATCAAGAAGCTCTCGCTGGAGCTCGGCGGCCACGCGCCCTACCTGGTGTTCGACGACGCCGACCTGGAACGCGCCGTGGAGCAGGTCATCGCCTGCAAGTACCGCAACGCCGGCCAGACCTGCGTGTGCACCAACCGCATCTACGTGCACAAGGGCATCGCGGACGCCTTCGTGGAACGCTACGTGGCGGCCACCAACGAGCTGGTGGTAGGCGACCCGCTGCAGGACGCCACCGATATCGGTCCTCTGGTCGACGCCGCCGGCCTGGACAAGGTGCAGCAGCACGTTCAGGACGCTCTCGCCAAGGGCGCCACGGTGGCCGCCGGCGGACGCGCGCTGCAAGGCCTGTACTTCGCACCCACCGTGTTGCTCGGCGTCACCGCCGACATGCAGCTCATGCAGGAAGAGACGTTCGGACCGGTCAGCCCCATCCTCACGTTCGAGCACGACGAGGAAGCGGTGCGCGCCGCCAATGACACGCCCTACGGTCTGGCCGCCTACATCTACACCAACGATCTGTCCCGCGCCTTCCGGGTCTCCGAAGCCCTCGAGTACGGCATCGTCGGCGTCAACGATGGGGTGCCCAGCGTTCCCTACGCGCCCTTCGGCGGCGTCAAGCAGTCCGGCCTGGGACGCGAGGGCGGCCCCTGGGGCATCGAGGAGTACCTCGAGACCAAGTTCATCTCCCTGGCACTGCCCCGCTGACCGGCCCATGATCGTGGCGGCCACGGCATTGCCTGGGGCGCGCCCGGCGCGGTAGAAGGGAACGTGAGCGGAACGCCGTCCCGACCCGGCTGGGACGCCCCGACACCGGATCTGGGCGCACGTGAGGTGCTGACGCTGGTGCTGCGGGCGCTCGCCGCCAACGATTCCCCGTACACCGACCACGGCGTCGGCGTGAGCTACGCCTTCGCCTCCGACCGCATGCGCGGCGGCATCGGCGACGAAGCCGCCTTCCGCCGAGCCTTGCACAACACTCTCAACGCACCGCTCCTGGGGCACGACGCGGCGGAGGTCGAGAGGTTCGAGCGGCGCGGCGACGCGGCCCGGGCCGAGGTCCGTGTGACCGGCCGCGACGACGCGGTCGCTCGCTTCACGGTGGCCCTGACCCTTGCGCGGCACGGCACGCACACGGACTGCTGGCTCGTGAGCGGGCTGGCGCGCGCCGGCGTCGACCTCTAGCGCACGTCGTGCGCGCCGGGCCGCGTCACCCCACGCGCAGGTCGATCCGCAACGGTTGGCTGGTCGTCTGGTAGGTCAGCGTGGCGCCGAGGTGGTAGGGGCCTGCAACGGCACCCTGCTTCGCGGTGACCGCCAACAGCACCGTCAGCGTGTAGGTCTGGGTGCTCTTGGAGAAGCTCGTCGCTCCCGCCACGGTGGCGCGCGTGGCCTGAACCTGCACCAGCTCCACCTTCCACCCGGCGGGCACGCGCACCTGATCCAGGGAGAACTTCGCGGTCATGACCGACGAGTCGGCGTTGTAACCGGTTGGGAACCATAGCCCCCCCGTCACCGTGGTGGGGTCGATGCCGAAGTCATCGAAAGTGAAGTGCGTCTCCACGTACACGGTGCCGCCCGGCTGCGTCACGATCGCGGAGCTGTGGATCGGATAGGGGGCGCCGGGCGAGGATCCCGTCGCCGCCGGCGCGCAACCCGCGAGCAGGAGGGCCACCGCCAGCAGTGGGGCGAGACGACGGAGGACAGTCATGGAGTCAACGCTAACAAATCGGCTCATGAGAGTCGCTCCTGCCGCCGTACCGACGCGCGCCTCACGCTCGCGGCGAGGCTCAACGCCAGGATCCCGGCGAGCACCAGGGCGACCCCGCCCGCCTGCACCCAGGAGAGCCGTTCGGCGAACAGCAGCCGGCCCCAGACGACGGTCAACATCGGTTGCGCCAGCAGCATCACCGAGGTCTCGAGCGCGGGAAGGCGGGGCAGGGCGGTGAGGATCAGCAGCCAGCCCACCACCTGCGGCCCCAGCGCCAGCAGGATCAGCCAGCCGTGGGCCGGCCACGTGAAGGCCAGCGAGAAGCCGGGATCGGTGAGCAGACCCGATGCCAGGGTCGCCAACGACGCCCCCAGCGAGGCGTCGAAGAGCACCCCGGCCGGGAGCCCCCTCCCGCGGTTCAGGGCCCGGAACAGCAGCAAGAACGCCGCATAGACGCCGGCGTTGGCGAGCCCCCAGAGCGCACCGATCACCGGCGACCGCCCGTAGGCGCTCTCCAGCCCCAGTCCCGACGTCAGGACGACGCCGGCGAACACCAGCGGCACCGCCACCGCGGCGGTCCCGCTGGGACGCTCACCGAACAGCAGCCAGGCGGCCACGCCGACGAACACGACCTGCGTGTTGCTGAGCACCGTGGCGGCTCCCGCGCCGATGTCGGCGATGGAGTAGTTCCAGAACACGAACGCCAGCCCCATGAGCGTCCCCGCCGCCACGGTGGCCGCGCGCAGGGCGGGCCCACGCGGATCGTGGCGCCTGGAGGCCAGCGCCAACACCAGCAGGACCGGCAAGGCGTACGCCGGCCGGAAGAAGGCCGTCGTCGACGGCGACAGATCCGCCAGGCGCACCAGGATGGCGGAGAAGGAGATGGTGACGGCGCCGAACAGCGCGAGGAGGCGGACCATGAGCTCGGCCCAGGATACCGTTGCCCGCCGAGCGCGCCCGGCTCCGCGACGACGCGGTAGCGCAGAGCGTGCCACGGGCCGCACACGGCTCGTACAGTGGCGCCATGTCCGAGGGACCGACGCTCCACGGCATCCATCACCTGACCGCGGTGACCGCCCGCGCCCGCGAGAACCTGTCGTTCTACCGCGACACGCTGGGCATGCGCCTCGTGAAGAAGACGGTGAACCAGGACGACGTCCGTGCCTATCACCTCTTCTACGCCGACGGCCTGGGCTCACCCGGGACCGACCTGACCTTCTTCGACTGGTCCATGGCCGCGCGGGAACGCCGCGGCACCCACAGCATCGCCCGCACCGGTCTGCGCGTGGCCGGGGGCGCCGACACGCTCGCCTGGTGGGCGGCCCGCCTGCGCGCCGCCGGAGCCAGGGTCGAGGAGCCGCGCGATCTCGACGGGCGCGCTACGCTCGCCTTCGAGGACTCCGAAGGCCAGCGCCTGGCCCTCGTCGACGACGGCGGCCTCGGGGACGCTCATCCCTGGGACGCGAGCCCCGTGCCGAGCGAGCTGCAGATCCGGGGACTGGGCCCCGTCACCCTCAGCGTCCCCGATCCTCGCCCCACCGCGAGCCTGCTGGTCGAGGTGCTGGGGATGGAGCTCGCGCGCAGCTACCGGCTCGAAAGCGGGCACGAGGTGCTGGTCGCCGCCATGGGAGACGGTGGGCCCGGCTCCGAGCTCCACCTGGCCGTGCAGCCCGACCTGCCGCCGGCACGACCCGGGGCCGGGGGCGTCCATCACGTCGCCTTCCGCACCGCCGATGACGAACGGCACCGCGCCTGGTTGGAGCGGCTCGATACGCACCGCATCCCCCATAGCGGGCAAGTGGACCGCTTCTACTTCCGGAGCCTGTACTTCCGCGAGCCGAACGGCATCCTCTTCGAGATCGCCACCGACGGGCCCGGCTTCGACGTCGACGAACCGCTCGCCAGCCTCGGGGAGGGGCTCGCGCTGCCGCCGTTCCTGGAGCCGCGCCGCGCCGCCATCGAAGCGCACCTGAGACCACTGGCGTGACGGGGGCCGACGATGGCCCTCTCGCAGCTTGGGTCCACACCGTGCGCGCGCCGGTGCGCGGCCCGGCACGCGGCGTGCTGTTCCTACTCCACGGCACCGGCGGCGACGAGACGAGCCTCCTGGAGCTCGGCCGGGCGGTGGCCCCCGGCCACCTCCTCGTGGGCGTGCGGGGGCGCTCGAACGAGGAGGGCGCCACCCGCTACTTCCGCCGGTTCGATGCGTTCCGTTACGACCAGGAGCACCTCGCCTCCGAGGCCGGGGCCCTGAGCGCGTTCGTCCGGAGCGCCGCTGCACGACATGCCGGCGCGGCGTCGCGGCGCGCGGCGCTAGGTTACTCCAACGGCGCCAACGTCGCCCTGGCGGCTCAGCTCCTCGATCCCGCCACCTTCGGTGCGGTCGCGCTGCTGCGCGCGGTGCAGCCGTTCGAGCACCCACCGATACCCTCGCTCCAGGGCACCGAGGTGCTGCTGTTGCTCGGCCGGAACGACCCCTACCTGCCTGCCGGCCGCGCGCTTCCCGCGCTGCTGGAGGCTGCCGGCGCCACCGTGGAGGCCGATGAGCTCGAGGCCGGCCACGACCTCACGCAGGAAGATGTCGCACGCCTGGCGGCCTGGTTCGCCGCGCTCGAGATCTGAAGAGCGCGTCCGCCGACCCGCGACCAGGACACTCGCCCCGTCGAGCACGTTGCAAAGGCGCTACCATGAGAAGGGTCGCGGTTCGATCCATCGGCGACAGGAGGGGTGTGCGTGGCGTACTCGGTCGCCCGACTCGCGTGGCGCAACCTGTGGAGGCACCGCAGCCGCACGCTGCTGTTGCTCGTCGTGGTGGCGTACGCCACCCTCGCGATCATCCTGTTCTGGGGTTTCTACGACGGCTTCGTCGCTTCCCTGCTGAGCAGCCAGGGACGCTACGGCAGCGCTCCCGTGCTGGTGACCACGACCGCGTACCGTGCCGATCCGGACCCGCAGAATGCCCTACCCGAGCTCGACTTGCGCGCCGGGATCGCGCGCCTGCCCGGCGTCGGTGCGGTCGCGGCCCGCCTCACCTTCCCTGCCCTGCTGCGCTCGCCGTACACCGCCCTGGCCGCGCAGGCACGCGGCGTGGAACCTCAGCGGGAAGCGCAGGTGAGCAACGTGCCCGCGAGCGTCGGCATCGGCCGGATGCTCACGGAGCCCGGCGAGATCGTGCTCGGCAGCGAGCTAGCGAAGCAGCTCGATGTGCGCGTGGGCGAGCGCCTGGTCGTGGATGCGCAATCGCTCGCCGGTCCACAGGCCCTGGGGCTGCGGGTCGTCGGCATCGTGAACTCGGGCATCGCCTTCGTGGACCGTTCCACGGTGATGGTCGACATCGCCGACGCCCGTCGCCTCACCGGCGTGACGACGGCTACGGGCCTGGCCCTGGACGTGCCGTACCGCTCGGAGCGACGCGTCGCCGCGCGCCTCGACCGGGACGGAGCCCTGCCTGCCGGGGTGCGCGCCTACAGCGTTCAGGACATGCTGTCGGGACTCATGAGCGGCATCGAGGCCAAGCGCCGCTCGATGATCCCGATGGCGCTGATCTTCTCCATCTTCGCTGCCGTGACCGTTCTCAGCACCGTCGTGGTCAGCGTATTCGAGCGCACCCGCGAGTTCGGGGTGGCGGCCTCGCTGGGCCTCGATCCGTTCAGCCTCGCCTGGATGGTGACCCTCGAGGCGACGTTCACAGCGGCCATGGGGCTGGTCATCGGCGCGGCTCTCGGCTACGCCATCGACTTCGTTCTCGGCCAGGTGAACCTCGTGGGTCCGCTCATCATGACCTTCTACGGCGGCATCCTCAAGGACGTTGCGCTGGGCGACGAGATCTACTTCGCGACCTCGATCGCCTACCTGGGATGGGCCTCCATCACCATCATCCTTGCCGCTCTATTCGCGGCGCTGGCGCCCGCCCGCAGGCTGCTCCACCTGCGGCCGGCCGAGGCTCTGCGCGCGCTGTGAGCGGCTTCTGGCACCACCGCTCGCGGGAGGTCACAGGGTGTTGAGCCTCGCCTGGCGCAACCTCTGGCGGCAGCGCCGGCGCAGCTTCACGACCGCGGCCGCGGTCGCGTTGGTGGTGCTGATCTCGATCCTCTTCTACAGCATGGGGGGTGCGCTGACCAACTCCTTCTACCAGGACGTGACGCAGCGGGCCGGACATCTGCAGGTGCACGTGAAGGGCTACCGCGACAAGGTCGATCTCCGGGATCGCCTGCTACGCCCCGCCGACACGCTGCTGGCTACCGTCGCCCAGGCGGCGCCCGGAGGCGTGGTCTTCGGGGTGCTGCAGGTGCCGGCCCTGGTCGCAAGCGGCTCGCGCTCGCGCGGCGCGGCGGTCCTCGGCGAGGACCGGCCCCCGACGCTGGGCGAGTCCGGTAGCGGGCGCACCCTGCTCGCCGGGAGCCTGGTGCCGCCCGGCGACCGGCGCGACATCGTGCTCGGGGCGGGGCTCGCCGATGCGCTCCACGTCGGTATCGGCGACGAGGTCTCGGTGTACGCCCCCGGCACCGAGGGGATCGGCGCGGCGCGGTACTCCGTGCGCGGCCTGGTGCACCTCGACGATCCCACCGCCGAGGCGAGCACCGCCTACCTGTCGCTCGCCGCCGCGCAAGAGCTCGCTGCACCCGACGCGGTGGGGCGCTTCGAAGTGCACTTCCCTTCGCTCCACGACATGCGTTCGGAGGCGGTCGTCAGCGCGACTGCCCACCGCCTCGAGCAGGTCCTGGGGGCCGGCTACGCGGTCGAGACCTGGCGCGAGCTCGATCCCACGTTGCTCGGGCTGGTGAAGATGATGAACCCCATCCTCTACGGCATGTCCCTCATCTTCTACGTCCTCGCCGGCCTGCTCGTCCTCAACACCGTCTACCTCAGCCTCATCGAGCGGGTCCGCGAGTTCGGCCTGGTCATCGCGCTCGGCGCCGAAGGGCGGCAGGTCGTACGCATGATCCTGACCGAGAGCGTGTTGCTGTGCCTCAGCGGCGCGGCCGTCGGCCTGGCCGCGGGGCTGGGCGCCGTGGCCGCCCTGGCGCCCGGCTTCGAGTTGCCGGCCTTCGAGGGGCTCTACGCCGCCCTCGGCATCTCACCCGTGCTCTACCCGAGCGTGA
>CAZTTB010000092.1:3416-7087 GCA_964616005.1 uncultured bacterium | reverse complement strand
GCGCGGGGATGAGCTTGCGGCCGGCCAGGTCGCCGGTGGCGCCGAAGATGACGAAGAGCGTCGGCTGGGCGGCGCCCGTGGCGGGGTGCGAGGAGGGGAGGTCGGGTTCGCCGGAGGCTGCCATGCGCCCACCATAGTCCCGCCTCTCATGAGAGAGGGTGGTGCGGGCACGTGCCTGGCGCACCGCAGCTCCCCACACGTACGCCGATCGGTTGGGCGAGACACGGATCACGGTGTCGGGCGTTTCCGGGAATCCCGTTCACATGTCCTTCATCCGTTACGCTTGTCACCACGTACGACCCGTTTCGGCAGGGCGCCCGGCCGACGTCCCACCCGCTGCACGCCAGCGCGCAGCCGCCATTCCCAGGCGAGGGCGAGCCCGAAGCCATGAGGGGGGTGAGACGTGCCCGCGTGGCGCGCGGGTGGCAGGCATCTCGTCATCGCGAGTATCGATACTAGCGGCCTAGAGGCAACCCAGAAGGGGGAACACGTGAGAAACACGATCCGTCTCACGTTCGTCGTCACAGTCCTTGTCGCGCTCGCCGCCTGCACGCAGGTTGTGCCGAAGGCGCCGGCCGCGTCCACGCAGAGTGCGAGCACCAATGTCCGGAAACTCGTGCCCCGGTCGACCTCGGCGCAGTTCGCCGCCGCGCCGCAGGGCACTGTTTCCGTGGTGCAGAGCCACGAACTCGGCCCGCTGGGGGTCGAGCCCGGCCAGCAGAGCCTGAGCCCACAGCAGCTGCAGCAGAGCGCAGCCGTTCCCGGCGGGCGCCTGGTGAACCGCATCCCGCAGAAGCTGCAGGTTCCCATCACCCCGCCCGGACCCACGGGTGGCGCCTCCACGCAGGGATCCAACGCCCAGGGGCTCAGCACCCAGAGCCTCGGCACCCAGAGCCTGTGGCACCCCGCGAACACCTTCGAGGGCCTCAACCACTTCGACCAGCGCACCGCCGACAGCGGCAACCAGTTCAGCGTCGAGCCGCCCGACCAGGGCCTGTGCGTCGGCAACGGCTACGTGGTGGAGCCGGTGAACGACGTGGTGCGCGTATATCATGAAAGTGGCACGCCGGCCGGCCCGGTGTACTCGCTCAACCAGTTCTACGGCTACGCCTCCGCCATCGTGCGAGACCCTAGCGATCCGAGCAACGACGTCTTCGGCCCGTCGATCACCGACCCGTCATGCCACTACGATGCGACCAGCAACCGCTGGTTCCTGCTGGTGCTGACCCTCGACGTCGTGCCCTCGGGGCAGTACGCCGGGTACCTCACCGGCACCAACCACCTCGACCTCGCCGTCAGCAACTCGGGGGATCCGACAGGCACCTGGTCGCTCTACACCCTCGACGTCACCAACGACGGCAGCCCAGATTGTGCGCCCGGGGTCGGCCTCTGCCTCGGCGATTACCCGCATTTCGCCGTGGACGCCAATGGCGTCTACATCACCACCGACGCCTTCAACCTGGTTACCAGCGACTACTACGGGGCCTGGCTCTACGCCATCGACAAGTCGGGCCTGGTGAGCGGCGGGTCCGCTAACGTCGCCGCCATGCCGATGGTCGACTCCAAGGGACTCGTCGGCTACTCGGTGGCGCCCGCCATCCCCGTCGGCACGAATGGCGGCGGCCATCTCAACGCCTTCGGTCGGAGCTTCGAGAGCCATGGGGAGCACGGCGGCGGCCAGAACGGAACAGCCTACTTCACCAGCGCTACCACGGTGTTCGAGTCGAGCGCCCACCAGATCGACGTATGGGCGCTTACCGGCACCGACACGCTCTCAGATGCCAGCCCGAGCGTGAGCCTCACCAGCACCCGCGTTCACGTGCGGCCCTACGGCGACCCGCCGTCCACCGTGGCGCAGCGATCCGGGCCGGTGCCGTTGGCCAGCGCCCTCAATGACGACCTGCTCGGCCTCGGCGCCCCACCAGCGCCGCAAACCGAAGGCGGCATCGCCACCAACGACAGCGGCATGAAGCAGACCGTCTACGTCAACGGCCACCTGTGGGCGGCGCTCACCACAATCACCCGGAGCCACCCCGGGTCCAGCAGCGGGGCCGGTGTGGCCTGGTTCGAGATCGCTCCGCGCATGCAGGGTGGGTCGCTCAGCGCGCATCTGCTGAAGAGCGGCGTGGTCGCCCCCTTCGGCTCCAACCTGATCTTCCCCGCCATCATCCTCAACGCCCACGAGCAGGGGGTCATCGCTGCGACGCTCACCGGCCGCTTCGTCTATCCCAGCGCCGCGTATGTGCCCGTGAGCCGGTTCGGTGCCGGCCCCTTGCGCGTAGCCCAGCTCGGCAAAGGCCCGCAGGACGGCTTCACCGAGTACTACGGCAACTACCCGCAGTACCAGGGCCAGATCACCCCGCGCTGGGGCGACTACGGTGCCGGGGCCGTCGACGAGCACGGCGATCTGTGGATCGCCTCGGAGATGATCAACCAGCGTTGCAGCTACGCCGACTACCTGGCCGACAACGGTCTTTGCAGCGACACCCGCACGGAGCTCGCCAACTGGTCGACCCAGATCACCAAGGTGAAGCCGTGAGCTAGCGTCAGAGCCATTCTTCGACGCTCAACGGGGCGGGCCTTCGGGCCCGCCCCACTCTGGAGGTAGCCGTGAGACACCGTCGTTCCCTCGCCGCTATTGCGCTCGGCGTGACCCTGCTGATGGCGGGGTGCAGCCGGCAGACCGCGAGCGGGCCGAGTATCGCGTCGTTCTCGGCGAGTCCCGCGACGCTCGCTAGCTTCGGCGAACGCACCACCCTGAGCTGGAGCGGCAGCAACGTCACGGGCTACAGCTTGAGCGTCAGTCCCGGCACCGGGGTGACGGTCAACGGCAGCGCCTACGCGGGCGCGCTGGATCTCGGCGCCAGCACCAGCGCCCGCGTCTCGTTGCCAAGCAACAACGCGGGTAGCAGCAGCCTTCAGTACCTCTTCACGCTCACCGCGGCCGGCAGCGGCGGCGCTGCGGCGACGAGGATGACGCTGGTCACGGTGGAGGGGCTGTCGGCTACCGTCTACTCCGGCAGCAGCTACGGCTTCAACGGGCCCTTGGGGATGGCGGTGGACGACAGCGGCAACGTCTGGATCACCAACGGAGTCGGGAACAGCGTGACGGAATTGCCGTCGGGGGAGTACACCAGCCCCGTCGTGTACTCCGGCAGCAGCTACGGCTTCAGCGGGCCCCGCGGGGTGGCGGTGGATGCCAGCGGCAACGTCTGGATCGCCAACTACCAGTTCGGGGCGGACAGCGTGACGGAGCTCCCGGCGGGGGACTACGCCAACCCCGTCGTCTACTCCAACGCCACGGGAAGTTACGGCTTCAGCGCGCCCTGGGGGGTGGCGGCGGATGCCAGCGGCAACATCTGGATCACCAACGCCGGTGCCCCCAGCGTGACGGAGCTCCCGGCCGGGGACTTCGCCAACCCCGTGGTGTACTCCGGCGGCAGCTACGGCTTCGACCAGCCCTGGGGGGTGGCGGCGGATGCCAGCGGCAACATCTGGATCACCAACGCCGGTGCCCCCAGCGTGACGGAGCTCCCGGCCGGGGACTTCGCCAACCCCGTGGTGTACTCCGGCGGCAGCTACGGCTTCGACCAGCCCTGGGGGGTGGCGGCGGATGCCAGCGGCAACATCTGGATCACCAACGCCGCTCTCGCCAGCGTGACGGAGCTCCC
>CAZTTB010000092.1:0-3316 GCA_964616005.1 uncultured bacterium | reverse complement strand
CCAGCGGCAACATCTGGATCACCAACGCCGCTCTCGCCAGCGTGACGGAGCTCCCTGCGGGCAGCACCACCAACCCCGTCGTCTACTCCAACGCCACGGGCAGCTACGGCTTCAGCTCGCCCTGGGGGGTGGCGGCGGATGCCAGCGGCAACGTCTGGATCGCCAACCAGACCGGGAACAGCGTGACGGAGCTCCGTTGAGGGTGAGGCGGTTGGGCTCGCTCGCGTAGGCGGACTGGCGCTTCAGGGCGGAGCGATCGCAGCGGCCCGCTAGCGGAACGACGGCGCTGCGGCCGCCCGTTGCAGCGACGCACCGCCGGCGGCTCTGCTGTGCCGATGGAGCTGGACCCCGACGAAGACGAACCACAAACCTACGGCGGGAACGCAGATCAGCTGGCACAGCCCGAGAATGGCGGAGGACGGAACCAGCGGGGCCGCCGACCCGGCGATGCCCACGAGGCTCGCGACCGCCCCGTAGATCGCGGTCCAGCGGCGGAAGGTCCCCTTCAGCATGGGGATGGACCAGAAGAGGTAGCCGATCGAGCCGATCGCGAAGCTGAGCGTCGTCTGGATGGGAAGCGCGTAGTAGCCGTAGGTGGCTGCCTGAACCAGGGAGCTCCTGAGCGTCTCGGTGGTGGCGCCGGCGTACCCGTGGGCGAGGCTCACCAGCGTCAGCGAGCCCAGCTCGGTCACGCACACGTCGTAGACGTTGAAGAACATGGCGAACAGACTCCCGACCAGCGCCAGGGTCCGGTTGTAGCGCCTGAGGACCAGGTACAGGGCGATCGTCGGCGCTGCGGGGCCTCTTCGAGGCGCTGCTTGCCGGCGACGCGCGAAGGACGAATTTGCTCCGAATAATCCACAGACCTGTCGCGCGGCGCAGCAGAATGGAGGCACGCTCCGGCTTCGTGGCAGGGCTCGAGCCAGCGGAGATGGAGCCGGCTCCCGGGCCGGCTCGGTCGACCTCACCGGCGAGCCACCTGCCACGCCGGGTGCGTGAGTGCCAGCCTCGGCCCATGCCGGGCGGCGCCTACGGAGGGAGGACGGCGCACATCGTCCATACACTCGCCCAAACCGCCGGATCTTCGACGAAGGCAGCCGGATCCACGAGAGGCAACTAGCCGAGGGCTCGAGGCTCATGCCACCGACGGCGATCACCCTCGAGGACATCGTGACGCTATGACGGGCGTTGTGCCACTGCGCCGGCCGGCGCGGCCCGACGTCGCGCCGAGGCAGGAACGGAGCAGGTGATGGCATGAAGGTGGCAGTCGTCGGATGCGGCTACTGGGGCAAGAACCTGGTGCGCAACTTCGCCTCGCTGGGCGCGCTCGGCATGGTGTGCGACGCCACCGACGCCGGCCGAGCCAAGGCCCGCGAGCTGGCGCCGGACGCGCGCGTGGTCGAGGAGTTCGACAGCGCCCTCGCCGCGGACGTCGATGGCGTGGTCCTGGCGACCCCGGCGGCCACCCACTATCAGCTGGCGAAGCGCGCGCTGGCGGCGGGCAAGGACGTCTTCGCGGAGAAGCCGCTGGCGCTGCGCTACGCCGAGGGCGCGGAGCTGGTCCGCCTGGCCCGGGCCGGCGGCCGCATCCTGATGGTGGGTCACGTACTGGAGTACCACCCGGCCATCGTCGAGCTGACCCGCATGGTCCGCGAAGGCGAGCTCGGGCGCGTCCAGTACGTCTACTCCAACCGGCTCAGTCTCGGCAAGGTGCGCCGCGAGGAGAACATCCTGTGGAGCTTCGCGCCCCACGACGTCGCGGTGATCCTGCGCCTGATGGGCGAGCTGCCGTTCCAGGTGTCGGCCACCGGCGGCTCCTACCTGCAGCCCAACATCGCCGACGTGACCGTCACCCACCTGCTCTTCAACAACGGGGTGCGGGCGCACATCCACGTGTCCTGGCTGCACCCCTTCAAGGAGCAGCGGCTGGTGGTCATCGGCGACCGGCGCATGGCCAGCTTCGACGACGTAAGCAAGCAGCTCCTGCTCTACGACCAGCACGTCGAGCTCGACGGGGCCGGAGGCGACCCTGTGGCGGTGCGCGCCGACGGCGTTCCCGTCCCGTTCCCCGATACCGAGCCGCTGCGGGCGGAGTGCCAGGCCTTCCTCGACGCCATGGCGTCCAGGCAGCCGCCGCTCACCGACGGCGCCAGCGGCGCGGACGTGCTGCACGTGTTGCAGGCGGCGCAGCGGTCGCTGGTCACCAACGGCGAGTCGGTGGTGCTCTCCGACGACGGTCGCTCGTCGCCGAGCGAGGTGGCGACGCTGTGAGCGGTGGCGGCGGAAGCGAGGCCGCGGTGCACGCCACGGCGTTGGTGCACGAGACGGCGGTGGTGGACGCGGGCGCGCGGATCGGCCGCGGAACCCGAGTCTGGCACTTCTGCCACGTCATGTCCGGCGCGGTCGTCGGCGAGCGCTGCTCGCTCGGGCAGAACGTGTTCGTGGCCAGCAACGTGACCATCGGCGACAACGTCAAGATCCAGAACAACGTCAGCGTCTACGAAGGGGTGGTGCTCGAGGACGACGTCTTCTGCGGCCCCAGCATGGTCTTCACCAACGTGCGGACCCCCCGTAGCGCGTTCCCGCGCAACACCTCCGCGGACTATCAGGAGACGCGCGTGGGTCGCGGGGCGAGCATCGGCGCCAACGCCACCGTGGTGTGCGGCGTCACGCTGGGGGAAGGGGCGTTCGTGGCGGCCGGCGCGGTGGTGACCAGGGACGTGCCGGACTATGCCATCGTGGCAGGGGTGCCCGCCCGGCGGATCGGCTGGATGAGCGCCTACGGCGACCGCCTCGAGTTCGATGCCCAGGGGCGTGCAACGGACAGCCAGGGCCACGTCTACCAGCTGGTGGACGGTGCCTGCGTGCGGAGGATCCAGTGAGTCAAGCTATCGACCTCAAGAACGTGCCCGTGCTCGATCTCTCCCCGGAGATCGACGGCTTGTGGGACGAGGTGCAGGCCGCGCTCCTCGCGGTCGTGCGCTCCGGGAAGTTCATCATGGGCCCGGACGTGAAGGCCTTCGAGCAGGAGGCCGCGGCCTTCCTAGGCACGCGTCACGCCGTGGGCGTGAACTCCGGCACCGATGCCCTCGTCATCGCCCTGCGGGCGTTGGGGGTGGGGCCCGGCGACGAGGTCGTCACCACGCCCTTCAGCTTCTTCGCCACCGCCGAGGCGATCAGCGTGGTGGGTGCCACGCCCGTCTTCGTCGACATCGAGCTGGAGAGCCTGAACCTCGACGCCGCGAGGGTCGAGGCCGCCATCACGCCGCGCACCAAGGCGCTCCTCCCCGTCCAACTGTTCGGCCGCCCGTGCGAC